>LWTL01000115.1 GCA_002101235.1 Cycloclasticus sp. symbiont of Bathymodiolus heckerae | reverse complement strand
GTGCTGCTTCAAGCCTAAATTCAGGGGTAAATGTTGGTCTGCTTCTTCTCATCATGCGCTCACCTTTTTATCTTGAGATGAATAATATCACCTCTAATTAGGTGGCCAACTTAACTATGCCACTACACACGCATGCTCGCGGCGCACTGGCGAAGCTTTCACACCTTGTTGTTCAAGATATTTTCCTTACAGAAACAGCTATGTTTGCTGATGTGGTTTTCCCTGCCGCAGCATGGCCAGAAAAGACAGGCACTGTCAGTAACACAAACAGACAGGTACAAATGGGACAAAAAGCTGTTGAGCCGCCAGGCATCGCAAAAGCCGATTGGTGGATTACCCAACAAATCGCCTTACGCATGGGACTTGATTGGTCTTACGAGTCGCCTGAAGATATTTACCAAGAAATGCAGCAAGCAATGCCATCCTTAACCCATATCAGCTGGGAAAGGCTATGTAATGAAAACTCAGTGACCTACCCTTGCGCCAATCCTAATGAAGCTGGCCAAGGTATCGTTTTCTCTGACGGCTTCCCTACGCCTGATGGACGCGGAAAATTTGTTCCTGCAAACCTTTTACCACCCAACGACCCGCTGGATAAAGACTTCCCCTTCATTTTAACAACCGGTAGGCAGCTGGAGCATTGGCACACTGGCGCAATGACGCGGCGAAGCGAAATACTTAATGAATTGGAACCAGAAGCTTTCATACAAATGAGTCATGCCGATTGCCTAAAACTTAATATTAAAGCCGGCGATAGCGTTTGTGTGTCAAGCCGTCGCGGCCAAATCAATATTCAGGTACGCATTGATAATAAAGTCCAAAATGGCCTCGTCTTCATCCCCTTTGCTTTTGTAGAATCTGCAGCAAACATATTAACCAGCCAAGAGCTGGATCCTTTTGGTAAAATACCGGAGTTCAAATACTCCGCTGTGAAAATAGAGCCTGTAACAAATGCTGTATAAAACTAATGAAATTATCGCTGTTATTCTTTCCGGTGGTTTATCCCGACGTATGGCTAACCAAGATAAGGCCTTATTACAACTAAACAGCAAGCCTTTATTTGAATATGTGTTAGATAACATCACATCGCAATGTGAAACAGTCATCATCAATAGTAATCGAGAAGACAATCTATTTGAGCACTATCAGTTGCCCATTATTAAGGACTCTTTAGATGGCTTCCTTGGTCCTTTAGCAGGCATATTAACGGCAATGGAATGGGTTAAAGAAAACAGTCCTCAGACACTATGGATAGTTTCTGTTCCTGTAGACACGCCTTTTTTACCTAATAACCTCGTTAGCCAGCTTTATCAGTCCACTCAAGAAAACAAATCACTATTAGCCTGCCCCGTCTCAAACGGGCGCACACACCCAGTTATAGGCTTATGGTCAATCGCATTAATTGATGATTTACGAACCGCTTTGAAAGATGAAGGGCTTAGAAAAATAGATAAATGGACTGCTCGTTACAATATTTCCCAACAAATTTTTAACTACGAGAATATCGACCCTTTCTTTAATATTAACTGTGATGATGATCTAGTAGAAGCAGAGAAACTACTTAATAAGTTTGTTTAAGTTTCAAGGCAGCTCATCAAATAAAATATTTTCAACACCACTAAGCACCTGAAAGTGGCGCCCTTTTGCTCTGGCAATTAACGTAACGCCCACTTGCTGCGCAACATCCAAACCCATCTTTGTTGCGCCCGACCGGGACAATAAAATAGATACGCCCATCTGCGCCACTTTAATCACCATCTCTGATGTCAGCCACCCTGTTGTGTAAAAAATACAACCATCTGCCTTAACATCATTCAACCACATAAAACCTGCAATGGTGTCCACTGCGTTGTGCCGCCCAACATCTTCAACAAAAAACAAAACCTCGTTATCTTTACATAACGCACAGCTATGGACAGCACCAGCACTTTTATACACCGTGTTGTATTTTCCTAAAAACTGCAATAAGAAATAAATCCGTGATTGCTTGATAGTGGTTTGAGTCAAGCGAGTACCTTTCAAGCTGTCCAACACATTGCCAAACATCGTGCCTTGCCCACAACCAGAAGTGACCGTCACCCGCTCTTTTAACTTTTCTATATTAGGTGCATTTCTACTAGAGATAACCGCCACGGCATTCGTTTGCCAATCCACTTGTAGCGATTGAATATCGTCTAATTCTTTAAAAAAAGTTTGGTTTTTTAAATAGCCCAATATTAATAACTCAGGAAAGCACCCCATCGTCATGAGCGTCAGAACTTCTTTTTTATCAACATATATTGTTAACGGCCGCTCTTCAACAAGAGCAACATCAACACTCTCATTTTTTTCATTTACAACGGAAACCGTCGAAAGAACCTCTATTTTTGACTCTGTTAAATCAACCATTTAAACAACCTTTACCTTTTATTAATGAAACCTTTATAGCACGCAAAAAAAAAGCCATGCAAGTGCATGGCTTTTTTTAAACTTTCTTAATAAACCTTATAGCAGATGCTTAACACCATCACGCTCTTCTTTCAGTTCATTTTCAGTTGCCGTCATTCTTTCACGGCTAAAATCATTGATTTCTAGACCTTGAACAATTGAATAATCGCCATCTTTCACAGTAACAGGGAAAGAATAAATCAAACCTTTTTCAATACCGTAGCTGCCGTCACTTGGAATACCCATGCTAACCCAATCGCCATCAGCAGTACCTTGAACCCATGTTCTCATGTGATCTAAAGCTGAACTAGCTGCAGACGCTGCGCTTGATAAGCCACGTGCTTTAATAATAGCTGCACCACGTTGTTGAACAGCAGGAATGTAATCATCTGAATACCAGCTTGCATCAATTTTAGATAACGCGTCTTCACCATTAATTAATGTGTTATGTAAATCTGGGTATTGAGTTGCTGAGTGGTTGCCCCAAATAGTCATTTTAGTAATGTCTGTATTGTGAGTACCCGTTTTTTCAGCCAACAAGCTCATTGCACGATTATGATCTAAACGTGTCATCGCTGTGAAGTTACGTGCGTCTAAATCCGGCGCATTGTTCATCGCAATTAATGCATTTGTGTTTGCAGGGTTACCTACAACCAATACACGTACATCACGCTTAGCTACTTTATTAAGTGCTTTGCCTTGTACAGAGAAAATCGCTGCATTGGCTTCTAATAAATCTTTACGTTCCATGCCTGGGCCACGAGGACGGGCACCAACTAGGAATGCGAAATCAATATCTTTAAATGCAACTTCTGCATCATCAGACATAATCACTTCTTGTAATAAAGGAAACGCACAATCATTCAATTCCATTACAGCACCTTCAAGCGCACCCATAGCAGGTGTGATTTCTAAAAGGTGTAAACAAACAGGTTGATCAGGACCTAAAAAGTCGCCTGATGCAATGCGAAATAATAGTGAATACGAAATTTGGCCAGCGGCGCCAGTAACGGCTACATGAACAGGTGCTTTCATTTCTAACAATCTCCTTTAGTAAAAAATAGAATTATAGCCGAATAATTAGCTTTTATAACTTATATGTAACTGTAAATAAGAAAACAGAAAAGCATTCGCGAATTAGAGCCTAACGAAACTTTAATATTTTCTTTAAATCGTAATGATAAATAAAGCCAGGCAACGCAAACACGACAAATAAGCATAAGGTTACGACATAAAACTCCCAATCCTGGGCTGCGCTCGTACCCATTGTTTGAAATTCAAGCGCAAAGCCTGATATAAAAACAACCGCGTACCAAGACATCCACTCAAACCAACGGAGCCAGCCTGATTTTCGGGTTATCTGTTTAACACAGAAAAGCTTATCGCTTAACCACGGCAAGTTAGCCGCAATAATGGATAAAATAAGAAATATGAAAATAGAGTATTGATTAATCATCTATATTTTTGGTGCCGAGAGCGGGACTTGAACCCGCACGTCCATAGGACACTACCCCCTCAAGATAGCGTGTCTACCAATTCCACCACCTCGGCAAACATGTTATTCAGGGATAATGACATCCGTAGGTTTCATGCCTTCTGATATTGATTTCGCCGCATTTTTCGGCTGATCACCACCAAGGCTGTTAATTAAATCAGCTGGATTGTCGCTTATCGACTGAACAGGCTGAGAAGAGATATTATCGATAATATTTTCTGGCGCACTTCTATTACCGCCTAAATACGCCAACGTTAAACTAGTTGAAAAAAACATCGCAGCCAAAATAGCCGTCGAACGGCTCATAAATGAACCCGAGCCTTTTGCACCGAATACAGTACCAGATGCGCCACTACCAAAAGCCGCACCAGCATCAGCACCTTTACCGTGCTGAATTAAAATCAACCCTATCATCAAGGCTGCTATAACAACATGCCCCGCTAAAACCATTCCAAACAAACTCATAATGTAATCCTTTTATGCCTTTTGGCAAATTGAAATAAAGGCTTTAGCATCTAACGATGCACCGCCGATCAAACCACCGTCAATATCTTCTTGCCCAAACAATGCTAAAGCATTATCTGGCTTGACACTGCCACCGTATAAAATTCTAACTTTTACTGCTGCTTCTACATTTTTTACTTTAACTAAATCACGAATAAACACATGCACCTTCTGAGCTTCCTCTGGCGATGCAGTTAAGCCTGTTCCTATAGCCCAAACAGGTTCGTAAGCTAAAACTAATTGTGTTAAATCGACCTCATCACAATTCAGTAGTGCATTTATTTGTTCAGCTATAACACTAAACGTTTCACCCGACTTATAGTCGGCTTCAGTTTCGCCAACACAATAAATAGGAGTTAAACCATTTTTTTGAGCGGCTAATGTTTTTTTAACGAGTTCTTTGTTCTTTTCATTAAAAATGGTTCTTCTTTCTGAATGCCCAACCAAAACCCAAGAGCAACCAAAGTCAGCCAACATCCTAGCAGACACTTCACCTGTATAAGCCCCAGCGTCATACTCTGAAACAGTTTGCGCACCAATTGTCAGTAATGAATCATCACTGACAGCAAATTTAGCAACATTAAGGTAAACAAACGGTACACACACACCAACTTCGCACGCTATTTTATCATTAATACCTACTGATAATGTATGTAAAAGATCGCCCGTTTTCGCTAGCGAACCATTCATTTTCCAGTTTCCAACAACCAATGGCTGACGCATTATGTTTCCTGAACTAAAAAACGAGCAAGGTTAGCGAGTATTCGTTCATAAATCAATCAGATTAATGCTTTAAGCGTTCAAAATAGATTCAACCGTTTGACTCAAATCTAACGCTAATGCTTCAACTATTGCTAAATCTTCGCCTTCTACCATTACCCGTACTAATGGCTCTGTACCAGATGGTCTCAACAATACTCGACCGCTTTCACCTAACGTAGCTTCAATTTTTGTAACCGCTGCGGTTATTTCATCAGTCACAACAAACTTCATACCGCCACTTAACTTCACATTGATCATGCATTGAGGATACTTCTGGATATCCTCTTTTAATTCATGCAACGATTTCGATTCACGCGCCATCGTTTCCAATACTTGCAAGGCCGATATAATTCCATCACCGGTGGTTGTCCTATCAGCACAAATTATATGACCAGAGCCTTCACCGCCCAAAATAGAATTTGACTCGCTCATCAGCTTAATAACATGCCTATCACCTACCGCCGAGCGTAACAAATTAACACCTAGCCTATTTAAAGCGTGCTCAACGCCCAAGTTAGTCATTTGCGTACCAACAACTGACGTACCTAAATAACCTTTATCCAATCTTGTTTTCGCCAAAATATACAGAATTTCATCACCATCCAGCACTTCACCTAAGTGGTCGACCATAATGAGTCTATCGCCATCACCATCTAACGCAACACCGAAATCAGCGGCATTGGATAGTACCGCTTCTGTTAATGCTGCAGGGCTTGTCGCACCACAGGCCTCATTAATGTTAATACCGTTAGGCTCAACGCCAATTTTTATGACCTCTGCGCCCAGCTCTTCAAATACAAATGGAGCAATGTGATAGGTAGAGCCGTGAGCACAATCGACCACCATTTTTAATCCTGACAAATCCATCATCGGCGGGATAGTACTCTTACAAAACTCTATATATCGGCCAGCAGCGTCTTCAACTCGACTCGCCTTACCTAAACTTGAGGACTCAACCACAACTAACGGTTCATCCATTTTTTTCTCAATGGCGTATTCAATATCATCTGCTAGCTTCTTTCCTTCACTGGAAAAAAACTTAATACCGTTATCATAATGAGGATTATGAGATGCGCTAATAACAATACCTGCATTGGCTCGAAGTGTTCTCGTCAAATAAGCAATGCCTGGCGTTGGCATTGGCCCTAATAGTTGAACATCTGCACCCGCAGCCACCAAACCTGCTTCTAAAGCTGATTCAAACATATAGCCCGATATACGCGTATCCTTGCCAATAACTATCTTACAGTGCCCAAGCTCTTCAAATACTTTGCCGGTTGCCCACCCCAGCTTCAGAATAAACTCAGGAGTAATTGAACCCTGACCAACAGGCCCTCTAATGCCATCCGTACCAAAATATTTTTTTGTCATCCTGCTCTCAATTCACACTGTGGAGTGCATTATATATTTTTAACGCATCGGATGTTTGCGCCACATCATGGACACGAACAATAGAGGCACCGTTAACAACCGCCATTAACGCCGCTGACACACTGCCAATCACCCGTTCATTAACTTGTTTACCTAACAGCTCACCTAACATCGATTTTCTTGACAAACCTGCCAGTATGGGACAGCCGTGGACCTTAAATGAATTAAGGTTAGCAAGCAGGCTTAAATTATGTTGTAACGTTTTACCAAAACCAAAACCCGGATCTAGAATGATATTTTCTTTTTTTATACCCGCACTTATACAAGCACCCAATCGTTCAACAAAGAACTCATTCACCTGTTCTACTATATTCGTATAACTCGGCGCCTCTTGCATACTCTCTGGCGTCGCCTGCATATGCATCAAGCAGACTGGAACATTAAGACTAGCAGCTATATCAATGGCTCCAAGCTGTCTCAGTGCATATACATCATTGATCATATTGGCACCCGCCTCAACGGCACGTTTCATCACTTCTGCTTTACTGGTGTCAATTGAAATGACGGCATCAGAGTTTGAACGGATGGCACGTATAACTGGAATAACCCTTGCAAGTTCTTCTTCGACAGAAACAGGCGTAGCGTTAGGGCGTGTAGACTCTCCGCCAATATCAATAATGTCAGCGCCAGCCGAAACCATAATGCACGCTTGTTTTACTGCTGCATCAAGTAAAGCGTATTGCCCGCCATCTGAAAAAGAGTCTGGCGTAACGTTAAGAACCCCCATAATCAGGGGGTTCTTTTGTTTTAACAGTTGGCTGGTTAAATCCAGCGTAGGCTTAAGGCTGCTCAGCCGGCCCACCTACTGTTGGTCCACTGTCCTTAGTTGTGTCCTCACTCGCTTTTTCTTTTGTCGCTGCGGCAACAGTGCCTGAACCAGACTCATCATTATCTTCCCAGTCATCTGGAGGACTCACTGTTGTACGAGCCATTAACTCATCTAACTGATCACTGTTCAGTGTTTCGTATTTCATTAAGGCATCGGTCATTGCATGCAATATATCTATATTGTCATTTAATATCTTTTCAGCACGCTTGTAGTTACGGTCAATGAATACACGGACTTCTTTATTAATCAACTCAGCAGTTTCATCAGAAATCATTTTTGCGCCACCACCTGAGTGACCCATTGCATTTTCATCTTCGCCGTAATTTAATGCGCCCAACTTTTCTGAAAAGCCCCATAGTGTAACCATGTTTCTAGCAATAGCTGAAGCACGTTCAATATCATTAGAAGCGCCGGTTGTCACCGCTTCTTCACCAAAGATAATTTCTTCAGCTAAGCGCCCACCGTACAAGCTAGACAATTGACTTTCTAACTTACGTTTACTGATACTAATGGCATCTTTTTCTGGCAAGAACATCGTCACGCCAAGAGCACGACCACGAGGAATAATGGTTATTTTATAAACAGGGTCATGTTCAGGAACTAATCGGCCAACAATTGCGTGTCCAGACTCATGGTAAGCGGTGCACCTTTTTTCTTCATCACTCATCACCATTGAACGACGCTCAGCACCCATAAGCACTTTGTCTTTGGCGTTTTCCATGTCGTTCATATCGACAACTTTTTTATCTGCTCTTGCTGCAAATAAAGCCGCTTCGTTTACTAGGTTGGCTAAATCAGCACCAGACATGCCCGGTGTGCCACGCGCTATCACGTTTGGATTAACGCTATCACTCAGAGGTACTTTTTTGAGGTGTACTTTTAGAATTTGTTCACGGCCACGAATATCTGGTAACGGCACTTCAACTTGGCGATCAAAACGACCTGGACGAAGTAACGCAGGATCCAGCACATCTGGCCTGTTGGTTGCCGCAATAACAATAACCCCTTCATTACCTGAAAAACCATCCATTTCAACCAATAATTGATTTAATGTTTGCTCACGTTCATCATTACCACCACCCATGCCAATACCGCGGGCACGGCCTACTGCATCTATTTCATCAATAAAGATGATACATGGCGCACTTTTTTTCGCTTGTTCGAACATATCTCGAACACGTGATGCACCCACACCAACAAACATTTCAACGAAGTCAGAACCCGAAATGCTAAAGAAAGGTACTTTCGCTTCACCGGCAATCGCTTTTGCAAGTAATGTTTTACCTGTTCCTGGCGCACCAGACATCAAAATACCACGAGGTATTGCACCGCCCAACTTTTGGAACTTACCTGGCTCTTTAAGGAAATCGACAACTTCTGCAACTTCTTCTTTAGCTTCTTGAACACCAGCAACATCAGCGAAGGTTACTTTAATTTCGTCTTCATTCAATAATTTTGCCTTACTTTTACCAAATGACATTGCACCACGGCCGCCTGCACCACCACCACCTTGCATCTGACGCATGAAGAAAATCCACACACCGATCAGTAACAACATAGGAAACCAAGAAATCAGAATAGACATAATCGCTGACTGCTCTTCAGGTGGTTTAGCAACAATCTCAACACCGTTTTTCAACAAGTCATCAATAAGGTGCGCATCACCTGGACTACGCGTTGTGAAACGTTCACCTGACGCTGTTTGGCCAACAATGTTTGGGCCGTCAATAGAGACTTTGCTCACTTGGCCAGCGTTAACTGAATTAATAAACTGAGAATAGCTCAATGCATTACTCGACGTCTGCTTAGTCCCACTAAAATTATTAAATACAGACATTAAGACACCGGCGATAACCACCCACATAATAATGTTCTTAACCATTTCGTTCAAAGCGATACTCCCTAAAGTTATATTCAAGCCAGAGGCTTAAGGCTCGTTATACAAGCGTCTAAAAAATGCAACTAACTGCACATGGTAATAGTCAGACTGCTACTTTTATATTTCGTTCAATACTCATATGGGGTTAGGGTACTATAATTTCAAGCCCTTTGCCAAAAGGTACACTTCTCTACTGCGTGCGCGTGATGCTTTTGGCTTACGAATAACAACGCTCACGAATGACTTTTTTGCTGCTTGCACATATTCGTCAAAACCTTCACCCTGAAATAATTTTATTAAAAACATGCCCTTATTTGAGAGCGCATTGATCGCAAAGTCTAGCGCCAGCTCTGCTAAATACATGGACTTTGGTTGGTCAATGGCCTTGCTGCCGCTCATATTTGGTGCGATATCAGACAGCACCACATCAATTGACTGGCTATCAATTAGATTTTGCAATTGTTCAAAAATCGCGTCATCACTAAAGTCACCTTTAATAAAATCCACGCCTTTAATAGGCTCTATATCCAATAAATCCAATGCAATAACTCGACCGCCCGTTGTTACTTTTTTAACAGCATATTCAGACCAACCACCTGGCGCCGCACCCAAATCCACAACAATATTATTCGGGCGTATTAACTTATCTTTTTTATCTATTTCTTCTAATTTGAAAACAGCACGCGAACGTAAACCCATCTGCTGAGCTTTTTTCACATATTCATCATTGAAATGCTCATCTAACCACTTTTGTTTATTTTTATGTTTTGTCATGCGTACTGTATGGACTATTTATTTCTGGTTCAAGGTAGGGGAAAAGGTCTTGCTCACTAGCTTTGCACCCTTAACTCTATAAATGTAGTTTGGTTATACCGCTTAACTTAGCTTTACGTGTAAAATGCGTTGCTTAAAACCAATATTGATCAAATTAAATACTATGCCATTAAGTAATCAACAAAAGAAAAAATTAAAAGCACACGCTCATGCATTAAAGCCTGTTGTACGCGTTGGGCAATCTGGACTAACAGATACCGTACTTGATGAAGTGGAGTTAGCGATTGAATATCATGAACTAATTAAAGTAAAAATATCTGCTGCTGATCGTGATGACAAGAAAACAATTATTCAATCAATAGCTAAAAAAACACAGTCTGAAATTGTTCAAACAATTGGTTTTACGGCTGTTTTTTACCGCGAAAACAAAGACAAAAAAGCTTATTCGTAGCGTACGTCTATAATTTCGTATTCAGTAATTCCGGCTGGCGCTCTAACTTCGGCAACATCACCTTCTTCTTTACCAATCAATGCTTTAGCAAACGGTGATGCGTAAGAAATAAGGTTATTTTTTATATCCGCTTCATCTTCACCAACAATTGTATAAGTGATTGCTTCTTCTGTTTCAATGTTTTCCAAGTCAACCGTACAACCAAATACAACCTTTCCATTGGCATTTAGCGTTGAAACATCAATAATTTGCGCATTACCCAACTTACTTTCAATATCTCTTACCCGCGCTTCAACAAGCCCTTGTTCTTCACGTGCTGCATGATATTCAGCATTTTCCTTTAAGTCACCGTGCGCTCTCGCGTCTGCAATAGCTTCAGTGATTCTTGGACGCTTTACATTTTTAAGCTCACTTAATTCATCTTTTAAGCTTTGTGCGCCTTTTGTTGTTAACGGTGTTTTACTCATAATAAATCCTAATGTTAAGCCGTTTTGTGGCGGGCTTGCAAACTGTGAAGCTCCCGCACTTCTTTAACTGAAATATCAGCCAACGCATCTATTGTTGCTTTAGCACCTGCGATGGTTGTGCAGTACGTTGCTTTATTTTGTAGTGATTCACGACGGATTGAAAACGAATCTGTAATCGCTTGCTTACCTTCCGTTGTGTTAACGACTAATTGAATGCTTTCATTTTTAATAATATCCACAATGTGCGGGCGACCTTCATTCACTTTATTAACCACTGTACATTCAACACCGGCTACTTCAAGTGCTGCAGCTGTACCACGTGTTGCTAAAATTTCTTTACCACGCGAAACAAGTGTTTTAGCTAAATCAATCATTTTAACTTTATCGGCTTCTCTTACGCTAAACAACACTTTATCTTCGTTTGACAGTTCAATGCCTGCAGCTCGTTGTGATTTACCAAATGCCTCACCAAACGTTTCACCAACACCCATTACTTCACCGGTTGATTTCATTTCTGGCCCAAGCAACGGATCAACATTTGGAAATTTAACAAACGGGAAAACTGATTCTTTAACTGAGAAGTAATCTGGAATAATTTCTTCGGTTGTACCTTGCTCCGCTAATGACTGACCCGCCATGCAACGCGCCGCAATTTTAGCTAATGGATAACCGGTTACTTTTGAAACAAAAGGAACTGAACGTGATGCACGAGGGTTAACTTCTAAAATATAAATATCATCGCCTTTAATAGCGAACTGAATATTCATAAGGCCCACCACGCCCAATTCACGTGCTAATTCTTTTGTTTGAACGCGCATTCTGTCTTGTACATCTTGGCTCAAATCAAACGGTGGCAATGAACATGCTGAATCACCCGAATGAACACCCGCTTGCTCAATATGCTCCATAATACCGCCGATAAGCAGTTCTTTACCGTCGAAAATAGCGTCAACGTCAACTTCTACCGCATCATCTAAAAAGCGATCTAATAAGACAGGTGAGTCATTTGACACACTCACTGCTTCACGCATATAGGTTCGTAACTCTGATTCGTTGTATACAATTTCCATTGCACGACCACCTAAAACATAAGACGGCCTAACAACTAACGGGTAACCTATTTCTTCTGCCAACAACACAGCTTGCTCTGGCTCACGTGCCGTTCTATTAGGCGGCTGAAGCAAGCCAAGTTTTTCAACTAACTGTTGGAAACGTTCACGATCTTCCGCTAAGTCAATCGCCTCAGGGGATGTACCAATAATAGGCACACCTGCTGCTTCCAGTGCTTCTGCTAATTTCAAAGGTGTTTGACCACCGTATTGAACAATCACACCTTTAGGCTGTTCAATGTTAACCACTTCAAGCACATCTTCCAGTGTTAATGGTTCAAAATATAAGCGATCTGAGGTGTCAAAATCAGTTGAAACGGTTTCAGGATTACAGTTAACCATAATGGTTTCATAACCATCTTCACGCATCGCTAAAGCGGCGTGCACACAGCAGTAATCAAACTCAATACCTTGACCAATCCTGTTAGGTCCACCACCCAGTACCATGATTTTTTCACGGTTCGTTGGCTGTGACTCACACTCTTCTTCATACGTTGAGTACATATAAGCCGTTGGCGATGCAAACTCGCCCGCACATGAATCAATACGTTTATAAACAGGACGAATGCCTAACGCATGTCGCGCATCTCTTAACGTTGCTTCATCTACATTTAACAAGCTTGCAAGGCGGCTATCAGCAAAGCCTTTGCGTTTAAGGCGGAACATAGTGTCTTTATCAATATCTGCTAATACTTTATTAGATAGCGCAGCTTCATCATTTAAAAGATCTTCAATTTGAACCAAGAACCAACGGTCTATTTTAGTTTGCTCAAAAATACTTTCTAAACCAAAGCCTTTTCTAAACGCATCTGCTAAATACCAAATTCTATCCGCGCCAGGCTGTTGTATCTCATGCCGTAAAACAGCATCCACTCCTTCTTCGTTTAAATCCACAATAGGGTCTAAACCAGACATGCCTGTTTCAAGCCCACGTAATGCTTTTTGCAAAGATTCTTGGAATGTACGACCCACCGCCATCACTTCACCAACTGACTTCATTTGCGTTGTTAAACGGTCATCCGCTGTTGGGAATTTCTCAAATGTGAAACGTGGTATTTTTGTTACCACGTAATCAATGGAAGGCTCGAATGATGCGGGTGTTGCACCACCGGTAATTTCATTACTTAATTCATCCAGCGTATAACCAATCGCTAATTTCGCAGCTACTTTTGCAATAGGGAAACCGGTTGCTTTAGAAGCCAATGCTGATGAACGAGATACGCGAGGATTCATTTCAATCACAATCATCGCGCCATTTTCTGGGTTAATGGCAAATTGTACGTTTGAGCCGCCAGTATCCACACCAATTTCACGCAGTACATCAATCGATGCATTACGAAGAATTTGATATTCTTTATCTGTCAATGTTTGCGCAGGCGCTACTGTAATCGAGTCACCCGTATGCACACCCATTGGGTCAAAGTTTTCAATCGAACAAATGATGATGCAGTTGTCTTTGTGGTCACGAACCACTTCCATTTCGTATTCTTTCCAACCAAGCACTGATTCTTCAATCAATAGTTCTTTGGTTGGCGACAAATCTAAACCACGCTCACAAATTTCTATAAATTCTTCACGGTTGTATGAAATACCGCCGCCGCTACCACCCATGGTGAAAGAAGGTCTAATAATCGTTGGGAAGCCTATATCATCAAGCGCCTCAAACGCTTCTTCCATATTATGGGCAAGAAAGGAACGCGGGGTTGAAAGGCCAATTTTAGTCATCGCTTCTTTGAATAAAGCACGATCTTCAGCTTTATCAATCGCTTCTTTCGACGCACCAATCATTTCTACATTGTGCTTTGCTAGCACACCGTGTCGATCGAGGTCTAACGCACAATTAAGTGCTGTTTGCCCACCCATTGTTGGCAACAAAGCATCCGGTTTTTCTTTCTCAATGATCTTTTCAACAGTTTCCCAATCAATCGGTTCGATATAGATAGCATCGGCTGTTTCAGGATCCGTCATAATCGTTGCAGGATTAGAGTTCACCAAAATAACTCGGTAGCCTTCTTCCCTTAACGCTTTACACGCTTGTGTTCCTGAATAATCAAACTCACAAGCTTGCCCAATAACGATAGGGCCTGCACCTAGAAGTAAAACTGATTTTATGTCGGTTCTTTTTGGCATAATTCTCTTTATAAATGTGTGCGGTCTGAGACCACCTGTTTCTTAATCGTCGTGAACTGTTTTACGAGGCTTTGTTCGCAGCCATCATCGCTGTAAAGCGCTCAAATAAATAAACAATATCTTGAGGTCCTGGGCTTGCTTCTGGATGTCCTTGGAAGCTAAAAGCTGGGCAATCAGTACGCTCCACACCTTGCAAGCTTTTATCGAACAGTGACACGTGCGTAGCGGTTAAATTAGCAGGCAATGTATCAGCATCTACAGCAAAACCGTGGTTCTGACTGGTAATCATAACACGCTGTGTTTTCAAGTCCTGAACGGGATGGTTTGCACCGTGATGACCAAACTTCATCTTAACGGTTGATGCGCCACTGGCTAAGGCTAATAGCTGGTGCCCCAAACAAATACCAAACATAGGTATTTTGTTTTCTAAAATTGTTTTAATCGCTTCAATGGCATAATCGCACGGCTCAGGGTCGCCTGGGCCATTGGATAAAAACACACCATCTGGCGACATTGCAAGTACTTCGCTCGCCGGTGTTTTCGCCGGTACAACATGCACTTCACAACCTGATTCTACTAATAACCTAAGGATGTTTCGTTTAACACCAAAGTCATACGCCACTACTTTAAACGCTGACTTTGCTGGTTCTTTCTTTTCTTCTGGGTCTAACGCCCAAACTGAATCAGTCCAATCGTATGCGGCATCGCAGGTTACTACCTGCGCTAAATCTAACCCTTTCAACGAAGCTGCTTCTTTTGCTGACTCTAACGCTAATGCTTCATCCGCATCAATACCAGCAATAATACAGCCGCGTTGAGCACCTTTTTCTCGAAGTATTCGGGTTAACTTACGCGTATCAATATCTGCAATAGCAACAATATTACTGCGTATTAAATAATCAGATAATGACTCTTCAGAGCGCCAATTACTGTGTGTTAACGGCAAATCTCTGATGACTAAACCACGCGCATGAATATCGGCTGATTCTTCATCTTCCGCATTCACACCAGTATTACCGATATGTGGGTACGTTAACGTGACTATTTGATGAGAATATGAAGGATCGGTAAGAATTTCCTGATAGCCGGTCATCGATGTATTGAAAACGACTTCGCCCGTTGTGAGCCCCTGAACCCCTATAGATTGTCCACGGAACACACTGCCGTCTTCAAGAACCAATATTGCTATGTCAGACAAATTACACCACCTTTAGATATGCAAAACGGGAAGAACCGTTCTGGCTCTACCCGTTTTGATTGTTAATATGTATGAGCGCGGATTTTACTGGATTTAGTGCCTTATTGTCCAATTTAACGCCGTCATATTTTATTGATTTTCTACTTTATCGAGCAATATCGAGAGACTGAGCTAAATATGCATTCATCAATAATGTTGGATCTTCTGTTAGCTTTTCTTTCCAATCGCCTAACGGCACTTCTGATTGAATCAAACCACGCATAACGCCAATAAAATCAGTGCGGCCAACGGTAATAGCACCGACTAATAAATCATCCTTAAAGTTTAAGCGGATATATTTATAGTTATCAACATCAACCAATGTTGCTGTTTCGCCGCCTTCTACGCCACCCCAACTACCAAATGAAGTAGACACCAAGCCTGCTGTATCCAATACATTCATACACAAACTGCCTTTATAAGCGGCAGAACCACCCATCATATTCACTGCAGCAATTCGGCCATGGTCAACAGCCGTTGGTTGAATCGCATGTACTGAAAGCCCGCCGGTAGAGAAGTCTATACCTTGAGCCACATCACCTGCCGCATAAATATTATCTACGCTTGTTTTCAAGCCTTCATCAACGATAATGCCTTGGTCTGTTTCAATGCCACTGCCTTCCAAAAACTCTATGTTTGAATAAACACCTGTAGCAACAATAATAAGATCGAACTCTGTCAAACTGTCATCGTCACGTTTTAAAGCTGGGCCTGGCTCAATGGATTTAATAGTAGACGGTATGATTGTTGTAACACCTTTGGCTTCACACCATGATTTAATCATCTCGCCAGCCGTATCATCCATCATACGGCTCACCATTTTTCCGGTACGCCCCATCATAACAGTGAGATCCACACCTCTTTTTAGCATCGCTTCAATAATAATTGAAGCGACGAAACCTGCGCCTAATAAAGCTACTTTTGAGCCCGGCTTAATTGTATCGAGAATTTCACGGCCATCTTCCAACGTCCAGCAATTAACAACACCCGTTGTATCAGATCCAGGGAAAGGACAATTTGCAGGGCGTGAACCCGTTGCAATCATTAACTTATCATAGTCATACACATCACCGCTGCCTGTCGTAACAGTCTGTTTTTCAGAATCAATTTTTTCTACTTTTGCAAATACATGATCAATATTCAAACCTTCAAAGTGACCTTCTGTTTTTCTAAGATGCGTACCAGTGTCCTCGATCATGCCACTTAAATAGTATGGCAGCGCCATACGTGAATAAGGCGATTCTTTTTCTAGGCCTATCATTGTAATAACACATGCAGGGTCTGCTTTACGTAATGTTTCAGCTGCTCTTACAGACGCTGGACCTGCACCAATAAGCACATATTTCTTTACGCCATCGACGACTGGTGTCGCAGTTGGTTTAGCCACTTGAGGTTGAGCCGCTGTTTTCTCTACTGGCTTTTCAACAGGGGTTTCCTCTTCTTTTTTAGAAGACCCAAAACCTAGCATGGCCGCTATTTTGCACAATAAACCCATTGTTATTCTCCCTTACTTTTAAATTATTTTTTATACTGACAACAATATTAACGACTACCTTATTACTCAAGATACTAACAGAAAATTCAATACGGCATAACAAACTTAGCCGTTACTTAATTTAATCTTTTAAGCCCAACACGTCTTGCATATCGTACAAACCAGCCGATTGCATAGAGACCCAGCAAGCTGCCCGTATTGCACCGGTTGCAAAGGTCATTCTACTAGTAGCTTTGTGGCTAATTTCAATACGCTCGCCTTCATCAATAAACATGACAGTATGCTCACCAACAATGTCACCACCTCGAATAGTTGAAAAACCAATCGTGCCTTCGTCACGTTCACCCGTAATGCCTTCACGTGCATACACGCCAACATCGTCAAGCTTTTGGCCCATTGCTTCAGCAACCACTTCACCCATTTTAAGTGCCGTGCCTGAAGGAGCATCCACTTTATGCTTGTGATGCGCTTCAATCACTTCAATATCGACTGTTTGGCCAATCGCTTTAGCGGCAAGTTCTAATAACTTCAGCGTAACATTCACACCAATACCCATGTTCGGTGCAAAAACAACCGGTATGCGTTCAGATGCTGACGTTATTTGTTCTTTTTGCTCATCTGTAAAACCCGTTGTACCGATCACGATGGCTTTATTATTGGCTTCGCAAAACGCCAATTTTTCAAGGCAAGCTTCGGGGCGAGTAAAATCAACTAATACATCAAAAGAACCTGACTCATTTTGATAATTTGACACCACTTTGACTGACTGCGATTCAACACCTGCTATATCACCTACATCTTTACCTATTGCAGCTGAAGCTTCTCGTTCAATCGCCACACCTAATGTTGAAGATGGGTTTTGCAAACAAGCCTTAATTAAATTAAGCCCCATTCGTCCACTAGCACCTGATATTGCAATATTGGCCATCAATTCACCCTTGTCTCATTTTTCTCAAAAAATACTTTCACTAGGTTATGGTAATTACTTTTAAGATTTCACTTTATCAAAAAAGCTTTTAACACCATCTAACCACGAATTTTCTTGTGGATTATGGCGTGTTCCACCTGTTTTGAAAGAACTTTCTAACTGCTCAACCAGTTTCTTTTGTTCCGCTGTTAAATTAACAGGCGTTTCCACGTTCACACGGCACATTAAATCTCCAACGGGGCCGCCTCGCACTTGCTTTACACCTTTGCCACGCAACCTAAACAATTTACCTGTTTGAGTTTCCGCAGGAATTTTGAGCTTTACTTTACCCGTTAAAGTGGGCACCTCAAGCTCACCACCCAATGCCGCGATAGCGAAACTAATGGGCATATCACAATATAAATTAGCATCATCACGTGTGAAAATTGCATGATCCGCCACATTCACTTGCACATATAAATCGCCAGAAGGGCCACCATGCTCGCCAGCCTCACCTTCACCGCCTAAACGAATTCTATCACCCGTATCAACACCAGCCGGTATTTTAACAGCCAATGTTTTTTGCTCTTTGGTTTTACCTGAACCACGGCACTTTCCGCATGGGTCTTTAATAACCGAACCCGAGCCTCGACACGTTGGGCAGGTTTGCTGTACAGAAAACATGCCTTGCTGCATGCGCACCTGACCATGACCTGCACACGAAGTACACACACCTGACTTACCACTTTTTGAACCGGTGCCTTTGCAACCAGTACAACTGATAGCGGTTGGTACTTTAATTTTTGTTTCCATACCAGAAACAGCATCTTCTAAAGTGAGGTCTAAGTTGTAACGAAGGTCAGCTCCACGTGTCACCTGACTGCGACGACCACCTCCGCCACCACCGAAAATATCACCAAACACGTCACCAAATACATCACTGAAATCCCCACCGCCACCTTGGAAACCACCGCGCCCGCCACCCATTGACTGATCAACACCAGCATGGCCAAACTGGTCATAAGCGGCACGTTTTTTATCATCACTCAAAATGGCATACGCTTCTTGAATAACCTTAAACTTATCTTCTGCCTCAGGGTTATCGGTATTTCTGTCTGGGTGATATTTCATCGCCAAACGTCTATACGCTTTCTTTATCTCACGGCTGCTCGCATCACGTGCAACTTCTAGTACTTTATAAAAATCTTCTTTTTCCATTATTCTCTATCACCTGAATACGCCAAAGCCACCGATAAATCGGCGGCTATGCGCAACCCTATACTGGGCTATGTTTCAAAGGGAGTCACCCCATTTAAGACTTACTTCTTATCGTCGTCTTTTACTTCTTCAAATTCCGCATCAACCACGTCATCTGCTGCTTCGCCAGATTGCGCCTCAGCTGAACCAGCGTCACCTTCCGCACCTGCATCAGCATACATTTTCTCAGCCAACTTACCTGATAACGCTGTTAGCGCTTCTGTTTTTGCTTCGATCGCTTCTTTATCATCGCCTTTTACCGCTTCTTGAAGCTCTACAATCGCTGCTTCAATTTCAGTTTTTTCAGCTTCTTCAACTTTATCGCCCATTTCTTCAATAGACTTTTCTGTTGCGTGAATCATGCCATCAGCCGTGTTTCTTGCTGTTACTAACTCATGCAATTTTTTATCTTCTTCAGCATGTGCTTCAGCATCGCTAATCATTGCTTCTACTTCTTCATCAGACAAACCACTTGATGCTTTAATCACAACTGACTGTTCTTTACCTGTTGCTTTATCTTTAGCCGATACATTTAAGATGCCGTTTGCATCAATATCGAAAGACACTTCAATTTGTGGTGTGCCGCGGCGTGAAGGCGGGATATCTTGAAGGTCAAAACGACCTAAAGATTTATTACCTGAAGCCATTTCGCGCTCACCCTGTAACACGTGAATTGTTACGGCTGTTTGGTTATCTTCTGCTGTTGAGAATGTTTGACCTGCTTTACTTGGAATCGTTGTGTTCTTTTCAATAAGCTTCGTCATAACGCCGCCCATTGTCTCAATACCTAAAGACAGTGGCGTAACATCCAATAAAAGAACGTCTGTTACATCACCCGCTAACACACCCGCCTGAATAGCTGCACCAACGGCAACGGCTTCGTCTGGATTCACATCTTTACGAGGATCTTGACCAAAGAATTCAGCAACAACTTCTTGAACTTTCGGCATACGTGTTTGACCACCCACCAAAATAACATCATCAATTTCTGATGCTTCTAAGCCTGCATCCTTAAGTGCTGTTGCACAAGGAGAAATCGTACGTTGAACCAAGTCATCAACTAAAGATTCTAATTTAGCACGTGTTAACTTTACGTTTAAATGCTTAGGACCTGATGCATCTGCTGTGATGTAAGGCAAGTTAATATCTGTTTGTTGGTTAGACGATAACTCGATTTTTGCTTTTTCAGCCGCTTCTTTTAAACGCTGTAGCGCTAAAGGATCGTTATGTAAATCAACGGAGTTTTCTTTCTTAAATTCATCAGATAAGAAGTCAATAATACGTAAATCGAAATCTTCACCGCCTAAGAATGTATCACCGTTTGTTGATAACACTTCAAACTGATGCTCGCCATCTACTTCAGCAATTTCAATGATAGATACATCGAATGTACCACCGCCCAAGTCGTAAACCGCAATCGTACGATCGCCGGTTTTCTTGTCCATGCCGTAAGCTAATGCAGCCGCTGTTGGCTCATTAATAATACGTTTAACTTCTAAGCCTGCAATTTTACCTGCATCTTTCGTTGCTTGACGCTGTGAGTCATTAAAGTACGCAGGTACAGTAATAACCGCTTCTGTTACTTCCTCACCTAGATATGCTTCTGCATCTTTTTTAAGCTTCATTAAAATACGCGCAGCAATTTCTGGTGGCGCCATTTTTTTGCCTTGCGCTTCAATCCAAGCATCGCCGTTATCCGCTGCTACGATTTTGTAAGGCACCATGCTCACATCTTTTTGAACCACATCATCTTTGAATTTACGACCGATTAAACGTTTTGTCGCAAACACTGTGTTTGTAGGATTAGTTACCGCTTGACGCTTTGCTGATTGCCCAACAAGCACTTCATCGTCTGCTGTAAAAGCAACAATAGAAGGTGTTGTTCTTGCGCCTTCGCTGTTTTCAAGAACTTTAGCGGTGTCACCATCTAAAACGGCAACACACGAGTTTGTTGTTCCTAAATCAATACCTATAATTTTAGCCATTTGAATATCTCCGAAATTTAATATTTTGTCTGTTAGTTAGAATATGGGGATGCCAATTCTATTTTCAAGCTTGCTCGTCAATTTTTTTTGCATCTGCCGGCGCTGAAGATTGCGACACAATCACCATTGCAGGGCGCATTAAGCGACTGTTCAAGGTATAACCTTTTTGAAAAACCTGCATCACCGTGTTATTGGCATGCTCATCACTCGGCACCATCGATATAGCTTGGTGAAGATCAGGATTAAAGCTTTCACCTTCTGGATTAACTTGCACAACACCTGAGTTTGCTAAAGACGACAACAACTGCTTATACGTCAGCTCCATGCCTTCTTTAATAGAAGCTACATCACCCGACATATTTTCGGCCGCTGCAAGCCCCATTTCTAAACTGTCCACAACAGCTAGCATATCTTTGGCAAATTTTTCTACAGAAAAACGACGGGCTTTTTCAATGTCTTTTTGCGTACGACGACGAATATTCTCAACATCCGCCTTCGCTAATAAAACCTTTTCCCAGTTTTCATCTGCACGTGCATTTGCCACATCAAGCGCAGACTGTAAATCTACTGTTCCAACGGTTTCATCAACTGCTAACACATCATCTACAACTTCATCTATTAAACTTTCTTCCACATCTGCCGCTGATTGCACCACATCGCTTTGATCTGTTTGTTCTTCAGACCCCATAATATTTCCTCATTATTTTGTATGTTGAATGGTTATCACTGGCACACAAAAACACATGCCTAACGATTATCTTTACTAAGTGGTGGTAAATCTTAAGTTTTCAAGGTCTCGCCTAAAACTTTTGCTGTCACATTAACTAATTGAATTACTTTGTCAGATGAAAGCAATTATATAAGATTCATTATGATTTAATTTGCTCATCAAAAATAGAGATCATTTGCAAATAAATACGCCATGAAAAATATTTACATTTTAGGCGCAAGCAAGCTGAGTTCGTGTACACTTTTGAAGTCTAAATTGAGGGTATTAATGAACACACAATTCAAACGAATAGGGCTTATCTCCAAACCTGATGCAAACGATATTTCTGCGCCTCTTCAAGCCCTATACAAACTACTAACGAACGCTGGTATTAAGGTATATATTGAGCCTGAAACAGCACGACATATCTCTTTAAGCAGCGAGCAAATCACTCCCTTAGAATCTTTAGCTGAGCACTGCGACTTAATTATGTCTATTGGTGGTGACGGCACTTTACTTTCCGCAGCTCGCGCATTAGTTAACACAAATGTTCCGCTCATTGGTATCAACTTAGGAACACTTGGATTTCTGGTTGATATCTCCCCAGAGGAAATGGGCGATAAAATAAAGCAAATTCTTGAAGGTAAATACCACGAAGAAGAGCGTATTATTTTAAACACCCGTATTATTCGAAATAACGTTGTCATCCACGAACAATCTGCCTTTAACGAGGTCGCTATTCATCGGCTAAAATCCCCTGGTTTAATTGATATTGAAACCTACGTTGATGAAAAATTTGTTAACTCTCAACGTTCAGATGGGCTCATTATTGCCACGCCAACTGGATCAACAGCTTACGCCCTCTCCGGCGGAGGCCCCCTTATGTCACCGTCTTTAGACGCGATAGTGTTAGTGCCTATTAACCCACACACTTTAAGCAACCGTCCCATTGTTATTGATGGTAAAAGCGAAGTGGGGATTAAATTCAGTCAACGGGACAAGCACAAAGCACAACTTACTTGTGACAACGTTATTCTTCCTGACGTTCTCGAGGGCGATTTAGTGAGCATTAAGCGTTACGAGAACAAAATTCGCTTACTGCACCCTACCGACCACGACTTTTTCAATATCTTACGCGTTAAACTGGGCTGGAGTAGAGCTCCTCAAGCTTAAAACAATGCTCAGATCTATTAATATCAAAGGGCTCGCTGTTGTTGAGCAACTAAACCTCGAACTAGAGCAAGGCATGACAACCCTAACCGGCGAAACCGGCGCAGGTAAGTCAATTTTACTCACCGCAATGAAACTATGTTTGGGCGAACGTGCAGATGCGAACTTATTAAGGCACGGCGCAGATAAGGCGGACATCAGTCTTGATTTTGATATCAGCCAAACACCAGACGCCAAAAGTTGGCTCTCCCTAAATGAGCTGGCTGAAGACTCTGATTGCTTAATCCGTCGCACCATTAATGCAGACGGTCGCTCAAAAGCTTTTATTAACGGACACGTTGTTAATTTAAAAACGTTACAGCAACTATCTCAGCACCTCATTAGCATCCACGGTCAACACGCACACTTAGACCTGCTTCAACCCGAAAAACAATACCAATTACTGGATACTTCATTACCTTCCCAAACTGCTATTGTTGATTGCAACGAGCGTTATAACGATTGGAAGAAGTTGAACCACGAACTCGTAAGCCTGACCGGTGGAAACGACGATAACGATAGCGAAAAACAGCTTCTAAAATATCAAATTAACGAACTAGAACAAGCTGACATTCTTCATCTTAACTATGATGAGTTAGTGCAAGAACATACGACAGCAGCCAATATGAGTAAAATCATTGAAATTGCTGAAAAACAAATCTGTGCACTTTACGAAGATGAAAACCGCGCTATTCACAGTCAACTAAGCAGTGTTTCGCAGGAATTAGAAGAACTCACCCATTTATCTGATAAATTTTCATCTGTTTCCGAACAAATCAAAGAAGCTGCTATTCAAATCCAAGAAGCAAGCCGCGACTTAAGACATATCACCGATCAGCAAAACGATGACCCCGAGCAAATGGCTCAGCTCGATAGGCAATTAAGCACCATGCACTCGCTTGCCCGTAAGCTCCATATCGAACCACACCTACTCACTGAAAAGCACAACGAACTCGTATCACGACTCGAATTACTCGACAACCGTAACGAGCGTTTAAACGCTATTCAGCAAGAAATAACTAATGCCATCGATGAATACGAAGAAGCGGCAAAAGAACTACATGCACAACGTGTAGAAACCGCAAAAGAACTTAGCAACAAAATCACTAGCACACTAAAAACACTCGGCTTACCCGATGGTTACTTAGAAATTCAAGTTGGTTATTCAGTACAAGAGAACCCTAAAAAGAATGGACTCGATGACGTATCATTTCTAGTAACAACAAACCCTGGTATGCCTGCTCTACCTATTGGAAAAGTTGCTTCCGGTGGTGAACTCTCTCGAATTAGTTTGGCAATACAGGTTGTCACCAGTCAGAACAACACCATACCCACCCTGGTTTTTGATGAAGTGGATGCAGGTATTGGTGGTGGCGTGGCTGAGACAGTTGGTATGTGCTTGCGGAGTATTGCATTAAACCGACAAGTCTTGTGCGTCACCCATTTACCTCAGGTCGCCTCACAAGGCCACCAGCACTTATTCGTTAGCAAAAATAAAAGTGACGAACAAACTAAAACTCAAATAACAACGCTCAATAAAACTGACCGTGTTAACGAAGTAGCCCGTATGTTAGGTGGTATTGATATTTCAGAAACAACCCTTGCTCACGCAAAAGAAATGGTAGAAAAAGCTATTTAGAACACTCCGAACAAACGCCGTAAATATACAAACTGTGATCGGTCATTTCATAACCATTCTCTTCCGCAATGAGGCGCTGACGCTGTTCAATAATCTCATCACAAAACTCATCAACCCGACCACATTTAACGCATAAAATATGATCATGGTGTTCACCTTGACTGAGTTCAAATACTGAGTTGCCTCCTTCAAAGTGATGTCGGTTGACTAGAGCTGCGCCTTCAAACTGAGTTAATACACGATACACCGTCGCCAAACCAATTTCTTCTCCGTCATCTAGCAGCGCCTTATACAAGTCTTCAGCAGATAGATGCCTATTGCCACTACTTTCCAACATATCAAGGATTTTCAAACGCGGCAAAGTCACCTTTAACCCAGCTGCTCGTATGTCTTTTGACTCCATTTTGACCTCAAATTTATGGTGGATAAATAGACAAGATAATGTATCATCTCAGCCTACTAATCATACACAGATACCTCCAAATGCGAAAGCTTCTCATTTTACTAATCACTCTCATTTGCAGCCAATTTTTTATTGCCTGCACCACAACAGCAGAGTTAAACCAAAAAATGTTGAATGTCGCTGACAATTTACCCGGCGTATATAAAATTGACATTCGCCAAGGTAATTTAGTAACCCAAGAAATGATTAATCAGCTTCGCCCCGGCATGGATAAACGACAAGTGAAATTCATACTCGGCACACCGCTACTAATAGATCCGTTCCATAAAGACCGTTGGGACTATTTTTATGACCTGAAAAAAGGCGGGAAACAAGATACGAAAGAACGCGTTACGGTTATTTTCGATGGTAATGAGCTTGTTAATTTAAAAGGCAACTTCAGACCGAGCAATGAATTTAAGCCTATGGCTATTAATACTGAAGTGGTTGACGTACCAAAACATGTCGAAGAAGAAAAAGGTATTCTTGAAGAAGCATTACGTGCTGTCGGCATTGAGTACGACGAAAAGTATTAACCCATGGTAACAAACGCTCACCTTGAAAAAATAAACCAAACTCCTCACGCGAAAAAGCTGAATTTAGAACTTCTATCTTCTGAAAGAACGTCCGTTATATTAAAACTCCCTTTTAATGAAGAACTTATTGGCGACCCTGTTAATGGATATATTCATGGCGGCGCAATAACAACCTTAGCCGACACCGCATGTGGTGTTGCTATCTTTCAAGCTCAGAACAACTATCGAGCCATGGCAACCCTTGATTTGCGCATAGATCATATGCAGCCTGCCAGTTCAGGAAGCGACGTATATGCTAACGCTGATTGTTATCACCTTACTCATACCATTGCATTCGTTCGCGTGAACTTATACACCGACGATGCGAGCAAACCTATTGCAACAGCAACAGGTTCATTTATGCGCTCTAATGAAGAGTTCCCCGTTAATTAACATGACCCTTCTCCAATCAATTCAGCAGCTTAAAGACTCTAATGATTACGAGGGAATGATTCAGCTTATTCCTTATGCTAAATCAATGGGTATTGAAACAAGCCTAGTAGGCGATAAAATTGTATCCACCTTACCCTTTATGGAAAGCAATATAGGCAACCCTACCTTACCTGCTTTACATGGAGGCTTAGTTGCCGGCTTTATGGAAAATGCCGCTTTATTCCATCTTTTATGGTGTTTTGAACTTAAGAAAACTCCGAAAGTCATTGATTTTTCAATTGATTATTTACGCCCAGGACTTACAGAAACAACCTACTCTCATTGTGATGTTATTCGTTTAGGCCGCCGTGTTGCTTTATGTAATATAAAAGCATGGCAGGCTGATTCAGAAAAGCCCATCGCTATTGCTAGGGGCCATTTCCTACTTTCAGCTAACGAACCTATTGGTTAAGTTACAAGCATTAAAAAACAGCCTTGCATAAAAAAGCCCCGCTAATACGGGGCTTTTTTAATCATTCTATAAATCAGAATCAAACACCCTCATACGCTTGAGGATGTATTCGTTTACTCGGGCTCAATAAACGATTAAGCGCATTGATATAGGCTTTTGCTGATGCAATAACAATATCAGTATCAGAGCCTTGGCCATTTACAATACGACCTGCTTTTTCAAGTCTAACCGCCACTTCACCAAGTGAATCAGTGCCCTTCGTTACATTACTCACCGAGTAGATTTGTAAGTCAGCATCACTCGATATAATCTTTTCAATCGCTTTGAACGTCGCATCCACCAAACCACCACCTTCTGATGATGCTGATTTTTCCTCATCATCAATCAATAAAGTAATGCTAGCCTGCGGCGTTTCGCCCGTTTCAGAACACGCTTTAATAGAGATCAGCTTTATCGCTTCTGCAAAGCTTGCTTCCATTTTAAAGTTAGAAACCAATGCTTGAATATCTTCATCAAAAATTTCAGACTTTTTATCCGCTAAGTCTTTAAAACGTCTAAATGCACTGTTTAACTCTTCTTCGCTATCAATACTAATATTTAGCGTTTCTAAGCGATCTTTAAACGCACTACGACCTGATAACTTGCCAAGCACTAACTTGTTGGAGCTTAAGCCTACATCTTCAGCACGCATAATTTCATACGTTTCACGGGACTTTAAAACACCGTCTTGATGAATGCCAGATTCATGTGCAAACGCATTCGCACCCACAATCGCTTTATTAGGCTGTACAGCAAAACCCGTAATACCCGACACCAAACGTGAACAAGTCATAATTTGCGTTGAGTCCACATGCACATCACACGGCAACATATCTTGTCGCGTGCGTACAGCCATCACAATCTCTTCAAGCGCGGCATTACCTGCTCGCTCGCCCAAACCATTAATGGAGCACTCCACCTGTCTTGCGCCGTTCATCACGCCAGCAAGCGAATTGGCAACTGCCATGCCTAAATCGTTATGGCAATGGGTTGAAAATATAGCCTTCCCTGAATTAGGAATTCGTTCGATCAACTGGCGAATGGTTTCACCATATTGCTGCGGCAAGTTATAGCCCACCGTATCAGGAATATTAATCGTTGTTGCACCCGCTTTAATCACCGCCTCAATGACACGGCATAAAAAATCTAGGTCTGAACGCCCTGCATCTTCGGGTGAAAATTCAACATTATCGGTAAAGTTTCTAGCCAATTTAACAGCGCTAACGGCTTGATCAAATACTTGGTCAGGCGTCATCTGCAGTTTATCGCGCATGTGTAAGGGCGATGTAGCAATAAACGTATGAATACGTGATGCATTATTGGCATCCTTAAGCGCTTCGCCCGCTCTATTAATATCTAACGCACCTGCACGTGCCAAACCACACACAACGCTGTCTTTTATTTCTCGCGCAATGCCTTGAACAGCTAAAAAGTCGCCTTCACTTGAAATCGGAAAACCCGCTTCAATAATATCAACCTTCATTTTCTCTAAGGCTTTAGCAATACGTAACTTTTCTTCAGCCGTCATTGACGCGCCGGGGCTTTGCTCGCCATCGCGTAAGGTCGTATCAAAAATTATTAATTTTTCTTTACTCATTTCTATACTCCACGTGTCATAAATTTATGACATTTCTTAACTCTTAATAGGTAATTACGTTTCACCTCGCCAGGCATTTTCACTAGCCGCGCAGCGGCAGTCGAGGAAGGTTTAGCAGGAGAATATCTTGCGGTACCAATGAACATAAAGACACATCACTTAACATGATAGTAGAAATGGCAGTGTCTTCATTGAAATTCATACGTATTAATATAAGCTATTTTTTGGGTATTTCAAGCCATATTAGCCATTAGCTGAACGTGCACCTTTTTTGGTGACTTTCCCTGCCTCAGCTCGCTTACGCCTAACTTCTTTGGGATCTGCTATCAAAGGACGGTAAATTTCCACGCGGTCACCTGCACGCAATGGGGTATCTAACTTACACGGTTTACTAAAAATACCCACTGTACTGTTTTCTAATTCAATATCTGGAAAACGCGTCAACATTCCTGAGCGTTCAATCGCCAATTCGGCCGTCAACTCATCTTCATAAGGAATGACTAAAATTAACTGTTTTTCTGGCGTTGCATATGCAACTTCTACATTACCCATAAATCTCATCTGCTCGTTTAATAAAAGAGTCCATTAATGAACCACATATTTGACTAAAAATAGCTGAAAAAACAAAATTGCTCACTGAGCTTTTAAAAGTGAAATCAATTTCCATCGTGATTTTACAGGCATCGTCACGCAAATGTTTAAAATGCCACTCGCCCTCCATTGATTCAAAAGGCCCATCAAGCAGTTCAAGTCGGATACTTTTACCTTCTACCAGTTTATTTTGCGTACTAAAAACTTTGTGCAAAACCTTCCATGCAATTTCAAGCTCTGCCGTCATACCTTCTTTTGTCGAACTCAATACTTTACTGCTTCTGCACCACTTTAAAAATTCAGGATAGGATGCAACATCATTCACAAGATGAAACATCTCTTCTGCTGAATGTCTAACTAACGCACTGCGTTCAATTTTATGCATAACCGTTAAATTACATTAATCGCTTTAAGAAACACTATAACAACTGCTACAGGCGATACAAATTTCACTAAGAACAACCAAGTCTTAAATAAATACAATTGTTTAAAATCTAGTTCTTCTTCTGCACTTTCTTTCGTCATCACCCAACCTGCGAACAAAGCAATACACAACCCAGCTAAAGGCAACATAATATTCGCTGTTAAATAATCTAAAACATCAAAAAATGTTTTATCAAATATTTTTATATTTGACGTAATATTGAACGATAAAACAGTCCCAATACCTACAATCCATGTCACTAAGCCGGACCAAATACAGGCACGCATTCTACTCATTTTCTTGTTTTCAACTAACCATGCAACGGCAGGCTCAATCAATGAAATAGATGAAGACCATGCTGCAAAAACCAATAAAATAAAGAACAAGGTTCCAAAAAATGAACCGTATGCCATATGCCCAAAAGCAATGGGAAGTGTCTGAAAAATCAACCCTGGGCCACTGCCTGGCTCTAGCCCATTAGCAAAAACGATAGGGAAAATAGCTAACCCCGCAAGTAACGCAACCGCCGTATCAGCTAGCGCAATAATCACTGCTGTAGAGCCTATCGAAACATTTGACGGTAAGTAAGAGCCATACACCATAATCGCACCCATACCTAAGCTTAAGGTGAAAAAGGCATGACCCATTGCTATAAGAATTCCATCGCTGGTTATCTTGCTAAAGTCCGCACTAAACAAAAAACTCACCGCTTCTTTAAATGCGCCTTGATCGATGGCATAACCAACCAATAAGACTAAAAGAACTAATAACGCAGGCATTAAAAACTTAACAGCGCGCTCCAAACCTTTAACGCCTCGAGCCACTACCAACATCGTTATAACCATGAATAAACTATGCCATGCCAATAACTTTTCAGGGTCGGCAACAAACTGACCAAAAATATTGCTCACACCATCAGCCGTTGCGCCTTCGAAAACACCTGACCCAACCCGTACGACATAGGCCATCGCCCATCCAGCAATCACGCTGTAGTAAGACAAAATCAAAAAACCGGCAATAACACCTAACCAACCAAGCCACTTCCACGCACCACTAGCACCCACTTCTTTTGCCAAATCACGCATCGTGTTGATAGGACTTTGCCTACCACGCCGGCCGATCATAATTTCGGCCATCATAATCGGAATACCAATCGCAAAAATGCACAGCAAATACACTAAAACAAACGCACCGCCCCCATTCTCACCCGTGATATAAGGAAACTTCCATATATTCCCAAGGCCTACAGCCGAGCCCGTCGCCGCTAAAATAAACGCTAAGCGCGATGACCATTGCCCATGTTGTGATATTTTTTTCATACGGTACTAACTATTATTCTTATCGTTAGTAAACTAACTCAACTTCAACATTTAACCAAGTTATTAACCGACTTTTATAGCGATAATTTAATCGCTCGCTTAGAATACAAACATGGCAGGTAAAAAGAAAAAATCGCACCCAAACTCAATTGCATCCAACAAGAAAGCGACTCACGACTACTTCATCGAACAACGCTTTGAAGCAGGCATGGCATTAGAAGGCTGGGAAGTAAAAAGTATTCGAGATGGGCGCGTTCAACTAAAAGAAAGTTACGTCGTTATAAAAAATGGCGAGGCTTGGCTCGCTGGCGCTCACATTTCACCACTTCTATCAGCATCAACACATATAGACCCAATGCAAACACGGTTGCGTAAGTTATTGCTTAACCGCCGTGAACTTATTAACCTTGTCGCCCTTGTTGAGCGTAAAGGCTACACCATTGTTCCACTTTCTATGTACTGGGTGAAAAGCCGCGTGAAGCTTGAAATTGGTTCCGCTAAAGGTAAGCAACTTCACGACAAACGCGCCACGTCCAAAAACAAAGATTGGCAGCGTGAAAAACAACGCATCATGAAACACGGTTAACTTAAAAACTGCTCATATATCGCCATAGGGGTCTTTTAACCCTCGCAAAACCTCTTTAGCTGAGCGAAGAATTAAAAACCCCACTCCCCAAACAACCCAAACCGTGCTTAATATCCAATACACCGCCAAGTAAAAAAGCTCAACAAGGTCATTACTTGCCTGTAACAAGCTAGCATCGTTAAAAGGTAGCAACAGCCATGGTGTAAATGTTAACACCATAAAACTCAATTCTTTACCCTTTAAAAAAATAGCCAACCGCGTTTTCGCATAAATAAAAGCACTGCCGCCAAAAAACAAATACAACGGGTAACAAATCAACAAAATAATCGCTTGCGCAGGCATTACCGCATCAGCCCCACGTACAATTTGATATTCCGACGCATCCTGATGTGCCCAAAACCCGCCCACAAAAAATCCAACAAAAACCTGTCCAATAACAAACATCATTAAAATCACATGGCGCCTAACATAAGCATCACCATCAACCGTATCGTTGCTTTTGGAATAGCTCATTAAAACAAGCCAAACAATACATAAAATCAACAATTCAGCTTTGAAAATATCCAACAACGTAACACCGTTATACAACGCCGTTTTCGCGTAAGAAAACAAGTCCGCAAAACTTGAAAAAATAGGCCCCCAAATCATAACGAGCACAAGCGCCAAAACCGCAAACACTACTGGTATTTTTTTATTGAATGCCACCAACTCTCTCCGATAAACACAGCTATTAATTGCTATTTTGTGAACCTTTCATCCTGTATAGTATCAAACCTAGACCTAAAGGGGGTGACCTGGCTTCGACGTGGGTAGCAAAACCTAAGGTGCATGTCGAGCTTTCAGGAATCTCGTAAAACATCTGAAAAATTATAGTTGCAAACGACGACAACTACGCAATCGCTGCTTAAGAACCAGTAGATTGCTGTCTGACTGGAGCCGTGCTTATGCGTCCAGAGATCTTCGGGTCATTCAGGCATCATAGCTCATAAGATCGCAGTGAAGCTTGTTCGGGGCCGATCTACTAAAACTTACCGGAATCGTCTTTGGTCTTCCTAGCCTATCGGGTAGCCACTGATTAAACTAAAAGTTATAGGATAAACATGTAGAGCCAAGGGCGGAGTGCTTGCGGACGCGGGTTCAATTCCCGCCACCTCCACCATTACACAGTCCCACAAGGACTTAGAAAGACCCATAAAGCCAATAAAAACAAGGTTTTATGGGTTTTTTTATGCCTATAACGTCCGATAAGGAGTAGTAACATCTTCTATTGAGGTGTTTGTATTATCTGCGATACTTTTAACTACTGAGTAAACTGAAACATACGTACTTTTTTTCAATTCGTAAAAAATTTCTTCCTTGATATTACTCATACGTACCTACGAAGTTAACAGTTTTTTTATCAATCTGTGGTTTAGTGACCAATTTAGCTTAAGGTGTTATTTAACTAAGATTACTCCTTGAAATATCAGTACCTTTAACTTGCTTTTTTTGGTAGCACTGACCAAAAAACTTATTTGCATCATGGCAGTAAAAGCGCCCGGCACAATTCAACATTATTCCCGGTTATAGTTATCCTCAAAACGAACAATATCATCTTCACCTAAATAACTGCCCGACTGAACTTCAATCATTTCCAATTCAATTGAACCTGAGTTTTCCAAACGGTGAGTAACGCCTAACGGGATGTACGTGGACTCATTCTCAGCCAGTAAAAACACCTCATCACCTTTTGTCACTTTTGCTGTACCACTCACCACTATCCAATGTTCAGCCCGATGGTGATGCATTTGCAAGCTTAATTGAGCGCCTGGGCTAACGACAATTCGCTTAACCTGAAATCGTTCACCTTGATCAATAGAGTCATAAAAGCCCCAAGGTCGATATACTTTGCGATGTACAGTTGCTTCACTACGCTCTTGCGCCTTTAATGTTTCAACAATTTTTTTAACATCCTGAACTCGGTCTTTAGCGGCAACCATTATCGCATCATCACTTTCAACAACGACAATTCCATCAAGGCCAACCGTAGCAATTAATTTCCCGTCACTTTGAATAAAACAATTTTGAGTATCATGCGACAGAACATCCCCTTTACAGGTATTACCGTTCTCATCCTTCTCAGACACGTCCCATAACGCTGACCAAGAACCAACATCACTCCAACCACATTCCATCGGCACAACCACCACATCATCACCTGAAGCTGCCGTACTGCATAAAGGCTCCATCACTGCATAATCAATAGAATCATCAGGGCACGATAGGAATATCTCTTTATCTGGTCGTATAAAATCGCTATCAACAGCGGCATTAGTCATCGCCTGCTCACAAGCCTTATATATATCGAGCTGTTGTTCTTTTAAAACCTCAAGGTAACGGCTCGCTTTAAACATAAACATGCCACTATTCCAATAAAACTCGCCTCTCGACAGGTACTGTTCCGCTGTAGCCAAATCAGGCTTCTCAACAAACTCCGCCACATCAAAAGCGCCGCTTTCACGCACAGCTCCACGCTGTATATAACCATAACCTGTTTCAGCAGCCGTCGGCACAATGCCAAACGTAACCAACTTTCCTTGTTCAGCAAAAGGCAACGCGGTAGAAACCGATGCTTGAAACGCATTAACATCCGCAATCACATGGTCTGCCGCCAACACCAACAGCACCGGATCATCACCCTCTTTAATTGCATGTAATGCGGCTAAAGCAACCGCAGGTGCAGTATTTCGTCCAGCGGGTTCCAATATTATTGGACTATTAGCATGGCCACTTGTTCGTAACTGCTCCGCCACGGTAAAACGATGGTCTTCTCCGCAAATCAACAAAGGCGCATGGTGAGCCAATCCCTCAAGGCGACTACACGTTGACTGCAACATCGTTTCGTCACCCACCAAAGGCAAAAACTGTTTAGGAAATAACTGGCGGGAAAGCGGCCACAAACGCGACCCCGAACCACCAGCCATAATCACTGGTAAAATCATTTAACTAACTCCATTTAATTCAGGCTCAAGACTACGCTAACACCTAACTTCAAACTGTTGAACATCTATTTATACCTAGCCATCAGGGCAACATACTCATCAATTAATTTCATTAAATAGAACTCACTACAATCGCCCATCCACACTTTCTGAAGGGAACAAGTATTTAATGTCATATAGAACATGTGTTGATTTACCCAGTGCTTTCACCGCTGACAGGCCCATATCTTGGAACTGATGATGGGCGACAGCAATAATAATCGCGTCATAATAACCAACTTCTGGCTGATTAATTAAGGTTAGATTGTATTCTTCAGGCACATTTTCGTTTTTAACCCACGGGTCGTACACATCAACATTGGCATTATAGTTTTTCAGTTCATCAACCATTTCAACAACCCGCGTATTTCTAAGGTCTGGGCAGTTTTCTTTAAACGTCATGCCCATCATCAAAATATTTGAGCCAACAACGCTGATTTTTTTATTCGCCATCAGTTTTACAACTTCGCTAACAACAAAATGCCCCATATTGTCGTTGATTCGTCGGCCTGCGGAAATAAGCTGCGGATGATAACCCAGAGCTTCTGCCTTATGAACAAGATAGTACGGATCAACACCTATACAGTGACCGCCCACTAATCCAGGGCGAAAGGGTAAGAAGTTCCATTTAGTGCCTGCCGCTTCAAGCACTTCTTCTGTATCAATACCCACACGATTAAAAATAAGCGCCAGCTCATTAACTAACGCGATATTAATATCCCGTTGGGTATTTTCAATCACCTTGGCAGCCTCGGCCACTTTGATGCAGCTTGTTTTATGCGTACCCGCTGTAATGATGGATTGGTACAACTCATCGACTACGGTGGCAATTTGTGGCGTAGAGCCTGATGTGATTTTTAGTATGGTCGTTAATTGGCGCTCTTTATCGCCAGGGTTAATACGCTCTGGGCTATAGCCACAGTAAAAATCAATATTAAATTTAAGCCCTGAAACTTCCTCAAGTATGGGCACGCAGACTTCTTCTGTTGCACCTGGATAGACGGTTGACTCGTAAATGACAATATCACCTTGTTTTAAATACGTTCCAATCAGGTGGGTCGCCGATCTCACAGGTGTCAAATCAGGGTTTTTACTGGCATCTATGGGTGTAGGTACTGTAACAATATAAATATTAGAATCTGCTAACTGAGAAGGGTCTACTGTACAGCTAAGTAGCTTTGCTGATGACAACTCTTCCGATGTGGTCTCCAATGTAGAATCAAATCGAGCATTTAACTCTGAAATACGTGATTCATTAAGGTCATAACCAATCGTAGGGTATTTCTTCCCAAATTCTATGGCTAAGGGTAAACCCACATACCCGAGACCTATGACTACAATTTTAAATTTCATTTAAATTATTCCGAAATAAAGTATTCAAACAGCTAAAAAAGCAAAACAACTTGCTAAAATTACCATCAAGTTGGAGTATAGTTTGAATTTAAGAAATTATAAATTGCTCTACCAATTAGCGCATTTTTAGAGCGTTTGGGAATCAACTTGGTGACATGCGTTTTAAGTAATATTCATAGTAACATCGATTTAATTTAAACCGAATATTAACTTAAATTTCAAATAGTTAGAAGTTCAGTTCAATCCCCGCCACCCCAAGAAAATAAAATAACCCCTAGATTTATAAGGAGTTATTTTTCTTACCTGCATCAATCATTCAACATCGTTTAAATTCAACGCTAACAGCCCTAAGCGTTCAGCAGCTCCTCAACCTCACCGATGGGTAAGGGTCTTGCAAACAGGTAGCCTTGGTAATTACTACACCCATATTCTAATAACATCTCTTGCTGCTGAGTGTTCTCTACACCTTCGGCGATAACATCAAGACCTAAACCTTGCCCCATTGCGATGATGGTTTTCACAATAGATCTATCTTGTTCATCGTGCTCTAAATCGCGCACAAATGATTGGTCAATCTTGAGCTGGTCTAACGGCAACTGTCTGAGGTATTGCAGCGATGAATAGCCCGTTCCAAAGTCATCCATTGAGAACTGCACACCATTTTCTTTTAAGAGGTTCATTTTTAGAATAATGTCATCAACATCATCCACTAACATTGTCTCAGTAAGCTCCAACTTTAGCCGTTTTGGATTAATGTCGCTTCGCCTAATAGCTCCTAATACATTAAGTACAAAACTTTCTTCTTTGAATTCTAATGGGCTAACGTTAACAGCAATGGTGATATTGGCTGTACTAGGCTTATTTTCCCACTGTTTTAATTGCTGACATGCGGTATCTAACACCCATTGACCAACATGGACTATCAACCCTGTTTCTTCAGCAATAGGAATGTACTCCATAGGCGGAATATAGCCTTGCTCTGAGTGCTTCAAACGAAGCAAGGCTTCTACGCCGAGTGCATTACCATGTTCGTTAACTTGTAATTGGTAATGCAATTCAAATTGGTTATTAGATAAGCCATCTTTAATGAGTTGCTCTGTTTTAGCTCTCTCATCAATTGCTTGCTGCATAACAGGGTCGAAAAAGCGGATGGCATTACGCCCTGAAGCTTTAGCTTGGTACATAGCAATGTCTGACTGTTGCAGCAATACCCTTGTTAAACTTTTTTCGCTGAACATGGTTACGCCAATGCTGGCAGAAACAAACACTTCTTTACCATTGAGCTCATACGGGAGGTTCAAATCGCTCAATAAATTTTCGCATGCCATTTCTGCTTTGCTGGCAGCATAAATTGCATCTTTATCTAGATCTTCAAGCATAATGACAAACTCATCTCCACCAAAACGTGAGACTGTGTCACCCAACCTTACTGTTGAACTAAGCCGCTTGGATACTTGTTTCAAGAGGCTATCACCTGCGATATGCCCTAAGGTATCGTTAATATTCTTAAAGTAGTCTAAATCGATAAACAGCAGCGCACCTTTATAGTGTGTTCGCTTATAAATAGCTAAAACATGCTCTAACCGTTCAACAAGCGTGCGCCTATTGGCCAGCCCTGTTAAATCGTCTTCGTAGGCTAACTTTTTGATTTGTTCTTGCGCTTTCTTCTTCTCTGTAATATCTCGCCAAACAATATGCAAAAGTTGCCTGTCATCGAAGTCTATAACGGTTACTAACACCTCGACGGGGAAAACCTCACCATTCTTACGCACGTGATCCCATTCAAAACGGTGGGAGCCTTTATCAAAAGCAATTTTCATCATCTCATTAGCTTTTTCAAAAGAATGTTGACCGTCTTCTTGTTTAGGCGGCGATAATTCAGATGGATGCTTCTCTAACATCTCCCCCCTATCGTCATAACCAAGCATTTCAATGGCTGCCTCATTGCAATCTACGAACTTTTCGCCATCAATGATGAGCATTGCATCAGCTGAATCTTCAAATAATGCCTTATATTTTTGCTCGCTTTCTATTAACTCATGTTGTTGACGCTTAATATTTGTAATATCACGCCAAATCACATGAATCATTTCTTCATTATTGATTTTAACGGGGGTTAGTAGAGCCTCAACAAGAATTTGCGAGCCATCACGCTTAAGGTGCATCCATTCAAAATAGCTTGAACTTTCTTCATAACCCCTTGCCATGAGTTCATTTGCTTTTTCAACAGAATCACGGCCATCTGGTTGAGTCTCTGGAGAAATTTTGATGGGATGAATACCTAATAGCGCCTGTTTAGTTGGGTAACCAAGCAAGTCTGCCGCCGCTTGGTTACAATCAATATACTTATTGTCTTTAATGAGCAAAGAGGCATCGCCCATCCGGCCGAGTAATTCTTTAATCGAATCAGATTGTGCCTTAAGTTGTGGAGACATATCCCGCCAAACAATATGAAGAATTTCTTCGCCATCAATAAAGGCAAATGTCATCATCAACATAGCATGCAAAAGCGAACCATCACGCTTTTTATACGTCCACTCGAAACTGAGGGAGCCTTCTTTACGCGTCTTTTCAATAACCTTTTTGGCTTTCTCTAATGAATTACTACCATCGGGCTGAAACTCGGGGTAAAAACTCTCACGCCCCAAATTAAGTACGCTTTGTTTATCGGGATAACCAAGCATATCAGCCGCTGCTTGGTTACATTCCATATAAACACCGTTTTTAAGAACAAGGTGGGCATCACCCATTTTTTCAATGAACTGAGTCATCGAATCAATTTGACGTTTCGAGTCATCTTTAGAATGCTCGCGCCACAAAACATGAATATATTCTTCCCCACCCAACATCAGCAAGGTTAATGAAACATTTAGATATATGGCCGAACCATCGTACCGTAAACGGACCCAATCAAACCACTGCGTTCCTTTTTGCCTCGTTAAAGCCCCATGTTTTTTAATTGCTTCTGCTGATAATTCACCATTAGGCTGGTTAGGGGGCGACAGTTCTTCTGGGCAGCATCTGACTAACGCCTCTCTGCTTGGATAGCCAACCATTTTGACCGCAGCAGCATTGCAATCAATAAATACACCATCTTTCATCAATAAAGATGCTTCATCTACTCTCTCAAAGAGTTGCTGAAACAACTCAATGTTTTTATCTTGTTTTGCAACCCTCAAGTTAGCGCCCCTGCATTACTTTTTTATTATGAATAATTGTAAGTGTAGATCATTTAACCGAAATGGTTTCCATGTACTTTAGTTATTGGAGGTCATCATATCCCTGCCGCATCCCTGGCCAAAGAACCACCCGATCCTTGTAGAGGTCCCAACGGATTCTTTCGTGTTTTCTCAGAGTCAATAATAGGAACGCCGTTCCATATTTTATACACAGCAACACCGTCATCAAGCACGATCAACGCATTAAAGCGCCAACCTGTTTCAATCGTTTTACGCTTGAATTTCAATAAATCAAGGAATGTACTGCCCACACGTTTTCTTTTAAGCGTTCCGGGACTTGCTTCATATGCAATGCAGAGCTCCTGCTTTGCTAAGCACTTCCGAACGTTCAAAGGAATTTGCTCATGCTTTACTGAATTATTGGGTACAAATTTACGGATGATATCCAAGTAAGAGAGAATCTTTACATTTGGCGTAGAGTACGGATCGAACCCGAGTTTACGTAAGTCAGCCTTATTTGATTGGTTAACGACAATGCCATCGTAAGCAGCCATAGCTTCCGAAAATGTACGCCACGGTGACTTTGTTTTATTTTCTGCTTTAGGCAAAGCGCTGCTACAAGCCGACAAAAACACGACAATAGTTGCCAATATGAAAACCAGCTTTACATTATGTATCAATTTCTTCTCCTTCATACCTTGCGCCCCATCCCTTGGGCAACATCAACGCTTAATACTAAAATAATAGACTAAATTTACCCATTCTGAATGTTTAATACTGTTTCTTTCCTCTGAAGCCATCACTCTGTTTATTTTCATGTTCTTTATTTTCTTTCTATCTCACTGTTTTAAATAGAGTATTTCAACAGTTACAAGCCTAAATAGCGTATAATGCCGACTTTATCTCTGACAGACGCATAATTGATTCTCAGTTAACGCCTTCTCTGTCCCCTATATTAAGGCTTTATAAATGACATCCCAATCCTCAATAGGCTTCGCTGATTTAGCGCTGTCTACACCTGTACTCGACGCTCTGAAACGCATAGGCTACGAACAACCGTCCCCTATTCAAGCGGAAGCTATTCCCCTTTTATTACAGGGTGACGATATTATTGGCACAGCACAAACAGGTACAGGTAAAACTGCCGCATTCGCGTTACCTCTTTTATCTAAAATAGATTTAAGTAAGGCTGAACCACAAGTACTAGTTTTAGCACCAACACGCGAACTGGCTATTCAAGTAGCCGAGGCATTCAAAACATATGCCGGCGCTATGAAAGGCTTTAACGTACTACCTATTTACGGTGGCCAAGCGATGGACACTCAGTTACGCCAATTAAAGCGTGGTGTGCATGTTGTTGTGGGCACGCCTGGTCGTGTGATGGATCATTTACGCCGTAAGACATTAAAGCTACATAATCTTAAAACCATCGTGTTAGACGAAGGCGATGAAATGCTTCGTATGGGTTTTATTGATGATATTGAGTGGATTTTAGAGCAAGCACCAAAAGACCGCCAAACAGCTCTATTCTCAGCCACCATGCCTGCGCCTATTCGCCGCGTTGCTGACAAGTATTTGAACAATCCTAAAAGCGTTAAGATTGCCTCTAAAACCTCTACTGTTGATAGTATTGAACAGCGTTTTTGGATGGTGAGTGGCCTTCATAAATTGGATGCGTTAACACGTATTCTTGAAGTGGAAGACTTTGACGGTATTATTATGTTTGTGCGTACAAAAGCATTAACGGTTGAACTGGCTGACAAGCTTGAAGCGCGAGGTTACTCTGCGTCAGCCATTAATGGTGATATGACACAGTCTTTACGCGAACGTACGATTGCGCAATTGAAAAAAGGCCAAATTGATATCCTAGTTGCAACCGATGTTGCCGCTCGCGGTATTGATGTTAAACGTATTAGTCACGTAATTAACTACGATATTCCTTACGATACTGAAGCGTATGTTCACCGTATTGGTCGTACTGGCCGTGCCGGTAGAACCGGTAAAGCGATTTTGTTTGTTGCACCACGCGAACGTCGTTTATTACGCGCAATTGAAAACGCGACTAAGCAAGCCATTAAACCAATGGAACTACCAACACGTCAGCAAGTTAACGAAAAACGCGTTAGCCAGTTTAAAGAAAGCATTACTGAGGCGCTTGGCCATAAAGATTTGGCGTTTTTCCAGCAAATCATTCAATCTTATTTGGAAGAACACGATACGGACCCAGTGCAATTATCAAGTGCTTTGGCGTTTATGGCGCAAAAAAGCAAACCTCTAGAATTAGAAGAAGGTAAAAAGGGCAAAAAAGTTAAAACGCATAACAGCAGTGATGACCGCCCTGCCCGTGGCGAACGCTCACCTAGAATACGTGAGAGCAAATCGTTCAGACCTGAAAGAGGCGATGCACCTAAAAGCAAACGCGGTAATGTAAAAGTCCCTATGGATAACTTCCGCATTGCTGTGGGTAAAAACCACAATGCCACACCTGGCGATATTGTTGGCGCTATTGCTAATGAAGCGGATGTTGAACCAAGAAACATTGGCCACATTGAACTACGCGATGACCACAGCTATATTGAGCTACCTAAAGGCATGCCTGACATTGTATTTAAAAGCCTTAAAAAACTGCGTGTGCGTAACCAACCGTTGGACATTGAAACAACAGACCACGTTGCTCAACCAGCTGCCACATCTGCTAAACCGGCTAATGGCAAGAAAAAAACGTACACTAAAAAACCTAAAAAGAAAAAAGCAAAGAAGGTTTCTTAACGCATGGTTGACGAGCGAATAACTGAGCTTGAAATTAAAGCGGCTTACCAAGAAGACACGATCCAGCAATTGGATCGTGTCATTTGCCGTCAGCAAGACCAACTTGATTCATTACAAAAGCAGCTCAAGCAGTTAAAAGAAGGCGCTCAAGACCCTAGCAATGGCGAGCAGTCTCTTTTTAACGCGCTTGATGATGTGCCGCCACACTACTAATAAGAAAAAACGATGAGTATTAACTGGTACCCCGGGCATATGCACAAAGCCCAAAAAGAGATCAAAAAACGTCTCCCTGAAGTTGATATGTTTATTGAAGTGTTGGACGCGAGGATTCCTTTCAGCAGTGAAAACCCGATGCTGGCTGAAATTCGCGGCAACAAACCATGTATTAAAATTCTTAATAAAACTGATCTGGCTGACGATGCCTTGACCAAAGAGTGGCAAGAATACTTAGAACAAAAAAAGAACACAAAAACACTTGCTCTGAACTTGCAACAGCCTAATAAGAGTGAGCAAATTTTCGCTTTATGCCGAAAGTTTTTCCCTAATAAAGGTACAAAAATATCCCCTATTACTTGCCTCATCACAGGTATTCCCAACGTGGGGAAATCGACACTCATTAACACCCTTGCCGACAGAACCATTGCTAAAACAGGCAATGAACCCGCTGTCACTCAAACCCAGCAACGTATTGATTTAGGTAACAATATTATTTTGTACGATACGCCCGGGTTACTGTGGCCAAAGGTTGAAAATCTAGACAGCGGCTATCGCCTAGCTATTACAGGCGCTATAAAAGACACCGCTATAGAATATGATGATATTGCTTATTACGCTGCTGAATACTTCTTAAATAACCACCCCAGCGCGTTATTTGAACGGTATTCATTAGAAGAACCTCCTCGCGATGAGACGGAGCTACTTGAAGCGATTGGACGAAAGCGTGGCGCACTAGTCAGTGGTGGGCATGTAAACTTGAATAAAGCATCAGCCCTCTTCATACATGACTTTAGAAGTGGCGCATTAGGTAGTGTTACACTAGAAACACCCGAAATAATTGAAGCTGAGATTGTAAAAACTGAGCGTATTATTGCGGAAAAAGCAGCATTAAAGGCCGCACGAAAAAAGAATTGGAAAAAGAAACGCTAGCCGTTTACTTTTTTCTCCAAAAAAATAGGCTACTTACCTTACTACTCTCTTCACCTTCTGGATTTTCATATTCTTTAATGTGACGGTCAACTAGGTCTTTAAGGCTTAAAAAACTCTGCCACCGACCCTGTTCTTGCCAACTGCTTACGCAGTTTGTCTGAAATATCAACCTTTCTAATTCGACCACTCGACATTTCCACTGACTCAACAAAGGCTTTAGGTTGCTCCCTCACTAATCGATCAAACTCAAAGGTATACGTTTCTAGCACTTCATTAACGACTATTTTTTCAAAGTCACCCGTTGTTCTAGGAGGGCTTGCACCTGTTGAAGGTGCTAAACGTGCATTTCTAATTTGCGCCGAATAAACTTCTATATCATCCCTAGAAATTAAGGGTGGCAATAGCCTCATCAATTGAAGTAGCTTTTCTTTGCCTCGAAGGCTCTGTTTTTTAGGCTTCTCATCAACCACTCCACTACTTCGGCTCACGCTACTGGGGATAACCTTAGCTCTTATTGCAGAAGTCGCCGCTTCCCCCCCTTGAGCATCATCAGCCTCTAACTCTGCATTTGCAACATTACCCGTATTGCCAGCATTATTTTCTGGTGATTCAACAATCACATAGCCAGAATGCTCCGCTACTTTAGCAATCACTTTATTAGTAATAGATACAATCTCACCTAAACCAAGCCCTTCATAACCTGGCTTCTCAATAATTTGCATGAGCTTTGCTTTAGCTTCTATGTAGCTTTTTTGATCAAAATCAAGCGTTTTAACTGCTGCGTCAAGGATATTGGTAACGACTGCTTTTTTTTCATCATAAAACTTAATTTCAGCAACACTCATGACTTAACAATCTCAATATTTTTCATTAGTATGGTTGAGATTTTAAATTAATCAATCCTGAGCAGAAAATTAATATTAATAATTCAATAGTTTAGCTACTTTAGATAACCCAGTTAGTCACATGAACTACATTACCCTTAAAGCTCGCCCTTTTCTCGATTAACCCTTTTGGTGTAAACCAAATATATTCCGCCAAAAACCAACATGAATATAAATATCCATTTAACAATTTGTTGCGTGCTAGACGGTTCTCGGCTATTGGGGCCTAACTCTCCAATATAAAAATCAAATTCTTTTGATGTGTCATGTCCCTCTTTATCTAAGTACATAACCTTAGCACGATACTTTCCTTCAGCTTGAGGTGTGAAGTTTAATAAAATTGAGCCCTGTGGATACAACTGAAACGGCAAAGAACTTAATGGCTCAAGCACTTCGTTATTCATATAGCCAATAGAAAAAGCAAATGCAAAACCTTTAGAATCTTCTTCCATAAAGTCCAATACAATCGTGGTATCAACTACATCCGGCACGCCTTGACAAAAAACCTCACCTTCGTGCGTTGAAGGCTGATAAGCACTCAAATGAATACTTCTTTCATGACCAATGTTTAACGTACAGGCACCATCTTTATTATCAATATTGCCATGTGAAAATGCATAGTTACTTACAAATAGAAGCATGGTTAATATTATTTTTATTATCATTCTAAAATTTCCAATATTTTTTACGTAGTGTATTTTAAAAGCTATAAGTTCAAATTTTATATTGATTTCTTTACCAATATTTAAATTTTTTAACTTTAAATTTGTTGAGCCTCTGCTAGTCTTATATAATGTATCGTTTAATACGTCAGTCAAAACTCATTTGACTAGCATCGTATTGATGACTTTTTTACACAATTTTAAGGACGTTCATGAACTTTATAACGCGCTTCACAGGGCTTTTATTCCTTGTTTTCTTGCCAAGTTTGGCCTTCGCCCAAAGTACAGGTGAGCATACTCAACTTGATTTAACAGACCACACTGTTGGTTACATCGCTTTGGTTATATTTGTTTTAGCCTATACCTTGGTTATTTTTGAGGAACAATTACATTTACGAAAATCCAAGCCTGTTCTTTTAGCAGCCGGCCTTATTTGGATTTTAATTGCCATTGTTTATCAACAACACGGTTTTGATCATGCTGCTGAAATAGCAATAAGGCATAACTTCCTTGAATATTCAGAGTTATTCTTCTTCTTACTGGTTGCGATGACTTACATCAACGCAATGATTGAACGTGGCGTATTTGATGCTCTACGCGGCTGGTTAGTTGAAAAAGGCTTTAGTTATAAAGCTTTATTCTGGTTATTAGGCATCTTAGCCTTCTTTATCTCACCTGTTGCAGATAACTTAACAACGGCGTTAATCATGTGTACTGTTGCATTAACTGTTGGCAAAAAAGAGCCTAAGTTTGTTGCAATATCATGTGTTGCTATTGTTGTTGGTGCTAATGCCGGCGGCGCATTCAGCCCATTTGGCGACATTACAACGTTGATGGTATGGCAAAAAGGTATTATTCAATTCACTGAATTCTTCGCGTTATTCTTACCGTCTGTTGTGAACTATGTTGTTCCTGCAGCTATTATGCATTTCTTCATTCCTGCTGGCTCGCCAGACATGGTTGAAGGCGAAGAGCTAAAAATGAAACGCGGTGGTATCACTATCGTTGTTTTATTCTTACTAACTATCGTTACTGCTGTTAGCTTCCATAACTTCCTTCACTTACCTCCTGCTATGGGCATGATGCTTGGTTTAGCCTATTTGAAATTCTTTGGTTATTACTTGAAAAAAACCGTGTCTAAAGAGACTCACCATCTCGAAGACAGCTTCCAAGAAGGAATGGACCTTGAAAGTTCAGATCGTCATACCCCACCTGAAGGGTTTGACGTATTCAAGAAGGTAGCTGGCGCTGAGTGGGATACCTTATTCTTCTTCTACGGCGTTATTATGGCTGTAGGTGGTCTTGGGTTTATGGGCTATTTAGGCATGGTATCTGAAGCAATGTACGGCCAATTAGGCCCAACAACAGCCAATGTTATTGTTGGTGTACTATCTGCGATTGTTGATAACATTCCGGTTATGTTCGCTGTGTTAACAATGCAGCCTGAAATGTCTCATGGTCAATGGCTTCTAGTAACACTAACGGCCGGTGTTGGCGGTAGTTTACTATCTGTTGGTTCTGCTGCTGGTGTTGCGCTAATGGGTCAAGCTCGTGGTATTTACACGTTTGCTTCACACCTTAAATGGACGCCGGTTATTGCTTTAGGCTATGTTGCCAGTATTTATGTGCATTTATGGGTTAACGCTGAGCATTTCTAAAAATTAAACACTAATATCAGTGAGCAACATACCTGTCCTTGGCTTTGCCGCAAACAGCGGTACAGGTAAAACAACTTTATTAAGCCGCCTCATTCCTATTTTGAATGAGCGCGGTCTTAAGGTTGGCCTAATCAAACACAGTCACCACGATTTCGACATTGACCAACCCGGCAAAGATAGCTATCGCTTAAGAAAAGCAGGCGCATCCCCCGTCGTTTTGGTTTCTAAGCATCGTCGTGCCGTTATTACCGAGCTATCAGCAGGCGAACCTACTCTAAAAGAGCAGCTTTATTGCTTTTCCGATAATTCTGTTGATTTGATAATTGTTGAGGGGTTCAAACAAGAGTCCTTTCCTAAAATAGAGCTTTATCGCTTAGCGCTTAATGGGCCTTTATTGCATTCACATGATGAATCAATTATCGCAATAGCAAGCGACGACAAACTCTCTACCCCTCTTCCATTGCTCGACCTCAATAATCCAGCTCAAATTGCTGATTTTATTACTAACCAATTTTTAAAAACTTATGCGTGACGCATGTGCCACACCGGGGCTTCTCTCCCTTGAGGACGCTTTAATAAAAATTCTTGATGCGCTACCCGACGCAGAGCGTTATGAACAGGTGTCACTCCGGCAATCATTAGGCCGCGTCCTTTCTACAAACATTCACTCCGCTATCAATGTTCCGAGTTTTAGAAATTCATATATGGATGGTTACGCACTCCACTCTGATGACCAAGATAAAGCTTCGTTAACGCTTATTGGCACATCGTGGGCTGGCAAACCTTATACGGGCAAAGTTGCCCGCGGCGAATGCGTACGAATTTTCACAGGCGCCTACGTTCCCGATTGTTGTGATTGCGTCGCTATGCAAGAGAATGTACAACGAGAAAATGATTACATTAAGATTACCCCCTGGCCTGTTCATCACGAAAATATTAGAGATACTGCTGACGATACAGCTGAAGGCCAAGAACTACTCGCGCAAGGTACTTTGTTAGGAGCCGCTGAGATTGGTCTTTTAGCCTCATGTGCCATTGTCGACGTTAGCGTGTTTCAACGCTTAACAGTGGGCTTCTTCTCTACTGGCGATGAACTCGTTTCGATGGGTTCAAAATTAGAACTTGGACAAATTTACGATAGCAATCGATACACATTACATGCGCTGTTAACAGAAGCCGGTATTACAGCCATCGATATGGGTGTTATCCCCGACACCCCTGAAGATGTTGAAAATGCCTTATTATCTGCATCCAAGCATTGTGACGCGATTATCACCAGCGGCGGTGTGTCAGTTGGCGAAGCTGATTTCATTACCGATGTGCTTGGTAAAATAGGTCGTATTAATTTCTGGAAAATAGCCATAAAACCAGGCAAGCCCTTCGTCTTTGGCTCGGTTGGGAATGCACTTTTCTTTGGTTTACCGGGCAACCCTGTTTCTGTCGCCATCTCTTTTCAGCAACTATTATTACCCGCTTTTAAGAAGCTAATGGGGCACAAAAAAGAGCATTCACCGCTTACATTACAGGCGACTGTTTCTCAAACCATTTACAAGCAACCAGGGCGCACTGAATTTCAACGTGGCATTGCTGAAAACATCAACGGCACGTTAGTCGTTAATTCAACGGGCAACCAAGGCTCTCACGTATTAAGTTCTATGACTAAAGCCAATTGCCTTATTATCCTTGAGCAAGGCAGCGGCGATATAGAAAAAGGTCAAACCGTTAACATTCAATTATTAGGGAATAGCTTATGACACAGGCGTCAATTTTAGTCACTGGCGGCGCCGGTTATATTGGTAGCCATGTTGTTAAATTGCTGGGTGAACGCAATGAAAACATCATTATTTTGGATGATTTATCCACAGGGTTTGAAAGCGCTGTGTTACATGGCACTTTTATTAAAGGAAATACCGGTAATAAGGAGCTTGTTCGCTCTATTTTGAAGGAACATAACGTTGAGTCAGTTTTACATTTTGCAGCCCACACCATCGTTCCTGAGTCTGTTGAAAATCCGCTAAAGTATTATCAAAACAATACTTGTTACACGCGTAACCTTCTTGAATGTTGCTCTGATGCAGGCGTTAAGAATTTAATATTCAGCTCAACTGCTGCTGTTTATGGCGAGCTTGAAACAGGCTTTGCATCAGAAGACACACCTAAAGCACCAATCAATCCTTACGGTAGTTCTAAGTTAATGAGCGAACAAATGATTCGCGACCTGTCTCAAGCTACTGACTTGAATCACGTGATTTTGCGGTATTTCAATGTTGCCGGTTCTGACCCTGACGGGCAAGTAGGCCAATCAACAAAAAATGCGACCTTATTAATTAAAGTGGCTGCTGAAGTCGCAGTCGGCAAGCGCGAAAAACTACTGGTTTTCGGCACGGATTACCCTACGCCAGATGGCACAGGGATCCGTGACTACATACATGTATCAGACCTTGCCGCTGCACATATTAACGCGTTGGATTACCTGCGAAACGATGGCGAATCAACAACGCTAAATTGCGGGTACGGCCACGGCTTTAGTGTAAGAGAAGTGATTAATGCGATTAATAAGGAAAACGGCACACCCTTAACCGTTGAAGAAATGCCCCGCCGTGCAGGTGATCCACCTGAGCTTATTTCTGTTGCCGAAAAAATACGCAGCACGATTGGTTGGGAACCACAGTTTGACGATTTAGATTTAATTGTTAGAACATCCCTTGCATGGGAGAAAAAACTATCCAAGCAAGGCGGCTAATCGTCACCGTCTGGTATCGCAGCGTCTACAACGGCAACACCTGCTTTAACCGGTAATAAAGCCACGTCAACAGCTGTATCTACAGCAGATATAATAGAACAACCACTTAATATACCCGCCGCCAGTAGTGATATTAATTTCTTACTGTCTTTACTCATAAGACTAAGCATACCTAATTAAAACGGGGCGTTTTGTGCAAGACATCTTTCTTTCCCTAACCTAACTGTCTTTAGTACCTAAAAACTCTTTAATCCTTACTAAACCCAGTTCAATAGACTCCATCGACGTTGTATACGCAAATCGAAGATGGCGCTCTGGATCACTAACACCGAAGTCCTTTCCGGGGGTCACCGCAACACCAGCTTTTTCCAACAGACTCAAAGCGAAGGTATAGCTGTCATCCGTAAACGCACTGCAGTCAACATAAATATAAAAAGCCCCTTGCGGTTTATGCGTCATAACAAAGCCCAGTGACCTTAAACCCTCATAAAGCACATCACGTCTTCGCTTAAAATCATCTCGCCGTTGATGCAATATTTCTCGGGTGCTTTCATCAAAAGCAGCTAACGCGGCATATTGTGAATGCGTTGGCGCAGCAATATATAAGTTTTGCATCAAACGGTTCGCAGCCTATATTGCATACTCAGGAACAATTAACCACCCTATTCGCCAACCAGTCATACCAAAAAATTTTGAAAAGCTGTTAATAACAAATACATCATCTGAAAACTCTAACGCAGACACTGCTCGTTGTTGATAAACCAAGCCATGATAAATTTCATCGGAAATTAAAAAACCGTCATGCTTCTTTACCGCATTAACAACTTCACCTAATTGTTCACGGGGTATCATTGTGCCTGTTGGGTTCGAAGGGGAAGCAATCATCACCCCGCGAGTTGACACCCCCCACGACTGATTAATAACCGACGCTGTTAGTTGAAAACCATTATTTTCATCAACTTTCACCGCCGTCGCTTTCGCGCTTAATAAAGACACTAAGTTACTGTTGCATGGATAGCCTGGGTCGCAAGTTAAAACTTCATCGCCTTCGTCTAATAACGTAGCCAACGCAACCGTTAACGCGCCTGACGCACCCGGTGTAATAAATATGCGCTCAGACGATACGGAAACGTTATATTCTTGGTCATAATAATCAGCAATTTTTTCACGCAATGCTGGTAGACCCTGTGCTTTTGTGTAATGAACATTGCCGGTATCTAAGAAACGTTTAGCCGCTTCAATAATCGGCAAAGGGGTTGGAAAATCAGGTTCTCCCACTTCCATATGAACAATATGCCGCCCGCCTTCTTCCAACGCTTTTGCTTTCCCCATAATATCCATTACATAGAATGGCGACACGCGTTCAACACGCTTAGAAACTTTTCCAATATTCATTAAAAAAACCTTTGTAGAAAGCAGCAATAAGGTCTATATTTTAAAGCAAGACAATGATGCGCACGAGTAATCTATGAACGAAAAATATTGCACATTGGGTCAATATCTGATATTTATGCGCGCTGAAATTTTTAACCTTTGGTATATAGAGAAAAAATGGCTACAAAACAAAACAAAAGCTTAGACGGAAGTCACCTAGAGTTCACACCTTACAAAGCAAAAAAAGGTGAGGAGCATATGTCTCCTCCTCAAGTAGAGCATTTCAAATCCATTCTTTTACAATGGAAAGACGAATTAATGGGCGAAGTTGATCGTACTGTTCACCATATGCAAGACGAAGCATCTAACTTCCCGGACCCAACAGACAGAGCGTCTCAAGAAGCTGATTTTAGCTTGGAACTCAGAACACGCGACCGTGAACGTAAATTGGTTAAAAAAATCGACGAATCACTCAGTATGCTCGACGTTGGCGATTACGGCTTTTGCGAGGCCTGCGGTGTCGATATTGCGATTAAACGCCTTGAGGCCCGCCCAACGGCTTCACAATGCATAGATTGCAAGTCTCTTGATGAAATAAGAGAAAAGCAAAAAGGTTAATCTTCTAAAAACCTCCCCCAAGGTTTTTTCAATCATTTGCCTTTAAAAGACTCAAGTTATAGGGGGCGATTCGCCCCCTCTCCTACTGGCCCTTTACACTTCGGCTCGTTATACACAGCCGTCGCAAGTTACCTGCAAGCTCGCTCTAAAAATGGCAAGTGGTTGTTGCGAATTGACGACTTAGACCCCTTTCGCTGCAAAAGCGAATATACAACTCAAATACTCAACACACTTGAGCAATACAAACTCGAGTGGGATGAAAGTGTTTTCTATCAAAGCTCCCGCTGCAATGCCTACCAGCAAGCTCTAAACCGTCTACAACAACTCAATTTACTTTACCCTTGTCAATGCTCTCGAAAGGGCTTAGCGGCTCGCCACGTAAAGGATGGTGTATATGATGGTTATTGTTTAACGCATGATACCAATCCAAATACAGCAAGTTCACTCCGAATAAGGCTACCCAACACAAAACTCTCTTTTTTTGATGCCGTTCAAGGTCAAACAATCCAAGATTTAAAACAATGCGTGGGGGACTTTGTCATGTTTCGTAAGGATCAAGTTTACGCCTACCACTTAGCCGTTATATTGGATGATCAAGCGCAGGATATTACAGAAGTATTAAGAGGACACGACCTTCTAGATAGTACTTACCGACAAATACATCTCCAACAATTATTAAACGTGCCAACACCCAATTATGCGCACATTCCCGTCATTAGTGGTCTTGATGGCGCGAAACTGAGTAAACAAACCTTTGCCGAAGACGTGTCCATATCACCACCGAGAGAAACGCTCATCAACGTTTTCAAACATCTCAACTTAAACCCACCCAGTGAGCTTGTCAGCCATGACCTTCAAACAATATTAGAATGGGGCACCAACAATTGGTCTCTTGATAAAGTCCAAGACCTCACCTCAATTCAGTTTAAACGCTAACATACTGAATTCATCTGTACGTTTCCGTACTATTTCAATAAAATCATAGGTAATTCACCACGCGTAACCAAGATGACGACTAAAAACCACGATGCTTTTGAACAGTTCAATACCTTAATCGGTAGCAACATACCTGAAGAATATAAAAATATTTTGAAGAGTTTTCAGCAACAAGGGCAGTTTTACCATCAGTTTTTTCAAAACATCAACAGTAATGACGAAGGCCTATCCAGCTTTTGGGATCTACCCAACACTCTTGGCTTTAACATGCCAAACCATGAACAGCCGGACTGGATAAAATCAATTTTCGATATAAATAACGTACAAGGTGACATAGGTTCGTCGCCAGAAGAGCTTTTCAGCCAGTTTGTACCCCCTATGTCACAGCAAATAAAAGACAAAATTTCAAACGCTCAAGCTGACATCGTTAACATGGGGACTCTACATAGCGAATTAAGCGAATTAGCCCTGAAACGCTTTCAAACATTACGCAACGAATCAGAAGATACGTCAAATGAACAACTTTCCGCACATTGGTTAGCCGCGGGTGAAGATGCATTCGCTGAGATCAGTCAAAGAGACGATTATGTTCAAGCTCAAAACAAGCTATTGGAAACACTCGGCGACTTAAAAAGCACTCAACATGCTTTAACTGAACAGTTATCAAACACTTGGGGCTTGCCGACCCAACAATCGTTACAAGATTTGCAAAAAGGCCTGCACCAACTACGTATTGAATTTGCAGAATATAAAGAACAAACGGGCTCCACTATCGACGAGCTTAAAGCAACTATTCGCAAGCTAAAGTAAAATTCTAAACATGGCCTCTAGCAACACTCAATTTGACGATGTTTGGCAAGATGACTTCATCTTGCTAATGGATCATTTTGATGGTGCTAATGAAAGCTCCTCCCCAAAAGTTGGAGCAACAGCCAAAGAACTTGTTTATAACGAAAATAAGCTCCGGCTTTTTCGTTATTGCCCACTAGATGTAAAGCAAAAGAAAACACCCATTCTAATCACCTACGCTCTCGTCAACCGCCCATTTATTGTCGACTTAGAACCTAAACGATCACTAGTACTTCGTCTGTTAGAACATGGTTACCCTGTTTACATTATTGACTGGGGTTACCCCGACAGCAGCGATTGCTTTACTAGTTTAGATGACTACATCAATGGCTACTTATACCGTTGCGTGCAACAGGTAAAAAAAGATTCTAAAAGGAAGAAAATTGACTTGCTTGGTATTTGCCAAGGTGGCGTGTTTTCCTTGTGTTATAGCGCGCTGCATCCTGCTGATATTCGAAAATTAGTCACCTTAGTCACCCCCGTAGATTTTCACGCGGAAGGAAACACACTGAACCTTTGGACTAACGGAATAAACACCAATATCTTTAACAACCAATCAGGCAATATATCAAGCCAATTAATTAGTCAGCTATTTAAGGCATTGAAGCCTTTCCAACTAAGTCGTGATAAATACCGGCAGCTTAAAAATATCGTCAGTAAAAAAGAAAATTTCGACACATTCTTGCGCATGGAAAACTGGTTAAACAATAGTCCAGACTTAGCCGGTCTTGCTGCCAAAGAGTTTTTGATCAATTTTTATCAAAAAAATCGTTTACACAATAGAACCCTAAAAATTAACCATCGGCCCGTTCTGTTAGAAAAAATCAACGCGCCCCTTTTGAATTTATATGCGACACAAGATCATATAGTGCCACCAAATTCAGCACGCGCGCTAGGCCAGCATATCAAACCCGCTCTGTATCAAGAACAACCACTAAATGGCGGTCATATCGGTGCATTTACCAGCTTAAAAACTCAGCAATTACTAATCAGCTCACTCGTTAACTGGTTAGGTTAAGCACTATTTGCCTTTATCGGGTGTAGTCGACATCGTCATGCTTTTTGTCATCGCGTCCCACATGGTTTTTTGGAAACCTTCGGCTACTGACATTTGCTCAGGCATGGGCATATAAAGTTTCATGAGGTCAGACATATCATTCGACTCAATACCCGATAGCATTTTATCTCTGATTTTCTCCATGGCCTCTTTTTGCAAACTCTGTACTTCTGGCAAGCCCATTAACTCTCTCATTTCTTGAGGTGTTGCATCAATCTCAATCGTCGCTTTCATAGTAATTCTCCGCTTAACACTCTTTAGCCCAGATAAGCTGAGCTAAAGAGTTTAATAAACTAAAACTATTTTTTAGCATCGCCTTCAGTCATTGGTCGACCTGATGGCTTAGGCATTTGCAATTTAGCCGCTGGCTTTGGTGCTGCTTTCTTGGCTGCTGGCTTTGGAGCTGCTTTCTTAGCTGCTGGCTTTGGCGCTGCTTTCTTGGCCGCTGGCTTTGGCGCTGCTTTCTTAGCCACTGGCTTTGGAGCTGCTTTTTTAGCCACTGGCTTTGGCGCTGCTTTCTTGGCTGCTGGCTTTGGCGCTGCTTTCTTAGCCACTGGCTTTGGCGCTGGTTTTAACAACCATCGTTGGCGCTTCTGCCAAACCTTCTTTAATTAAATCTGCCATGGCTTGCTTAGTTTCCATTGCCACTTGTACCGATTGCTGTGCACTTTTCAATACTTTTTCGGATAGCTCTTTATACAAACCTGACTGTAAATTCATTAAATCAGCCACCGATTTAACACCACCTACATTTTGGGCTTTTTTAATACCTCCTTCTAAGCAGCTCGACACCATATCCATTTGCAATTTAGTTAATTGCAAATGGATTCGGTATTAAGTGTATTAATTTTTTTTAATGAATCGTTGGCTTTTTTACTTAGCTGAGCCCACTGTTTAATTAGGTCGTTTTGCATCTTCACCACTCCTGGGTTATTTATATATAAAAATCTAGTTCAGTAATATCTGTTAGTTAACTAGCTGTCAATAAAAAGGCGATCAAAAGATCGCCTTTTTAACAAAATACTGCTACTTATTTAGAAACTGGTGAACAAACCACCATTTACAGGAATATTCGCGCCCGTTATATAGTCCGCTTGGTCAGATGCTAAAAAGCCAACAGTGTTAGCAATTTCAGTCGGTTTACCCATCCGTTGCATCGGGATTTGAGAAACCAAGTCATTTCGAATTTCTTCGTCAATAGCCATCACCATATTAGTAGCGATATAGCCTGGACTTACTGAATTAACGGTAATTCCTTTACGTGCCACTTCTTGTGCTAACGCCATAGTGAAACCGTGCATACCCGCTTTTGCAGCTGAGTAGTTTGTTTGACCAAACTGTCCACGTTGACCATTCACTGATGAAATATTAATGATACGGCCAGACTGTCTAGACAACATGAAGTCTAATACGCTTTTAGTCATGTTGAAAACACCGTCCAAGTTAGTTGATAACACGGCATCCCAATTAGACTCGTCCATGTTTTTCAAAAAGCCATCACGTGTAATTCCAGCGCAATTAACTAAAATTTCAACAGGGCCAACCGTGTCTTCAACACGTTTAACCATTTCACCACATGCTTCAAAGCTTGTTACGTCTGCTTCTTCTACAAGAAAGTCATAACCCGCTTTTTTCTGTGCAACAATCCATTCGTCTGACTTTTCAATTTCTTTATTAAATGTCGTAGCCACAACGGTATAACCATTTGAAGAGAGTTTTCTTGATATTTCAGAGCCAATACCACCTAAACCACCTGTTACTAAAGCAACTTTATTACCCATATCTAGAACTCCTTAATCGTTATTCATACTTGAAAAAATTATTGCAACGCAATATATCAAATGTTGCACCGCACGTCAATTTGTGCATAAAAAACCATAACCATTAATGGCTAAAATTTCATTCCTACCTGTTCTCTGTACAATAGAGACCAAACAATCATAACGAGTGAAGACCATGCTACTAGTTATCTCCCCGGCAAAAACGTTGGACTACGAAACACCCGCTCAAACCACCACGTTTTCGTTACCTGACTTTATAGATGACTCTGCTGAACTCATTGATCAGTTACGCGAACTATCGCCATCAGACGTGTCAGAACTCATGAGCATCAGCGAAAAACTGGGGAACCTTAATAGCAACCGGTTTATTGACTGGGCCGTACCCTTCACGCCCGACAACAGCAAACAAGCCTTACTGGCTTTTAAAGGCGATGTCTACGAAGGCATGGATGTTAAAACATTTAATGAAGACGATTTAAATTGGGCCAATCAACACTTACGTATTCTCTCTGGTTTATACGGCTTACTTAAACCGTTAGACTTGATGCAACCTTACCGCTTAGAAATGGGTACGCGCTTTAACAACCAGCGTGGTAAAAACTTATATGAATTTTGGGGTCAAAAAATAACCGATAAAATAAACCAAGAACTTGCAGAGCAAAAAAGCCCTGTATTGATTAACCTTGCGTCTAATGAGTATTTTAAATCGGTCAAACCAAAGCTTTTAAATGCAGCCGTTATTACTCCTGTATTTAAAGACTGGAAAAACGACAAGTATAAAATCATTAGCTTTTATGCCAAAAAAGCACGCGGCATGATGAGCGCCTATATTATTAAGAACAGGCTTGAAAGCCCTAGCGACATTAAACATTTTGATACCGCGGGTTACGTCTATTGCGCAGAGCAATCAACTGAAAGCGAGTGGGTCTTTTTAAGAAAAGAAGCCGCTTAGTCCTCTAACGCTTCTGCTTCTAACGACAAGTAAACTTGATATGCATTTTTGCGGTTAGCTTCGTTAAAGGCTGGTAAGTTTTCAAACGCCGACCAGTTTATTTGTTGATACGCTTCGTCAAAAGGCTCAAGCTCATCAACAGCCGCCGCCATTTTTTCTCGTATAAACGCTAAATAGCGCCGTGTAAGTTGCACCGTTTTTGCAGGGTCTTTTGCCGCCGCGCCGTGTCCGGGAACAAGCCCTTGCAACGATTGCATTTCCATTTGCTCCAAGGTCTTTAGCCAAAACTTGGTATCCGCATCACCGAGATATGGCACACGCCCTTCAAAAATAATATCGCCTGAAAACAGCACGCGATCGTTCTCAACATACAAACTCATATCACCGTCTGAATGCGCCGCACCAACCACATTAATTAGAAAACCAACATTACCCAACATAAATCGTTCTGATTTTTTTAATATCCGATCTGGCTTAACAATATACGTTTCATCATCCACCCACGGGAACAATGAGATACGACGCTCCTCTAAGCGTTCTTGAGCAATTAATGAATCTATATATTGATAAGAGCCGCTCGGCGCAATAATCTCCGCACCTAGCTCTTTAAATACTTGCGCACCGTAAATATGGTCGGCATGGTAATGCCCAATAATAAGTTTAACGATCGGTTGTTGTGTGATCTTACGGATCTCACCCACAAGCTGTTGAGCTAACGATGGCGAGCCTAATGCATCGTAAACAACAACGCCTTCCGAGGTAATAACAAAACCCGCATTGGAGATAAACCCCTCGTTTTGCGTAGCAGCCCCCGACATTCCTTGAACGTACCAAACATGTTCAGAAACCTGTATCGGTGTCATTTCAACACCACTGTCCGCATATTCAGTCGTCGCAAATGCAGTATTCAACATAAACAACCACAGTATTAAAAAGGTTTTGATGGTGCTCTCCTGTTTATCTAACGCGCGTGTTTTCAATAAAAAGTGTACCACTAATGCTTAACTTATAACCACAGTCGCTTGTTATACCCCCTAATGTAAACCCGCTTGAGGCTGGGACTTTCGAAACAAATAAACCTTTTGTCATTAGAGTCATATTTTGGTTACTCAAGGCTTTTAAATATCATTGATGATCTGGAACAGTTTCACTGCCCATGAAGCAAACTCACTGTTTTTATTTTTATGTAGGACGCTTATAGTCATTAAAATCAAAGGGCGGAGCTGGTTGTGAGTGAAACATTAGAAATGCGTAAATTATTTTGGCAGCTCCGTGAGGTGATGCTGGGTAATCGTTCGTTGAGGGGCAAAAGTGACACGCCAGATGCTAAGGGGCTAATAGACCAAGCTTCTTATGATGTTATTGAAGTAGATAACTTATTAGAGGTAGTCGATCATACTCAGACCTTGGTTGGTAAAGATGTTATGCATAAAGCGTTTTCACAACAAATGTTAACGCCTGATGAAATTAAAGCGAAACAACACGCACTTCAAGAACTCGTTGATGATGACGAATTGAGGCAAGGCATTGAAGCGTTATTAAAGACAGCTGCAACCCACGAAGATTCGTTTTACCGGTTGCTGTTTTCTGAGTTCGTAGGGTTCTTTTTCTCGCCTAATAGAAAAAAATTAGAACAACCGGGTTATGGGTACCGTGTGTATAAAGAAGCAATGCGCTTCTTGCCGGGCGTGGTTACTCATGCTGAAAAAATAAAACCGCCCAAAAGCATCTATTTAAAAAACTTGTTGAGTGACTTGGCTGAATTTGCAACTAAAAGGGAATGCAAATTAATGAATGGCCCAGTGTACAAATTTTTTGACAAGTTCCTATTAGCGAGTGAAAAAAAGACAATACAGCCCGCCATTAAGTTCAGGTTGACGCTGTTTAAGCCTCTGTTGTTACCGCTTCTTCTCCTCCCCACTATTGCGATACCCTATGTATTGACGACTACGCTAGGGCAATTCACGGTGCTATCAGCGCTGCCGGTTATGCTCATGCTGTTTTATATACCGATTGTGTGCGAATTCGATAACAGCTCGTTTATTGTTCCGTTGAAACAAATCTATGCAGGCTCAGCCGACGTCGAACGAGTCGTTCAAGTAATTGGCCAGTTAGATGAATTAATGTCCTATCACCGTTATGCTGAAAAAAATGTACATAACGTCATTTTACCAACAATAAAAGTAGCTAATAGGCACTGCATTCAAGTTGAAGGCGCGGTTAACCCCGTGTTAGGCCTTAGCGATGAGACTTATGTACCGAATAACTTTGACAGCAGTCAGCACAACTTATCGTTCTTTACTGGACCTAACAGTGGCGGCAAAACAGCCTTCTGCAAAACATTAGCACAAATACAATTACTGTCCCAAATAGGTTGTTACATACCAGCCGATTCTGCAACCTTAACCGTCGCAGACCGAGTGTATTACCAGACACCAGAAATTAACTCCTTAGACCAAGATGTTGGGCGTTTTGGTACAGAACTAAAGCGCACACGTAATATTTTTACAGCGGCAACGCCACACACCATGGTTATTCTTGATGAATTAGCAGAAGGCACCACCCACAAAGAGAAAATAGAAACATCGCTAATGATTTTGGAAGCATTTAAACGCTTAGGCTCATTAACCATTTTAGTGACCCATAATCACGAATTAGCAGAACATTACCTTGAAGGAAATCAGGCGTTATGTAGGCAAGTTGAATTTGATGGGCAGAAAACAACCCACCGTTTTATAGACGGTATTTCTGTTACCAGTCATGCCAATATTGTTGCTAATTATGTTGGTTTTTCAAAAAATGATATTGAAAGCCTTTTAAAAGAAAAACTCATTGCTATCAACGCAACTGATACGCCTCAGTAAAAAAAACAGAATTAAAGGGTAGCGTCCCATTTAATAAATTGCCGAGTGCACTTGCCTTGTTAGGCGATCTTTTGAATATAGAATGAACCTGGCTCTCGATCAGGTGCTAAGAACGGTGCTACTGACTTAAATTCTTTATAATGATTATGATGTAAGTAGTTAAGAGCGCCAATGATTTTCCAGCTACTATTGTGTGAAAGGAATGCCTCTAACAAGTATTGTTCATTCCAGAACCTAACCTCATCTTGCAACCACTGTTTTAGATAATTCTTGGGTGAAAAAATATCATGAACATGAACAATGACACCTTTGTTGAGAGACGGTAATAACTCAAGATATTCAAAAAGGACATCGCCTTGAGGGCGGATAATGTGCGACGAATCAATGAATAAAATGTCATTTTCTTGAAGCTGAGAGAAAAACGATAATTCTACCTCTTCGACTTTCCTTCTGACCACGGATACACCGACCTCTTCAAGCCAAGGCATCTCGTATGGTTCAATGCATATATGTTCACATTTATATTTTGGGTCTTCATTAAGATTTTTTCTAATGGCATTAATTGCCATTAAAGTAGAGTTTCCACTACCAACTTCAAATATTCTTTTAGGTTTTATTTTACGAATTATCTGATACCAATATTCAGCATCCCCCGATTCAAATGCGCCATTATTCAAATAAAACTTAAGGGATTCTGGCTTTTTTTGTGGAATATCCACAAGTTCTTGAGAAAAGGCAAAGGTTTTAAGCATTTCTAATTGGCCGGAAATATTCCAGTTTATTCCTGGTAGGTTTCTGTCTAGAGATAAATCTGGATCAGGAGTCCTATTATCAAACTGTGGCTCGTAGTAATGATTGCGAATTGGAAATACACCTACATTCATAAGAGCATTCTTGCATAGCGGCAAATTGTGTACCCCGGCTTTACGAATATTTTTCAGTAACCATGCGGCAGGATAGACAAAGGGCATGAGTATTATGTCCGCCAACGGAAGGATTTTCAGTATCAGATTTTTCATCAAAATTCCTATGTGTTATTTTGCACGCCTAACGGACAGGTCGCGATAGCGAGCGGTCCGTTTAACAGTATTAATAAGCGAAAGCGATTATCCACGCATTTAGTTACATATAGATGGATATCCTTTCCATGTATTTTAATGCTAGCACTATAAACGCGGGCAATTCGTCTTTAGTAAGATGCCGCCTAATTAATCCGTAATTAAAATAACCCGTATAGCATCCAACTTAAACGAAGTGCGCTCAATATGCGAACGTAAATCGGCTATTCTGCTTTCTTGCTGCGCTATTTCACTGTCGCGAATATTGGGGTTTACCTGCGCCAATGCCTGTAACCTGTCTAAATTAGCTAATTCGTGCAATTCCATTTCGGTAATGCTTTCTGTCACTAAACTTTTTTGATGCGGAGCAACGAGCGCTTCTGATTTTGCAACCAGTTTCTTAATCGTTTCTTTGCCATGTTCAATAATGTTTAATGCTACTGGCTTTTTAACGAACGTTAACCTTGATGCTATATGCTCTGGCTTTAAAATATTGGTCATATCTAAACCGTTTGAGCCAACAACGATACGCTTCATCGTTTTGGGTAGGTAACGGTGTAATTGTAAACGTTTAGGTGCTGGGCAATGTGTTGTAAAGATAGCTTCTAACACGAGTGTGCCTGCGGGAACTGGCGGTAATGCAATGGTACAAAATGTGGAGTTACCGAACTCGGTATTTATAATCTGCTCCATCGCCGCCGTTACCATAGGGTGTTCCCATGTTAAAAAGTGGAAATCTTCACGCGATAAGGCGATTTTTCGGTTAAAGGTGGCTGTTAAACCGTCTTCTGTTAAACCCGGAAAGCTATCGCCCTGCATATGGCCTGTTGGCTTTATGACAATGCTGTCTTCACTGTGGTATTGCTGTTCAACGCCAAAGTTTTCGAAAACTTCTTCCATATAATTGGATAGCTCTAGCTGACTGGATGAAAGGCTTATTTCATCAACAATCGCTTGTGCTTCTACCTTACGGCAAGAGTTTAGTTCTAGCATTAAGTCACGCCCTGCGTGCATATCTGCAATGCTTTTTTCCATCAGCTCGCGCGTTTTTTCAAGCACTGCACTAAAGGCTTCACCCGATTCGTCATCCAATAACGCATCTTTTAGGTCTGCTTTTACAGCGGCGTACACATGGTGGCCGGTTGAACAAACCTGACTAAAGGCGTTAAGGCCTTCGTCATACCAGTTCATAAGGCGTTGCTGTGCGGAATTTTCTGTACAGGGCACATGAATGTGTACTGTACCTGTTTGCCCAATACGGTCTAATCGACCAATGCGCTGTTCTAATAAATCGGGGTTTAGCGGTAAATCGAACAATACTAAGTGATGGGCGAATTGGAAGTTACGGCCTTCACTGCCAATTTCTGAACAGATAAGGATTTGTGCGCCCTCTTCCATATCGGCAAAGTAAGCCGCGGCTCTATCACGAGCAATTAAGCTCATTCCTTCGTGGAACACTGCCGATGAAAAGGAGGTACACATTTTTAAATATTCTTGAAGCTCTTCCGCCGTTTGTTGCTGAGCGCAAATCAATAAGACTTTTTCAGTCTTGTGTTCTTCTAACCACGCTTCAAGCCATTCAATTCTTGGATCGTCATCTAGCCAGTCTTCACCCAATTTCATTTCTGGCAATAAGGCATTCATTAAGGCGATGTCGTTATCTAGTTCGAACTCTTCTTCAATATCTAATGCAGGCAAAAGATGCGGATGCAGTTGACGTGATGAGAAAACGTCTATGTTTTCACGCGTGTTTCTAAACAATACACGCCCTGTTCCATGGCGATCTAACAAGGCATCAATCAATGTTTGCAAGGTCACATCCGTTGAACCGAGCATATCCCCCCCCAGCAATTCAGTTAAGGCTTTATACAGCGTTTTATTCGCCAAAACATCTTCTATGGAAGCCGCCTCTAACAACTGCTTAATTAAGTCGTTAATGTGCTGATAGCCCGCTTGCTCGTCACGAAAGGCTGCTAAATCGTAATAGCGATCGGGGTCTAATAAACGCAAACGCGCAAAGTGGCTTGTAACGCCTAATTGCTCTGGCGTTGCGGTTAATAACAACAAGCCCGGCACTTTGTTCGCCAGGGTTTCAATACACTGGTATTCTTTACTTACATTGTCTTCATTCCAAAACAGGTGATGCGCTTCATCAACGATCATTAAATCCCAGTCGGCTGCTACAGAAAGCGCGTGGTAATTAGCATGTTCAGATAGGAAAGAAAGCTGGCACAGCACAAGTTGCGCTGTTTCAAACGGGTTAATATCACCCTCTTCTCGAATAGCGTCACAACGATCATGGTCAAGAATAGTGAACGACAAGTTAAAGCGCCTAAGCAACTCCACTAACCATTGGTGAATCAACGCATCGGGAACAACAATCAGCACACGTTCAATAGAGCCGGTTAATAACTGTTGATGCAAGATTAAACCTGCTTCAATTGTTTTACCCAGACCTACTTCATCGGCCAATAAAACACGCGCAGCATTACGTTCAGTTACTTTTTTGGCAATATAAAATTGGTGCGGTAGCAGCTGAACACGTGGACCTGTTAAACCATAGCTTGAGAACTGATCTAGCTTGCGCTGAAATTCTAATGTTTTTAGGCGAAAATCAAATAACTTGTTTTTATCCAACTGCCCTGTAAATAAGCGGCTTTGCGGCTTATTAAAAGCGCCAACGCTATCGAGGTCTACCTCGTGCATGACTACTTCTTCGCCCTGTTCGTTATTGCAAAGGTACATCATGCAGGCATTGTGCTCTTGAACTTGGTTTACCGTTAAGGTGTTACCGTCAACATGGCGAATACTATCCCCTACGCTATATACAACGCGACTTAACGGCGCATTATCTAACGCATAAACGCGCTGTTCTTCAACCGCCGGAAAGAAAACCGTAACATGCCGTCCTTCAATGGACTCCACCATGCCTAAGCCTAACTCTGTTTCTGAATGACTAACCCAACGTTGCCCAGGGTGAAAATTTTGCTGACTCATAGACTTACTACCTACCGTACGATTTAAGAGGCGCGGATGATAAGAGGTATTACCACCACTCGCAATCTTTAAGTTAAAAATAAAATGACTACTTAGTCAGTATAGTTCGCTTAAATGAAAAAACTCTTCTCATCACTGCGTTATGTAAACGCTATTTAGTGCTGAACTCAATCAAAACCAAGCGTTAAGCGAATCTGCGCCGCTATCTCCTCAATAGAAATAGCCGTTACGTTAAGGAACGGAATGTTTTCTAATTGAAATAATTCTTCTACTTGCGACACTTCTCGCTGACACGTTCTTAGCGATGCGTAAGGACTGCCCGGTCGACGTTCCTCACGAATGCGGCTTAACTGTTCAGCACCAATCGTTAAACCAAACAGCTTCTTTTTATAAGGTTTAATAGCGCGCGGTAAACTGCAATTATCTAAATCGCTGTCCGTTATGGGGAAGTTTGCTACAAACACACCGTACTGAAGCGCAAGAAATAATGATGTAGGCGTTTTACCGGTACGTGACACGCCAACCAAAATAACATCGGCTTGCTGGTAATGTTCCAAGCATGCACCATCGTCATTTACTAGAGCGTAGTTAACCGCTCGCATACGAGACTCATAAGAGTTTTTATCAACCACACCATGGCTTTTCCCCATTTCATGGGACGACTCTTGTCGTAAGTCTCGTTCCATTCTTGAGATGTAATCGTTAAATAAATCATAGAATATACAACCACTTTCAGCGACTATCTCACGTAAACTATCATCTGTAAATGTACTAAAAACCAATGGCCGACCTTCATTAACGGTATAAGAATCGTTGATTCTTTTCTTCAACGCTAATGCTCGCGCTTCCGTATCCACAAACGGAATAACATGCCTATCGCGTTCTACACCATTAAATTGAGTCATCAGGCTATTACCCAATGTTTCAGCCGTAATCGCCGTCCTATCCGAGACAAAAAATATAGTTCTTATTTTCATTATATATAAGGGGTGTTTTTTTGTTAAAATGCCTGATTGAGGTCGAATTAAACGAAAAGTCATTTAATTCCACTTCCGATAAAATTTAATCCTCTGTGAGGACAATGCAATTTTAAACTAATTTTGAGGGTACTAAGTTGAAAGAATACATCGTTTGGCTAGATTCAACAGGCATGGATGACGTGGAGCATGTAGGTGGTAAAAATGCTTCTTTAGGTGAAATGATTAGCAACTTAGCATCCGTTGGTGTCGATGTTCCCGGCGGATTTGCAACCACTGCAACGGCTTTTAGAGAGTTTTTATCTCAAAGCGGCATTGATGACCGCATTAACGCCAAACTTAGCGTGCTTGATGTTGAAGACGTGAATACCTTAGCCGTTGTTGGCAAAGAGATCAGACAGTGGGTAATTGACACCCCTTTCCAACCAGAACTTGAAGCAGCCATTAGAGAAGCCTATGCAAAAATGCAGGCTGACGCGAAAAGTGAATTTTCTGTGGCTGTTCGCTCTTCTGCGACCGCTGAAGATTTACCGGATGCATCATTCGCTGGGCAACAAGAAACGTTCTTAAACGTTGATGGCATTGAAAACGTTATTCATTCAATCAAAGAAGTCTTTGCATCGTTGTATAACGACCGTGCTATTTCATACCGTGTTCACCAAGGTTTTGAGCACAGCGAAGTCGCTTTGTCTGCGGGTATTCAACGTATGGTACGTAGTGACATTAGCGCATCTGGCGTACTGTTCACACTGGATACTGAATCTGGTTTCCGCGATGCTGTTTTCATTACATCCAGCTACGGCTTGGGTGAAATGGTTGTACAAGGCGCGGTTAACCCCGATGAATTTTATGTACACAAACCTACTTTAGAAGCTGGCCGCCCTGCTATTTTGCGCCGTAATTTAGGCAGTAAACTCATCAAGATGGTTTACGACGATGCACCGGACGCTAAAGAACCTGTCAAAGTTATTGATACCGACCCTGCAACGCGCCTTGTTTATTCACTGACCGATGCTGAAATTGAAAAACTGTCTGAAATCGCCATCACAATTGAGAAACATTATGAGCGCCCTATGGATATTGAATGGGCTAAAGATGGCTTAGACGGCCAGTTGTACATCGTACAAGCGCGTCCAGAAACTGTTCAAAGCCGCGCTGGCAAAGAAATTGAACGTTACTCATTAAACGAAACAGCCAACGTACTTGTTGAAGGCCGTAGTATTGGTCAAAAAATTGGTTCTGGCCCTGCTCGTGTTATCGATAGCATTGCACAGATGGATGAAGTTCAAGAAGGTGACGTATTGGTAACCGACATGACTGATCCAGATTGGGAACCGATCATGAAACGTGCTTCAGCGATTGTTACTAACCGTGGCGGCAGAACGTGCCACGCAGCGATTATTGCGCGCGAATTAGGCATTCCTGCTGTTGTAGGCTGTGGCGACGCAACGGATCATATTTCACAAGATACTGAAATCACCGTGTCTTGCGCTGAAGGCGATACTGGTTTTATTTACGAAGGCTTATTGGATTTCGAAATCAATAAAATCAACTTGGATTCCATGCCTGAAATTCCTGTGAAAATCATGATGAACGTGGGCAACCCCGATCGTGCTTTTGACTTTGCATCCCTTCCACACGAAGGCGTTGGCTTAGCGCGTTTAGAATTCATCATCAACCGTATGATTGGCATTCACCCTAAAGCATTACTTGAATTTGACAAACTACCGTCTAATTTACAAGACGTAATCAGCAAACGTATTTCTTGCTACAACAGCCCTAAAGACTATTACATTAAACGTTTAGTTGAAGGTATTTCAACTATCGCCGCGGCCTTCTCACCTAAGTCCGTGATCGTACGTATGTCCGATTTTAAATCGAACGAATACGCTAACCTCATTGGTGGCGACCGTTACGAGCCAGAAGAAGAAAACCCAATGATTGGTTTCAGAGGTGCATCTCGTTACATTTCTGATTCATTCCGCGAATGTTTCGACATGGAGTGTGAAGCGCTTAAATACGTGCGTGATGAAATGGGCTTAACCAATGTTTGGGTGATGATTCCTTTCGTCCGCACATTGGACGAAGCAAGACAAGTCACCGAGTTACTGAAAGAAAATGGCATTGAACGTGGTAAGAATGGTCTTAAATTGATCATGATGTGCGAACTGCCTTCAAATGCGTTAATGGCTGAAGAGTTCTTAGAATACTTTGATGGCTTCTCTATTGGTTCTAACGATTTAACACAGTTAACACTTGGGCTTGATCGTGATTCCGCGCTAATTGCTCATTTGTTTGACGAACGCGACCCTGCGATTAAGAAATTATTGTCCATGGCAATCCAAGCGTGTATTAAACAAAACAAGTACATTGGCATTTGCGGCCAAGGCCCTTCTGACCATCCTGATTTAGCTAAATGGTTAATGGAAGAAGGTATTGAAAGCGTATCGCTAAACCCAGACACCGTGATTGAGACATGGATGTTTATGGCTGGCCAAAAAATTGAAGGATAAGAAAATGACAATAACAACATTCAACCCTCCTGTTCGTACGCTTATGGGCCCCGGCCCTTCTGATGTACACCCGCGTATTTTATCTGCATTAGCGCGCCCAACGATTGGTCATTTAGACCCAAGCTTTGGCTTGATGATGGACGAAGTAAAAACCATGCTTCAGTATGCGTTTCAAACTAAAAACGAACTCACCTTCCCTGTTTCAGCACCCGGTTCTGCCGGTATGGAAACATGCTTCGCTAATTTATTAGAAGCTGGTGATACCGTGATCGTATGCCAAAACGGTGTATTCGGTGGTCGCATGAAAGAAAACGTTGAACGCTGTGGCGCTATCGCCATTATGGTGGAAGACGAATGGGGCAAAGCCGTTGATACTCAAAAAGTAGAAGACGCGTTAAAAGCACACCCTGAAGCGTCTATTTTAGCGTTTGTTCATGCTGAAACTTCAACCGGCGCAGTATCTGACGCTCAAACACTGTGTGCATTAGCACAAAAATACGATTGCTTATCACTTGTTGATGCTGTGACATCACTCGGCGGCTGCGAACTACGCGTGGATGACTGGGGTATTGATGCCATTTATTCAGGCACACAAAAATGCTTGTCGTGTGTACCGGGTTTATCGCCTGTTAGCTTTAGCAAACGCGCACAAGAGCGTATCAAACAACGTAAACAGCCTGTACAAAGCTGGTTCTTAGATTTAAACCTTGTGATGGGTTACTGGGGCAGCGATGGCGGCCGTTCGTATCACCACACCGCTCCTGTTAACAGTTTATATGCCTTGCATGAATCCTTACTGATGTTGCAAGAAGAAGGCTTAGAAAATGCGTGGGCTCGTCACAGTCGTTTACACAACGCGTTAAAAGCAGGGCTTGAAGCGATGGGTATCGGTTTCATCGTGCCAGAAGACTCTCGTTTATCACAACTCAATGCCGTCATTATTCCGCAAGGCGTAGATGAGGCATTAGTGCGCAAACGTTTACTCAACGAATACGACTTAGAAATTGGCGCAGGACTTGGTTCATTGGCCGGTAAAGTTTGGCGAATTGGCTTAATGGGCCACTCAGCCTCTGCCAGCAATGTCATGTTTTGCTTAGCCTCTTTAGAGTCTATTTTAAGCGACATGGGTGCGGACATTAAGACAGGCGTAGCATTACCTGCTGCACAAAAAGCAAGCTTCTAAAAACCTACACCCTATTAAGTTTAGGTGTAAAACTAAATTAACGGGGCTTTAACCGCCCCGTTTACTAAAACCCATCCTTTTAATAAAGGAAAATCAATCAGGTTAAAACAATGGCTAAACTTTTCATCCTTTTACAACACATCCTCCCGCAACATGGCTTATCCGCCTTAATGCACAAACTGGCGCGTTGTAAAACACCGTGGGTGAAAAACATCATTATCAAAACCATTATTAAGCAGTTTGGTGTTGATATGTCCGAAGCGGTTGAACCTAACCCTGAAGCTTATGAAACATTTAATGCATTTTTTACCCGTGAGTTACGTGAAGATGTACGCCCACTAGAACGTGGCCGTACGACCATATCGTGCCCTGTCGATGGTGAAATAAGCCAAATCGGCAGCATTGAAAACGGCGAGGTTTTTCAAGCGAAAGGTAAGTCCTTCAACTTGTCTGCTTTATTAGGTAACGATGCGCTAACCGAAGAATTTGAAGACGGTCAATTCACTACCATTTACTTATCACCTAAAGACTACCATCGAATTCACTTCCCTATTGGCGGAACGTTGAAAAAAATGGTACATGTGCCGGGTGAATTATTCAGTGTAAATCAAACCACTGTTGCCGCAATTGACGAGTTGTTTGCACGTAACGAACGTGTGATTGCTTTCTTTGATACCCCTGCCGGCCCTATGGCCATGGTAATGGTTGGCGCTATCTTTGTTTCTAGCATTGAAACCGTATGGTATGGCGAAGTAACACCACCACGCCACAACCAAGTTCGCAGCTGGACTTACAGTGACAAAAAACTGAAATACAAAAAGAACGATGAAATGGCGCGTTTCAATATGGGCTCAACCGTTGTTTTATTATATGGAAAAGACAACGTGGAATGGGCCGAAGAACTTGCCGCTGGTGATGCCGTTCGACTAGGCCAAGTTATTGGAAAGATAACTAAGAAAAAATAGCTCGTTGACAACTTAAGGCTTAACGGGACACGTAAAAATTACGCGCGATCAATAGGGAATGCCATGACATCATCAATACTCTTTGATGCTGTCATTAGCATTAACAAGCGATCTAAACCTAAGGCAACACCTGAACATTGAGGCAAGCCTTCCTCTAACGCTGCTAATAAGTTTTGATCCATCGGCACGCCGTCAAGCCCTTCTTTCTTACGTTCTCTTAGTTCATCACTAAAACGATTTTTTTGTTCAACCGAATCGGTTAACTCTTCATAACCATTGGCCAGTTCTACGCTATTAAAATACACTTCAAACCGTTTAGCCTTTTGTGGAGTAGTGTTACTTAACTTAGCCAGCATCGCCATACAGGCGGGGTAATCAATAACAAAGTAAACCAAGTTTTTCTTTAAACCCGGCTGAATGTATTGGCTAAAGACATAATCCAAGCCATTCGAAACACTATCGCCACAAATACTTGCTGCCTCGGGATTACCCTGCGCTGTAGCGTATTGCATTAACGCTTCTTGACTTGTTTCGTGTGGGTTAATCCCCGTGTGTTGTTGAAATAATTGCTGATACGTCACTGTTCTAAAAGCTAAGTTTTCGTTAAAGCACAGCATCAACAGTTCAACCATTTCTTCAATTAAATCCGCTACGGCAAACCCCACTCTATACCATTCGAGTAACGTAAATTCCGGGTTATGAAATCGCCCGCTTTCTCCTTGTCTAAACGATTTAGCAATTTGATAAATGGATCCCGAACCTGAAGCCAATAAGCGTTTCATTGCAAATTCTGGAGAGGTTTGCAAATACAACAGACGTTCGCTTTGTGCGTTTTTCATCAACTTTGTGGAAAAGCTGTCTAAATTCACATCGCAACTCGCAGCCGACGATAGCACTGGCGTATCCACCTCAAGCACGGATTTTTCTACAAAGAATGTCCGTATCGTTTGGTAAAGCTCTGCCCTTTTATGCAACAAAGCCGCCGAACAAGTCGGCGGCCACGGTGTAGTACCTTGTTTAGCCATGTACGGTTAGCTTTTAACTCTAGCTGAATATTCACCTGTACGTGTATCGACTTTAATCACTTCACCAATTTGAACAAATAACGGCACACGAACAACAGCACCTGTTTCCAAAGTGGCGGGTTTACCACCGCCCCCAGACGTATCACCTTTTAAACCTGGATCTGTATCGGCTACTGCAAGCTCAACAAAGTTTGGCGCTGCAACCAGCAAGGGCGAACCATTCCATAAAGTAACCGTGCACTTATCTTGCTCTTTAATCCACTTAGCGGCATCACCAACGGCTGTTTTATCACCCGATACTTGCTCAAAGGTTTCATCATCCATAAAGTGCCAGAATTCACCATCACTATATAAGTACGACATGTCTGTTTCCATCACATCCGCGGCTTCAACTGTCTCACCTGATTTGAATGTTTTATCAATCACTCGGCCTGTCTTTAAGTTACGAATTTTAACCCGGCTAAAAGCCGGGCCTTTACCCGGTCTAACAAATTCGTTTTCAACAATTGTGCACGGTGAGTTATCAAACATTATTTTCAACCCCGATTTGAATTCACTTGTATTGTAAGTTCCCATGTAATTTCTCGTTAATGTGTTAAGTTTGCGCCCAAAGGGCATACGTTTTGTTTAATGCTTATTATAATGGCTAACATGATGAACGTAGCAAAAAATTCTGCCATTCCAAGTTGGCAACAAGAACTTCAATCTGCCTTTACAGATGTTAATGAGCTATTAGCTTTCTTGGAACTTAAAACAGACAGGCTAGATGATTACTATAACGCAGCACAAGACTTTCCCTTACTCGTTACTTTAAGCTACGCTGAGCGGATTAAAAAGGCTGACTGGAACGACCCTTTGCTTCGCCAAGTTCTTCCGCACCCTGATGAACTAACTAGTCACCCTCAATATTTAAGCGACCCCGTTGGTGATGCCAACGCTAGCGTTTCACCCGGCCTTATCCATAAATATCACGGCCGCGTTTTACTTATCACCACTGGGGCCTGCGCCATTCATTGTCGCTATTGCTTTCGCCGCGAATTCCCATATTCCAACAATAGCGCTCATCCATCAAAAATTGACAGCATTAAAGAGTATTTATCTAAAAACCCGGACGTCAACGAAGTTATTCTAAGCGGCGGCGACCCATTAACATTGAATGACACAAAATTGAGTCGCTTATTTGAATTTTTATCCAGCAATACACAAATTGAACGTATACGCATTCATACGCGCCTGCCTATCGTTTTACCCAGTCGTATCACCGATCAACTACTTAACACACTGGCATCAGTAAACCAAAAAGTCATTATGGTTATCCACGCAAACCATCCTAACGAGCTAAACACAGACGTATATGAAGCCCTCGCCTCATTAAAGGATATAAACGTTACCCTGCTGAACCAAACTGTTTTATTAAAAGGCGTAAACGACCATGCTGACACCCTCATAAAATTAAGTAATCGCTTATTTGAATGCCATACTTTGCCTTACTATTTGCACTTGCTCGATAAAGTTAATGGCGCCTTACATTTTGACTCGACCCTACAGCATGCTAAAAAAGTATATGCGCTGGTTCAGACAAAACTCCCCGGCTACTTAGTACCAAAGCTTGTTCATGAAGAAGCAGGTGAGCCAAATAAAACCCTATTACAACTAAACTTATAAGCCATTAACATTTGAAAAAATAAGGCGCATAATTAAACAAACGGATTTGAATTTAAACTTTATGCTCGCATTTTGCATAAAAACAGCAAGGACACGTATTATGGATATACAAAAACAATTTACGGATAGGGTGAGCCCCTCAATTTTAAAAGCTCAAGTAACTTTACCCTTTGAACCAACTATTGCTGCATATAGAGTTTGGGAAAGTGAACTCCCTGTTTTAAACCCAAAAGTTGCAGACCGTCTATTCTCTGAGTCCATACAAGCACTGTTATCAACAGATATGCAAGCCGCTGATAAATTTGGCATCGCCGAAGAAGCACAGAGTTGTTTAAGCCGCTTACTAGCTGGCTGCAAAAGATCCATTGAAGGCGCAAAATTACCACTGCCAACAAAACAAACAGAAATATCTTCCGAACTACTCAATGTTTTAAGTGACTTTAATTCAGTTTATATGGATGTTATCTGCTCTTCTGATTTCTTAGCTGTAGAAAAAGCAAGCGATGAAGATAGTGCCTCCCCTGTTTTTCCGGACCAACAAAAGGGTCTTGTTATATTTCGTGCTCTTGAGTTTCTTAGCACCAGTCAATTCTTAAAGGCACTTATTTATAAATCGCCTGAATCAGAATTTTGGAATTACGTTAACGCACTTTTCAGCCTTGCAGAACAACTCCAACTTCACCAAATTTCTTACCCTATGTTATCCGAGAAAAAGGTATCTAGCGCTGAAAATGAATTCAAGAAAATACACTTGTTTCATTTGGCGAGAACGAATCGTTTCAGACAACGAGAAATTGAAACCATTCACACCATTTTAGCGGAACAAACTGTAGACGTACTTTTATCAAATAACCATGACGACTCGTTTGATTTCTATGTTGACGTGGCCGCGCCATCAGCCATCACCCATACATCAGCGCTTCCACAATCTAACAATAATATTCGTTTTTTAAATAATGAATGTCTAATCCAATATATGCTCAGCGATGACATTATTGCCCCCGAAAGGCATGGTGCAATTTCTTTAATATCAAGTAAGCCTCTGCTAACAAAGAAAACCATTCAAATGCTATTACCTAGCTGGAGCACCACTCAAAGCAGGCAAGCATCTCGCCAATCCCAGTCTGACGAAGTGCTCGTTTACCCCGGTTTCGATAGCATTATTAAGGCCTTAGTCAACAAGCAAAAAACACCTACTGATAACAAAAAAACTAATCCATCTAAAACGCCTATAGGTTTTGGCGTATCTGACCTTGAATTAATCCCCATAGACTCAAGCGGACATCATCACAACGCTATAAACAGTAGTAGTGCTATTAATAAGATGCTCAAAGCCTCTTCGGAAAACGAACTCAGTTCAAACAGTATTTGGCGAACAAAGAAACCTGTTAAATTCGGTGAAAAAGGCGAGGAAATGGGTGCTGAAATAAATGACTCTAGCTTGCAAGGGTTACGTTTTACGTTATCTTCCGACAACAAATCATTATTGAATGCTAGCGACATTATCGGCATCAAAACCAAAACACAATCACTACAGCTAGCCATCATTCGACGTATGAATAACCTGACGAACGGTGATGTTTCAGTGGGGGTTGAAATGATGTCACCCCAACTAAAGATCGCAAGCATTAAGTTTCACGATAAAGAAAAAGCCGCCAAGCCTGTGATATTTCTACAAGGTATTCCTGCCATTAACCAACCCGATGCTATTATCAGCCCATTGCTTCTTGAGAATTTAAACGAGGACATTGTTATTAAATCAAATAATAAGACAAGTTATTACTCAATAGATAAAATCATCGCAACAAACCAAGTGTTTACTCATTACAGTGTTTCAAAACAAGTAAATGTAGACTAAGGTAGTTCGTACAATAATAAATGGTTAATTAATGAAGAAGCGTACCTTACTGAATGTAAATTTCTCATCCGAGGAAAACAAAAGGATAGAAACAGCGCTAAAGGAAACTAGCGTTGATGTGAATTTAACCACAACCGTGTTAAACGAATTAAATTCGCGTAAAAAGCGTCTATCTAATGTTAGTTTGGTCCTTGTAAAACTTCACGACGACCGCTTATCTAACCAAGAGTTACTACACGCAGTTAAAGCCCAATTCTTTCACTTCCCTATTATATTAGTCTCTAACAAGGAACTCAGTGAAGATGAGATCAGTCTATACAACGCTGAAAATATTATAGACATACGTACCATTAACCCTGTTTTCTTAGTCGCAAAGTCAGTTGCCAGAGAAATAAAATCTCAGCATAACAAATACTTATTGCATCAAGTCAGCTCCCAGTTTAAAAATGAATCCTATCGTTTTGAATCTTTTTTGAAACACACAGAAGATGGCGTTGCTCTGATTCACGACGGACAGTATTGGGCCACGAATACAGCTTATAAACGAATATTCAATATCCCCGAAGATGAAAATATCGTTTGCTCTCCTGTGCTTGAGTTCAGCACACCAACCACTTGCCCTGTCGATGGGAACCTTTCAAAAAAGAACTTAAATACCGCATTGGAAGCGTTACCAGATGAAACCGTTTTATCCGTATTGATTCAAACAAGAGATGGCGAGTCGTTTATCACTACGCTATACAAAACACACTGCTTTGTTAAGGACCAGCTTTGCACACAAATACTCATCCATAACCCTGATGCTTGGAGCAATATTGACAAGGGTTTTACTGACTTACGTACGTTTGACCACGAAACAGGGTTGTATAACAAACGCTTTGCGAGCGAATATATCGATAAGGAAATAGAAAAAGCAGACTCACATGGCTCCCTCGCTATTATCTTAGTTGACGACTGTCGTAACATCCGCGAACAACACAGCATAAATTACACGGATGAAGTAATACGTTCCCTCGCAAAAATCATCAACGAGGTAGCCTCTGGTGATGACATTCTTGCGCGTTATAGTGATGCTGCTTTTACCTTGTTCTCAAGCCAATCGAGTCGTTCTGATTTTTTATTACACTGCCAACAAATTTTAACCGAAGTAAATAACACCCTTTTTGGTGATGACAGCCAGTACATCAAGCTCACTCTTAGCATCGGCGTTGGCTTTATTGACGAAAGAATCATCACAACGAAACAGCTTCTATCTCAAGCTAACAAAGCTTGTGATAAAGCCTGTGCGAATGGCGGCAACCAAATACACGTATTTGACTCAGTGACGACGCCACTTACCGTTATTATTGATGAAGGCAAAAATACACGCCTCATACAGTCCGCATTAGAAGATGAGCGGTTACACCCTCTATACCAACCGATAGTTGATTTATCACAAAAATCAATTGAAAACTACGCTGTTCTTTTACGCATTCTCGATGAAAATGATGCACATATTCCACCTGATCATTTTATTCTCACCGCAGAAAAAACCGGGCTCATCACGTTATTGGATGAGTGGGTGCTAAAAAGCACAATAGAGCAAGTGAGAGAGGCCTCCCGACAAGGCCTCAAAAGAAGGTTTTTTGTCTCAATTTCCAATGTCACCTATCGTAATGCTTCTTTCATGGAAGCTCTCGTTAGCGGCCTTAAGTTTTATAATATTGATGCCAGTTTAATAGTTTTCCAAATCAACTACAGCGATGTAAAAACCGACCCCACTGTTTTGAAGAACTTCATATCCGTTGTTAAAAAAGAGTGTGGATGTCAACTCGCTTTTGACCACATTGGCTTCAGCCAAATCACTGACAAAACTCTACAAGAGTACTCCGTTGACTACCTGAAGATTGACGGTTCTTTCAGTCAAAATTTGTTAAATAACAAAGAATCTCAAGACATTATTAAAAACATTATTGATGTAACTCGCCGGAACAATGTGAAAACCATTGCAAAGTCTGTCGAGAATGCCAACACGCTCGCCCTACTATGGAACCTTGGCATTGATGCTGTACAAGGTTATTTCTTACAAAAACCCGCCGACTCCATGCGATTCGACTTTGATCTCAATAACTAATCTTCGTTAGCCACACCGTGGGGCACATGCCCCGTCGCAACATGTTCATTTGCTGACTCAATATGCGTGGCCTGATCATCAAAGAAAATATCGGCACCAAATGATTTCAAAAACTCGCCCTTTTGCAGCCCACCCAAGAATAACGCTTCATCAATCCTTATACCCCATGAACGTAAAGTTCTAACCACTCTCTCATGGGCTGGCGCTGAACGCGCCGTAACGAGCGCTGTACGCACAGGTGACTCTTCTTCACCAAACTGACTCTGCAATCCATGTAATGCAGCTAAAAATGGCTTAAATGGCCCGCCTGACATAGGTTGCTTTGCTGATTGCTGCTCATTTTCTGTAAACGCATCCAAACCTTTTTCTTTATAGATGCGCTCAGATTCATCAGAGAAAATAACCGCATCCCCATCAAAAGCAATGCGTAATTGTTCATTCTCTGCATCACTACCTTTTCCGGATAAAATAGTCGCTGCAGCATGTCCTGCTTCAAGTGCTTTACGCACATCATCCGGCGAAGTAGATAAAAACAAATCTACATTAAAAGCTGAGATATAAGCAAAAGGTGTTTGCCCACTTGTAAAGGCTGCTCGTTTGATATCTAACTCGTGCTCACGAATTGAATTAAAAACTCTAAGGCCCGTATCAGCACTGTTTCTTGAAAGTAGGATAACTTCAACAAGTTCTTTGGGTGACCGCTTATTCAAGCCCAGTAGTTTCTTTACCAATGGGTATGCCACGCCCGGTGACAAACTTTCATCTTCTCGTGCTATTTGGTATTCGCAATACGCTTCTTTGCCTTCAGTCTCAAATATTTTGTTCGACTCCACCAAGTCAAACAATGCCATTGAAGAAATGCCAATCGTTAGTTTTTTAGTTTCTAAGGTATTCATATAATTTGCTTCGTTATTGATATTGCCGTACTAAGTTATTTAAGCAAAAAAAATGCCCCATAAGGGGCATTTTCTAAACACAATATTAAATTGTACTTATTTACAGTCTATAACAAAACCAGCACGGTTAAAGCATGTGCCTGCTGCCATATCTTTCATTGCTGCCTTAGCTTCAGATGAGATTGGCGCAACTTCTACTACCTCTTGTACTTTTTCCACTACTGGAGCTGGAGCAGGTGCTGCTACTTTAACTTCTTCACAAACATTAAAGCCCGCTCTATTTATACAACCTTCTGCAGGCTCTGCTGTGTTAGAGGTAGTAGCCGCTGAAGAAGTTTTAGCCATACTTCCAGTGTAAGCTGCCGCCATATAATCTGGCCCATCAGAAGATGGAATAGTAGCAACAATATCACCATTTTTAGCCATTGTAAGCTTACCAGCAGACACTTGTTTTCTGTAATCGTAAAGATTAAAACGAAGTGGTTTACTTGTATCTTCAGCAACAACTTGAACCGTACCGTTAACAACCACAATACCGAATAATCTTGGATCTCCTGATTGCGCCAGAATATAACTATCTGATGCTACTGGAGGTGCAGAAAACTCAGGCGCTGTGTTGTCAGCAAAGACTAAACGAAGACCGTCAGAATCCAGACTAGCTGAAGCAAGACTTCCTGCAAGCGCTGGTGGTGGGAAAACCGCCGTGTGATCAAGCACAAGAACACTATCAACTAGCTCAGCACCTGCTCTGTCAATTGACAATAAAAGGTCTAAATCAATGAAAATCGCACTTAATAAACCGTACAGCGGAATACCTAATACACGAACATCGTCAATTTCATAAACCAATTTATTATCTGAACTTAGAATGATGTTTCCGCCAAGGTTAGCTGGTAAATAAATACCTGGGAACCAGCTCCAAAGCTTCAAGCCACCTTCAACTTCTAAGTAGTCATCTTTTGTCGTGATCGTAAGATCATCTAACGGACGAGGCCAATAATCCAAAATATGGTCATTGAACAAGTCTGTGATAACTTGAGGACTCAATACGACTGTTCCACTATGAACGTTAATCGTAAAGCTTTCCACGTCATCAAACACTACGGGGTTACCCGCTACTTTTGGCTCTAATGTAACGTTTAGTTTTTCGATGTAAAAACCAATGTTATCAACCACATCAAAATTTACATTTTCAATGTACATTGATACGTTTTCAGCGCCGGAGTCGCGTTCTGTTACCGCTCTTAAATCGCCAGACTGCATACCAGAAGGAATGTTTTTAGCCTGCCATGTTGCTCTTGCTGATTTAAGTTCGTTTTGTTGTTTATCGCTAAAAGAACCAGCCATCAAACTGCTAGATACACCAACAGTTAACAGTAAGCCCATCGCAAGTTTTGTTATTTTTTTATAATGCATTTTATTTGCTCCTAATTGGGTCAGATGCCACTTTTAATTTTTAAGATAGGCCAAAATTCCGCCATCTTCTTTAAGTTTCAAATGCCCAGCTGATAGTTGGTCTCTGTAGTCATATAAGCAAAAATCAAGATCTTCACTAGTTGATGTGCTCATTACCTGTACTTGCGCATTTGTTGGAACAGCTTTCATGAACTTAACATCGCCACCTTTAATAAGGATGTAGCTATTGCTATCTGCTAATGTTGCAGAATCAGTCTCAGCACCAGCATTATCAAACGTCAGCACTAGACCACGGTCTTCCATCGTAGCCTTTGCAATATTCAGGTGTAGCACAGGTGGTGGAAATAGCTTCAACGTATCTAGTACGACGGTACTACCAATCAATTTAGCACCAGGTGCGTCAACTGTTAGTAATTCATCAATGTCCACATTGGCGGCTTTCAATACAGGTGTTGCATCCGCACCATCTGTAATAACCTGCCAAGGTGTGTAATTAAGAATATGTCCGTCTTGAAGCTTTATGTCGCCTTTAAGAACAAACGGCACCCATAACCCTTTACGTATCATTTGGCCTGAAAGCGTTAAAACATTTGTTGCTGTTTTAACTTTAATGTTTCTTAATGTTGCGCCTTTAAAAGCAAACACTTGCTTATTAAGAAGTGCTTCCAACTTGCCACTGTCTAAAACAACACTGCCTTTAAGCGGTGTTAGTGAGAACGATGTTGGATCATCAAACACTAAAGGCTGACTGCTATCGTTCGGTGTTGCTCTAACAACTAGGTCTGGAATGTAAAAACCAATATTATCGACCACTCTAAAGTTTGTGTTCTTAATATATAGGGTACTTCCATCTTTTTCTGACGTACGGTAGTTAGATACCTTGTACTGCTCTGACGCCTCGAGTTTTGCTTCTACAATGTCCGTTTCTGTTTCATACGCTAACGCAAAAGCAGAATAACCAAGGAACAAAGCCCCAGCTGTTATTAATTTCAGGCTTGTTTGTGACATGCCGTCCTCCTGTTTAATATTATTATGATTATTTCTTAACGATAAAATCGTCCGTGTAAATTAAACACCTTTATTTAGATAAATCAAGGTATTTAAACAGAACTCACCCCATCTCCCGACGCATGTAAGTTATCCGCACTATCTTTTTCAATCCAAACCCAAGTAATGTAAAGCGCTACAACGCTTAGAGCTGACGCTATTGTAAATACCCATTCTCCACCAAAATCATCCCAAAGAAGGCCAGATATCAAACTGCCGAACATCCCTCCAGCACCATAACCAACACTACTATATAGAGCTTGCCCTTTCTCCTGCGCACTGCCGTGAAAATAACGATGTGTTAATTGAATACAAGCAACATGAAAAGCGCCGAAGGATGCCGCATGTAAAACTTGCGCTACCAATAAAATAGGCAAACTATCCGCCGACCAGGCAATTAACAGCCACCTGATAACAGTAAAAAAAATACTCAGCAATAAAACCACTCGCAATGACACATGGTGAAAAAACCGCTGAATAACAATAAACATAACTATTTCTGCAATCACTCCCAAAGACCATAGCTGCCCTATTTCTGCTTCATTGTAATTGAGCTGTTTCAATAAAATAGAAAAGAACGCGTAATAAGAACCATGCGAAGCCTGTATTAGAAAGACAACCAGTAAAAAAGCAATGACCTTCTTTTGCTTAAGAATTTGATACACCGGCTGACTGTTTTGTGAGCACCTCTGCCTGCCCTTTTCATTCAATAACAAACTCGATATAAAGATCATCATTAAGCAAGACATCACTAACAAGGGCCATTGATCAATACTCGTTAAGTCTAAAACACAACCAACGCCCGCGACTGTTGCAATAAAACCAACTGAGCCCCATAAGCGAATACCGCTGTATAAATTGGTTTCGCTCCCCAGCCTAGTTAACGTAATCGCTTCAAATTGCGGCAACATCGCATTCCAAAAAAAACTAAACACAAAACAAATAAGAATAATTGCGAATAGGCTGTCATGAAATAGCATGAAGCTGAATGCAGCAGTGCTTAACAATGCCGCTATTTGAACCATGATCATTCGGTTCGAGAACCTCCCTGCAACCCACGCCCAAATGTTCGGCGCTACAACTTTCGTTCCTTGAATAACGGCAAATACAATCCCAATTTGAGCTGCAACAAAACCCAAACTTGTTAAATACAAGCCTAAATAGGGCATTAACACGCCCAAGGTTGCAAAATAAAAAAAGTAAACGCCTGAAAGGCGCCAATACGGAACGGGCTCTAATTCAGTCATGACTAAGATAAAGCGATATGTAAAAAGACGGTGCTCCGACCTATATTAAATAGGTTGGTGCTCATGAAGAAAAATTCAACTTTTCCCAGCAGGAATAATAGGCACACTCGAGTTTACATTTATATTTTGAGCCCGATGCCTCATGACATGGTCCATTATTACGATAGCCATCATCGCCTCAGCAATGGGCGTCGCACGAATACCTACACAGGGGTCATGACGACCTTTGGTAACCACTTCAACAGGTTCTCCATCGGTATTAATACTTTTACCTGGAATACTTAAACTAGACGTTGCTTTAAGCGCCATGCTAACAAGGAGATCTTGACCACTAGAAATTCCACCCAAAATACCACCAGCATTATTGCTTAAAAAACCCTCTGGGGTTATTTCATCTCGGTGCTCTGTTCCTTTCTGTGTTACAGCCCCAAACCCAGCACCTATTTCCACACCTTTCACCGCATTAATACTCATCATCGCATGGGCTATATCCGCATCCAATCGATCAAAAATGGGCTCACCTAAACCGGGGAACATATTACTAACAACCACATTAATACGCGCTCCAATTGAATTCCCTTTTAGAGCTTTCATATATGTTTCAATTTCGGCTTCTTTATCAGGGTCTGGACAGAAGAACGCACTCTTTTCTCTAAAGTCCCAATCAATATTTTCAATGACAACCGGACCCAACTGAGCTAAATAACCTTTAATCTCAATGCCAAACATTGTTTTTAGGTATTTTTTTGCAATGCCACCAGCGGCGACTCGCATAGCCGTTTCACGTGCCGAAGAACGCCCACCGCCTAGATAATCACGAAAACCATATTTTTGATGGTACGTGTAGTCCGCATGAGCCGGTCTAAATTGGTGCTTAATATTGCCGTAATCTTTCGAGCGCTGATCTGTATTTTCAATCAGCATTCCAATCGGCGTGCCGGTTGTTTTGCCTTCAAAAACACCGGATAAAATTTTCACTTTATCGAGCTCTTTTCGTTGCGTCTCAAAACGTGTTTTACCTGGACGTCGACGATCAAGATCATGCTGTAGGTCTTCTTCTGAGAGTTCCATACCTGGAGGGCAACCATCTACAATGCAACCTATTGCAGGGCCATGGCTCTCACCAAACCCCGTCACTGTGAATATTTTTCCTATTGAATTTCCAGACATAATTGTATTTTTAAATAGTTATTCAAACCCTAAAGGGATTGGTTTAATTCGGAGCAGTAAAAAGCCATGCGGCTTAATTCAATTGAGTCCGTTTAGTTTAGCCTGAAACAGGCTTTTATATTCTAATAATTGCGCCTTAGTCAGCATAAAAACACCGTGTCCGCCATATTCAAATTCCTGCCACAAAAAGGGGACCTCAGGGTAACACTGCTGTAAAGCCTCATCCGTATTGCCTACTTCCACATAAAGCACACCCGCATCATTTAGGTAATCCGGCGCATCTGCTAATATTTCATGCACCAAATCTAAACCTGAAACGCCGCCATCTAGTCCAAGCTGCGGCTCTTTATAAAACTCCTCAGGTAAAGCCGATAATTCTTCATGCCCAACATATGGAGGGTTACTTACGATTAAATCGTACTTATTTTTCTGTAAACTAGAAAACAAATTCGACTCGATAGCACTAACCCTCTCTTCTAGATTATGCTTTTCTATATTATTTTGGGCAACCGAAAGTGCAGGTGCTGAAATATCCGCTAAATCTACCCTTGCTTCTGGAAAACTCTTTGCGCAAGCAATACCGATACAACCGCTACCTGTGCATAAATCTAAAATAGATTGCACCTTATTGGCATCAATCCATGGAAGAAATTGTTCACTAATTAATTCAGCAAATGGAGATCGCGGCACTAAAACGTGTTCATTTACAAAGAAAGGCAGCCCTGCGAACCAAGCTTCTCCTAGTAAATACGCTACCGGCACCTTTTCTGCTATTCGACGATTAAAAATATTCATGATTTCAGCTTCATCTACTTCATTAACGTCATCATTAAATATTGCCTCATCGCTCACCGGTAAATTTTTGGTGATCGTCAATACAACATAGGCCGCTTCATCCATCGAATTATCTGTCCCATGACCATAATAAAGCTCTGCACTATCAAATAGTTCAGCCCCATATTGAATTAGGCCGTTAATTGTATTTATTTTCTTTAATTTGACTGTCATATGGGGGAGTAAAGGTCTATATTTAGAGGTTAAATATTAACTCGCTATTAATAACAATAATTTTAACTCAATTAATAACTTACGAAGCACTTTAAAAGATGTCTATTAGAAACTTATCCGACGAAGAACTTAATTCTTTATTTCCTATCAGAAATTTCTCCGATGGTAGTAAAGCTCAATTAAAGGAAATGATAAAAACCGAAGGTATTGAAGCTAATAGTATTTTATTTTCTTCTGGCAGTAGCAGCAGTGATCAACAAATTTACCTTTATAAAAGGAAAGGTTCAATTAGCATTGGCGAACAATAATCAACGCATTATTGAAGGTGGGCAAATGGAAGCTCGCTTCCCTATCGGGACCGTTCAAAATTCTGTGTCAGGGTTAATTTAAATTTCCAGCGCGCTATCTAGGCGGCCTTCAAAATAAATGTCTAGTTGGGATAATGCCTGGCTCCAATTATGA
>LWTL01000114.1 GCA_002101235.1 Cycloclasticus sp. symbiont of Bathymodiolus heckerae | reverse complement strand
ACTGTGGCCAAATTTACTTGACCACTACACAGCTGGGGCTCTAGTTTACTTCAGCACTCGCTTTAAGGTGCTACACCACAGTTTAAGGGTGTATCTATATTGGTTCGGCTGGGGACTAATAGCCTTTTCATTCACCTACTTATCAAGCACAAACTCTTGGCCTGGGTTACTGGCATTGATCCCTGTATCAGGTGCGTCTTTGTTAATAATGGCCCAAAAGTCAGACTCAATTTTAGTTTCCAACCCTATCTCACAATGGCTAGGTGACCGCTCTTACTCGCTTTATTTATGGCATTGGCCATTAGTCGTTGCGCTTAACTATACTGGCTTAAGTGAAGACTGGTTTTACGTAACAACCGCTATCATACTCAGCTTACTATTAGGTCATATCTCCTACCAATACATCGAAATTCCAACTCGACAACACCTATCCAATAAGTCTTTTCGACGAGAAAAGTTAGCTATCATTATTATCACCTCCCTTTCCTTAGCTGCAGCTTTTGTCATAAAAAAGCATGATTTCAATCGACAACTTCCTGTTGCAATTCAGGTTGCTTCTAATGAGGCATTCAATCGGGACCCAAGGTTAAGCGAATGCTTTAAAGGCGCAAACAAAAATGGCACCCCTGCCTGTCAGTATGGATCAGACGTCGTAGGCGCCCTATTGGTTGGAGACAGCCATGCATCCAGTGTAGCCACTGCTTTTGGTTCCGCTGCCGACAAATTTAACAAAGGAATCATTCAATTAAGCCATAGCTCTTGCTACCCATTAGAGAATGCAAGAAAAGTCAGTGTCAAATCAGGAAAAAATAATAATGAATGCATTATGCTTAATAAAATCATTACTTCCAAGATACAAACATTCAAAGAGGACATTCCTGTCATTATCGTATCCAGAATGAATGCAGCCATCTGGGGGAAAAATGAGTCTGGTGACAAATACTTACCACGTGTATTTTTCACGACGCCATATAAAGATGGTCGAAACCCAATATTTCAAAAAGAATTTAAAGATGCCTTCAAAAAATGGACGTGTAATATCGCTAAACACCATACCGTCTATTTAACTCGTCCAATACCGGAAATGGGTATCAACGTACCAGATACATTAAGTAGAAACATCCTGTTTGGACAACCAAACAAAGATATAAAAATTCCTATTTCAGAATATCATCTACGTAACCAATTCATATGGAAAGTGCAAAATGAAATTGCCAGTGAATGTGGAATAAAGATACTAAATCCTCTACCGTATCTATGTGATAAAAACTATTGCTATGGCTCAAAAGACGGCCGCCCTCTTTACTTCGACGATGATCACCTAAGTGAACATGGTAATAAGTTTTTAATCCCAATGTTCCAACAAGTTTTCGAGACATCAATTCAGAATTAACAACTGCCTATCTTTAATTGCTACGTTACAAGTATTGCAACTTAATTATTTCAGCAACTCGGTGCCCCGCGCTCCTATCCCTCTGGCCAAAGATTGAACGAAAGCAGCCCTCTCTCTTCCTATCATAATCAGCTTCGTTCAATAAAGCGTCATCAACCGCTTCTTGCCAATTGGTATACTTTCTCTCACTGTATATAGGAGCACAACCAAATACTTCCATAGCATCGCTAATATCCTCTTCCGACATATCACGACTAATCAAGCTTTCTTCAATTTTATTATAGGAACTATTCCCTAAACCCGTAAGTAACTGAGGTGTGTTATAGAAAAGGGACTCTTCACTGGGCGAGTTAGCATCCGATATAAGTAAATCTGCCGCCATAAACAAATCAGGCAGTGCAATATCAACCAAATCAACCAGAGTATTTCCTCGCTGCTTTGCAGCAAGCTGCACCCTTCTCATAGATGATTTCTCATGCCACCTTAAATTCATAGACTGACTTGGGTGAGGCCTCAAAACCAAATTATATTCACTGGAGATTTCTCGTATTAACTGTTCAGCACATAATTCCCAAGACCCAACGCCTCTTCGGCTAGGGCAGTAAACGATTGTCTTCAGCGATGGATCCAAGCCTATGCTCTCCAACACCATTAGGCGGTTTCCCTCTGTCTTATCAGGAAAGCCAGCAAAGGGTATAAAACCTGTCTTCGAATAGTTAACGCTCTCACCCTTCAGCAGCCTTAACAACATTCTTTCCATCCGCTCCCCAATTAAAAAAAGATGATCAAAATGCATTAAATCCTGCACGGCTTGAGCCGTTAAGCCAGCATATGTTCCATGAAAAACCATCATCTTTTTTGCTGAATAGGGAGTTAATAATGACTTATAAGGCGACCCCGTCACAATACAATCTGCGCTTAACATCGCCTTATGTCCCGCACTAAAGTGCTTCAAACGTTTACTAAAACGTGCAAAATCCAGCTCTGGGTATTCTTTTTTGAAATAACGTTTCGTGCTACCTCTCCCACAAACAAATGTCCCTCCTAGCTCCCGCTGAATAGCCACCAGTGAAGGAATCGCTTGGTACATTTGAGAGAAAAAACAAAGTTTATTATTCATAAGGCTAATTACTTAAAAGATCCCAACTAACAGCTATACCTTGTTGAATATCTTCATTCACTGTTTGACCAAGCAGTGATTCATAGAACTTTGGAGCCAAGCCAAAACCTGGACGAATACTTTTTATATACTCAGCAGTAATCACCTCACCTGCCTTTATGTCTTTAACAAAATACAACGAGCGACGAAATTTTACATTCCCTTCTTCACTCGATTTACGGCCATAATCAATTTGTCCCAATGCCTGCCAAGCAGTTTTTGCACCGTTGCATAAAGCGGTTAACTCTGAAGCCTCCAAGGAAAAGCTATCATCGGGGCCACCTGCGCTTCGATCTAGGGTTACGTGCTTTTCTATAATAGATGCACCAAGCGCTACGCTGGTGATGGCTGTTGTGTTATCAAGAGTATGATCAGACAAGCCTGTAACCAAACCAAAACGTTGTCGCATATCAACCATGGTCTTCAGGTTGTAGTCTCCTGCTGGCGCAGGATACCCACTTACGCAATGTAAAATAGCCAGCTCTTTACAACCACCCTCTTTAGCCGCTTGAATAGCCTCTCCAATTTCTTCCGCATCGGCCATACCCGTTGAAATAATCATCGGCTTACCAGTACTGGCTACATATTTTATCAGCGGTAAGTCTACGGCTTCAAAAGAGGCTATTTTATAGGCAGGTGTATTAAGCTCTTCTAGTAAATCCACCGCGGTATTATCGAAAGGCGAGCTAAAAATGGTAATACCAAGTTTTGCTGCATAGTCAAAAAGTGGTTGATGCCAGTCCCACGGTGTGTAAGCCTCTTGGTAAAGGTCATATAGAGAGCGCCCAGCCCACAATCCACTCGTTAATTGAAAGTCAGGTAAATCACTATCAATTGTCAATGTATCTGGTGTGTACGTTTGCATCTTTACCGCATCTGCACCAGAGGCTTTTGCCATATCAATAATTTTATAGGCATTATTAATATCTCCATTGTGATTGGCTGATATTTCAGCAATTACATAAGGAGGCTGATCAACACCTATTCTCCTTCCATTAATTGTTATTATTTTATTCATCCGCAGCCTCAACTTTAAGTATGTATTTTTTTCCACCTTTATAGAAAAAAGCAGGAAACCTATCAGAATCACAAACTCTGATCAGATCAAATTGCTCGCCGATAGATTGCTGACTATTTATTTCGCTATCCTTCGATGTTCTCTTCGGCCAAAAACTTACATCATTCCCACTTTGCTCTTGTGGCTTTATACTTCCAAAATTCTTAACCGCAAAACTCATTAATTCTAACTCTGCTTCAAAAATCAATTCATTGATTTCATCATATAAAGCAGTTTTCGGTATTTGGATTTTAACCTTTTTCCATATCTTTCCTGAATCCACTTTATCTTCTGCTTCTAATAACGAGAGTGTTATCTGGCTTGCTCCATGAATAATCGCCCAAATGTGTGGGCTCCAGCCTCGCCCTGAAGGTAAATCGCTTGCATGAATAACTAGTGTGTTTTTAAACTTAGCTCTATCCGCTTTAGAAATAATTTCAGAACAAGAGATTAAAAAAAGGAGATCTCCTTCACTGAGATTCTTTTTAGAGCGCTGTAGCTTAATATCATGTTCCAGCTCGTTTTGTTCAACCCACTGTTTTAAGGGTACGTTAACAGGGTGAGCTTCGGAGGTGTTTAATATAGTAATTCTCATTCCAAATACCTTACAACTTGAATAGTTCCAGTGCCATCAACTATTTTAGAAGAACAGACTGTTAACTGCTCGCGTTTGTTTTTCACTTTACTTATATAGTTACAAAGTTGATCAAGCTGTTCAATACCAAGACATAGTGCTGCACCAACGTTATCAATAAGTTCTGCAATTAAGCGCTGGTTTATGGCTATCACTATTTGAATGGTCGGCAAGCCCAAACAACACCTTTCCCAAGTCGTTGCCCCAGCTGCACCAATGGCTAAGTCTGCATTCGCCATAATTTCAGCCATGTTACTCACATCAACTAGTACATTGGTTTTATAAGGTAATAATTTGGCCTGTTGCTGAACATTTTTAAGGTGTGGTGCAGTTGCTCCCATCACGATATTAATTTCTAACTCTTTAGGTAGAGAGCAAGCTTTTAACGCGTCAAGTAATTCACCCGTCACATTATCTGCGTCAACTCCACCCATGGTTATTAATAGCTTTTTGAAACTGGGTTTTATGCGACGTTGTAGACTGAACTCTCTCCACTCGGCAAACTCTGGTCGTAACAGGGCATATTCCGAACCGAGTAACAGTTGTGAACACTTAGGCACTAAGCCAGCATAATCACTATCTTTCCTGCCATAGGTTTGATCTAACAAAACATCACATTGGTGCTTTCTATTGGCAAGGTCATCAATAACCATCAGTTTAGAAAAGCACTCTGCTAATACGCTTTGCCATGTTTGATCCAGTGAGTAGTGATCGACTATCAACCAATCAGGCTTTATTTTTTCCAGTATGGGGAGGCATAATGTCGCATCTTCTTGCTGATTAGCTCCTAACCACTGCGAACCATATAAGCCGTCTTCTATTACTGTGCTCTGACTTATCGGTAACACGTGCGTTGTAAACCCTTGCTGCTCGATACGCTCGATTAAGTTACCTTCGTGCTCTCTGCAAATAAACTCAATCACAGCCCCTTGCTCTTTAAGCTCTTTTGCTAAGGTAAGGCAACGCATAATATGCCCCGTACCCATTTGAAGCGAGGCATCTGCTCGAATAACTACTTTTTTAGACACTCTAGTTCAACCGTTTAAACCCATCGTCACAAATAGGGCCTTTTAATAAGGCTGACACATCTCTACCTTCTTCGCATTCTTTTACAAGAGCAAAGACGGGATCAAGTGCTTCAAAAAAATCAGTCAAGATAGCTGGGGTATGTTCTGTACAAACATAAACGCTGTTACCAGCCAAATAGCCTTTCGATAACATTTCTTGAGTAATCAGTGTTTTATAAGCCAATGCATTTTTACTTTGAAAACTAAAACCCGTTAATGCAGGCAAGCCCCAATGGTCGATAGTAAGTTCATGTTTATTAGCCAATAAACCCCAGGATTTCGCAATATCAACCCCTGTATCGGTAATTGTTTGCCATGACTCTACTCTCTCCATAACCTCTAACGTTTTAAGTGCGGCAGCAGGACCAATTCTCTCTGTCCAAAACGTACTACTAATAAATGTAGACTGCGCCGCCTCCATAATTTCTCTACGGCCAATCATTGCTGTTATGGCGTAGCCATTCCCTAACGCTTTACCAAATATAGCCATATCTGGTTCGACACCATAGAGCTTATGTAGACCACCAAAATTTTGACGAAAACCAGATGTACACTCATCAAAAATAAGGACAATGCCATGTTCGGTTGCTAAATCTCGAACTTTTTGCAAAAAGTTATCTTCAGGCCCTTTGTTTCTAGAGACCTCCATTTTTATAACACCGATGTCATGGTTATCCACTAATGCTTTTAATTCGGCAAAGTTATTATAATTAAAGGGCAATACAGTTCCACGAAGGTTTTCTGGAACACCATTTGGCTCCAGACCCGGTAACAAGTGACCAGCCAAACTATCATTGGTCCCCAAATTTGCAGAGAGGTACCAATCATGCCAGCCATGATAGCCACAAACCGCAACTTTATCTTTACCTGTTGCTGCACGCGCAATTCTAATGGCAACAGCATTAGCCTCTCCGCCTGTACGTGCAAAACGAACCATGTCGGCCCATGGATGAAGCTCTACTAATTTTTCTGCTAAATAAACTTCTTCAGGACAGTTAAACGTAGACATATTACCCGCGCTAATTGTGGCACGTACCGCCTCATCAACTTCAGGATGCCCATAACCCAATATATTTGTGCCTATGCCCATAATAGACATATCTATATATTCTTTTCCGTCCATATCCCAAACTTTACAACCTTTTGCTTTACTAAAATAAGCAGGCCACTGTTCAGGTAAAAACATTTCTGGACGTTTTGACAGCAGCATATTTCCACCTGGAATCACCTGTTTCGCACGTTTCCATAGTTTTTGGCCTGACCCCATCATTGCTCCTTCATTACGAATTATTTTTTGGTTTTTTGAAAACATTTGCGGTTGGCTCGCTTGTAATTCTCTCACCTGCTCCCAAGAGAAATGTATATTAGGAGCAAAATATTCAAACACCTCAGTCACTACATCTAAATCACTTTGCTCATCAACCGTCCAACGTAGGGCAGAAAGATCCTGATCATTTAGCATAGAAGCCTGCTTGAACCCTTTTCCTTTTCTCATATAGGGTGTTACATGTTCGCGGTCAAATTCTTCTTCTGCGTCTTGTGTTGAACGTAGTAGTGCATTAAAAGTAAACACCTCAACATCTAGCCCATCAGGATAGGTCGGTGGTGATGTATTACTGAGATAATCAGCACCTGCCTCTTCAAATTGAATGATAGCCTGATCAACCAAAACAGGATCAATTAAAGGACAATCACCCGTCACACGAATAACCGTATCCGCCCTCGTTAGTTTTGCTGCCTGAAAATAACGATCTAATACATCATTCTCACTACCAAGGTAGCACTCATAACCAAGCTGAGATACGGCTTCAACAAGCACTCTATTTTCTTCAACATCAGCAGTAGCAACTATAATCTCATCCACCTTTTGGGCTTTTGAGAGGCGCCTTAATAAAAGCTCAATCATCGGCTTTCCATCGATAAGCTTCATCACCTTGTTTGGAAGTCGAGTAGAACCCATACGCGCTTGAACAATAGCGACTGTTTTCATTTATCGTCCCATAAAGCTGGGTTTAACAGCTCTTTATCTGAAACCGAAAGGCCTGCTGGAACGCTCTGTAAACTTGTAGTAAGCGCTGTGAAAATCTCTTCCAATTGAGCCCTGCTTTCGACACCGAGGACAACCTTTGTAACTTCCTCAATAGACAACACATAACCTAAACAAGCTTGTACTGCTGTAACATCAGCCTCTTTTAACCAACTGTCTAATTGTTGCCACACTGGCCGCCAACGATCAAACTGTGATGGACGTTGCTCTTGTGTCATTAATAGTAAGCCCTGCAGGAATACTGATCTTGCATGAAATTCACAACCTGTGTCTTGCAGGCGTTTCAGCCAACCTGACTCTTGCATTCGCCTGTCTACCAAGCTGAAAGGTGCTTGCACAATATCAAACTTCATAAGGTCAAAAAATTGATCCAACTCGCTTGGTTCATAAACGGAAATACCTATCTTATCGACTAGACCTTCCTTCTTCACTCGATACAAAGCATCTTGTAATTCGGTTCCATGTTTGCCAAGCAGGTCAGCCGGTCTATGCAACAGCACCCCATGTAAACTCTCTATTTTCAACCGTCGACAAGAGTTAATAACTTCTGATTCCAACCACTCATCGACATCAGTAACTCCATGTGGCAAAGCGGATAGTTTACTAATAATTTCCCAGTCATCAACACCCACAGTACCTAACACTTTTTCACTATCACCATATGCAATTGCTGTATCGAGCGTATGAACCTGATTTTTCTTTGCTAAAGCGAGAATTTCTTGGACTTCATCCTCATGTACTTGCCCTATCTTATTGCTAATACCATAAGTAAGCCCAAACTGGGCACTACCTAATGCAATTTTATGCTTCATTCTTAATATGCTCGCCATTGATAATCCCCAACACAAAGCAACCCTGCCGAGAACCACCTGATGAAATATGACTTCGGCGAAAGCCCTCTAGTGTATATCCTGTTTTAAGAAAAACTCGGAGAGAACCTAGGTTATTTTCATAACAGCCTGCTTCAATTCGCTTTAAACCTAGGCTTTCAAAAGAATACTGTGTAAGAGCTTGCACCACTTCACCTGCCAGACCTTTGCCCCAACAGCTTTTTTCACCAATAAATAAACTTAATTCACCCCGAGCATATTGTTCATTTATAAACCCGATTTTAGTGTTACCAATATGCTTTTTACCCTCTTTTAAAAAAATACCGTACAGATGGGCATTTCTATCTTCATTACACTGTTTAATAAATGCTTTACAGGAACTAACTGACTGTATGCTGTGTCTGGTCTCCAAATATTGATTAACCTCAGGGTCATTTAACCAATCAACATAGTCTATTGTCGCATCCTGATCAGATAAGATTCGCAGATAAAGTCTTTTTGTTTCAATCACACTCATTTCAGAAAAGATTTCAATCGTGAAACAACTTCGTCTTGTTGATCATTACTGAGCATTGGATAGAGCGGCAAGCTAATTGCCTGCTCATAGTACGCTTCAGCCTCAGGAAAATCGCCAGCCTGAAAGCCTAACGCCTGATAATAAGGCTGAGTATGTACGGGAATATAATGCAAATTAACACCAATACCGGCAGCTCTCAGTTTTTTAAATAACTCTCGATGAGTAATAGTTGTAACATCTTTTTTAAGCCGGATAACATAGAGGTGCAAACCAGAATAGCAATCAGGGTGTTGCCAAGGTAGTGTTAACGGCAGTTCGCTTAACGATTCATTGTAACGACGCGCTAATTCATGGCGACGTGAAACATAGCCATCCAAACGTTCAAGCTGGCTTACGCCAAGCGCTGCCTGAAGGTCTGTCATTCGATAATTAAAGCCAAGATCAATTTGTTGGTAATACCAAGGGCCATCAGACTCTTTAGTCATCCGTTGGGGGTCTCGAGTTATCCCGTGACTTCGCAATAACTCCATTTTTTCTGATAACACTTTTTCATTAGTTACTGCCATTCCACCTTCAGCAGTAGTAATTATTTTCACTGGGTGGAAACTAAAAATAGTAATATTACTGTAGCGGCAATTGCCTATTGGCTCACCTTTGTACTTACCACCGATAGCATGGGAAGCATCTTCAATAACCTTAAATCCATATTGTTGAGAAAGCGTGTAAATTGATTCCATATCACAAGTTTGTCCGCATAAATGCACCGCAACAACAACTTTAGGCAGCGCATTTTTTTTCTCAGCGTCGATTAATTTTGCTTCAAGCGCTTGAGCGCTCAAATTATATGTTCGGGAATCAATATCCACAAAATCAACTTCTGCGCCACAATACAAACCACAATTTGCAGAAGCAACAAATGTAATAGGTGTCGTCCATAAACGATCTCCTTTACCAAGACCCAAGGCAAGGCAGGCAATATGTAATGCTGAGGTAGCACTATTGGTTGCTACCGCATAATCTGCATTAACCTTTTCACTGACTGCAGCTTCAAACTGCGGGACTTTTGGGCCTTGCGTTAGAAAGTCAGACTGCAATACGTTGATAACCGCATCAATGTCTGCTTGATTTATATCTTGACGACCATAGGGAATCATCGGTTAAATATTACCAATCTTTGAGTTATTATCCTCTAGCCATTTTTGAAGACTTGCATTATCCATCCATTCTGGATTGCTATCACTGGCATAAATAAAACCTTCTTTAACCTTCACCCCGTCTTTAATACGTGTTTTATCGGAACCCCAATTATTAATAGTCGGCAGTATTTTAAAATGCTCAGGATACTCATACGTATAAGCTGCGTCTTCTGAACTAATCATTTCTTCATGAAGCTTTTCACCCGGGCGAATGCCGATTATTTCTTGCTTAGCTTCTGGCGCAATAACTTTAGCAAGATCGGTTACTTTCATTGAGGGAATCTTTTTAACGTAAACTTCCCCGCCTTCCATATCTTGAAAAGCATGCCAAACCAAATCAACACCTTCTTCTAATGAAATCATAAAGCGTGTCATACGTGCATCCGTAATCGGTAACACACCTTTATCTTTAATCGACATAAAGAAAGGAATCACGGAACCACGAGAGCCCATAACATTGCCATAACGTACAACAGAAAATCTCGTTCCATGCTCTCCGGAGTATGAATTTCCTGCTACAAACAACTTATCTGAAACCAATTTTGTTGCACCATAAAGGTTAACAGGGCTACTTGCTTTATCCGTTGAAAGCGCCACAACACCTTTGATGTTTTTATCAATACAAGCATCAATCAAATTCATTGCACCGCTAATATTCGTTTTTACACATTCAAATGGGTTGTACTCAGCAGTCGGCACAATTTTTGTTGCTGCGGCATGTACCACATAATCAACTCCATCTAGTGCACGATACAAGCGTTCTTTATCTCGTACATCTCCAATAAAAAAGCGCACGCGAGTGTCGCCTTCAAATTTTTTGGCCATTTCCCACTGCTTCATTTCATCGCGTGAGTAAATAATAATTTTCTTGGGGTTATATTTTTCAAGAGTCATTGGCACAAAGGTATTGCCGAAAGAGCCTGTACCGCCCGTAATAAGAATGGTTTGATTGTTAAACATACTAAAATCCCTAGCTTTTAAATTCTTTTTTTACATTGTCACGAACCACAGCAATACCCTGATGATTTTTTTGATTAATTTCCCAATACGTCATAATCAATGGCAGCCAAAAAATGAGCCACATATCATCTGGATTTGTCAGTAAAGCGTTCCCCTCAAACATCAACGCAGCTATCCCCACAAGTAAACCTAAAACCATTATAGCGTTATGTTTGAAACCCTGATAAGTGATATAGCCAACAACCCACAACAAACTCAGCAGACCCAACAAGCCTGTATTTAAAAAATGCGATAGGAAAATATTATGAGAGTGCTGAAACGTCCGGCCACTTTCAATCGTAATTTCACTATTACCACCAAAGCCACACCCTAGAAACAAACCACAATCGACTGTTTTCATTAAACTGCTAACCCATATATCAAGTCGGTAAGAGACTCCTCGATTTAATATATTTCCAAAATAATAGCTCCCTACTAAACAAACTATAAAAAAGGCAAAAATACTAATAAACATAATTTGTTGCTTTTCTTTTTTCTTATACAGAAACATCCCCAAAAGCCCTATAAATAACCCGGTCATTGCCGACCTTGAGTTATAAAAATATAAAAAGAAAATAATAAGGAAAAATACCGCCAGTCCATTAATGTTTTTATCTTTATCGAAAAACAACTTCATAAGCGGCACACCATATATGGCTAAAATAATAGCCATAAAAATAGGTGAGTTAAGCCTTAGCACAGGAAAAAGTCGAGCGCTAAAGCTTCTCTCATGCAATAAATAAAAATCAATAAATGACCAGAAACTATAAATTAGTGCAAAACAAAACAAAAGTATCACAAGTTTTTCTACTGAAATAAAACCTTCCAATAGTAAATAATAAATAGCACAGATGAAGGTCACTACATAAAGGGCATGCTTAAACCGCTTAGCAACATTCTCCCAACCACCTAAATCGAAACCAACTAAAGAAAAAAATGCCCAGAAAACAATCACTACAACAAACGGCAACAATGCTGAATGAAGCCGTTTGTTTTCAAGTAATAACTTTATAGATACCAGACTTGGTAACAACACCGCTAAATAAAAAACCTGATTAGCAACTTTCGAAGTAGGTGCAGCAAACATACAAAATAAAAAGAACAGCACTCCATAAGGAAGAACTATCAATGCTTTTTCTTGCACTACTTTCCAAGTTAAGCTCATTTTAAGACCACACCCCTAAATAAGGATTGAGAAAACTCTCTTTTCCCTAGGTCACGGTATAACCTAGACCAGTCTTTTTCTATCAACTGTTTCTCTCCATTATTTTTTTTCATTCCATCCAAATCTATCAATAATGGTTCACTTCCTTTAATCCAAATATTATGGGCTTTTAAGTCACCATGAATAAAACCAGATTGATGTGCATGCTTTACAAGTTTATTAATTTTTCCAGCCATCGCGTCAAATTCTATCGCTGACTCATTTTTCTCAAAATATTCAAAAGCATGACAGCCTTCAATATATTCCGTGAGTATATAACTACGGCCACGGAATATACCTCTACGATTTTCTAGCATGAGTAACGGCTCTGCCGTTGGGATGTGATTAAACACCAATAGATGACCGTTTTTCCAGCTAATGGCGGCACGGCTTGTCATTAAACTTCTTACGCACTGATGCAGCTGGCTTTTTTTATTATAGCGTTTCAGAATATAGGCTTTATCACCCAACTGAATACGTACAACGATGGCTGTTCTGCCGCTTTTTAGCACTTCGCCTTGCTCTACAAAATCATCTGGGTTGTTAACAAGTTGTTCTACAAAGCATCTATCCAGCTTTCTTGAAAAAACGCTAAATACTCGCCAGTTTTTTATAACATCAAAGGCGCTGCAGCTGCGAAATACCTTTTTTTCAATATACTTTTTTTCTCGCCATTGCTTATAGTCTGCCAACTGTTGCGTAATGGACAATAAAAAGTTTGTGGGGAAGGCCTTTTTGCGTAGTTCTACATAAGACGTTACAAAACCGTCAATATACTCATGTTCCCATTGGAAGAGCTGCGTGAAGAACATCGCTAAGTTTTCAATAACTCGTTTATCACTTAAACCATTGCTTCCCTTTTCTAGGGCCAGCTGGTCGCCGTCTATTAAGTAAAGCTCGTTTCCGTTATCTAAAAAATTATCTAAATGCACATCTTTCTGGTAAATATCGGCTGAATGCATTTGTGCAATAAGCGTTAACGCTTGCTGAAAAAAAAGCATCCGGTCATCCGTTGTTTTTGCCTCATTTAGGCAGGTATCTAATGTTTTCGCATTATCTATAAACTCAAAGACTATGTAGCCAATACCTGAGTCGTCATCACAATGTGATGCAATAAGCTCCGGGGTTTTTATGTCGGCTTGTTTAATTAATGTAACGCCATCTAACTCTCGCACCCAACGCCGTTTGTACGATGCGCCAAAAAACAATTTAAACAATACACGTTGGTCGTTATATTGACCGGTGCAAACCATTCTTTTACCCGCCAATAAACGCAGTAAGTCGGTACAAACTAATTCCGTTTCTGCCACTTTAAGCTGTGCGGGAAAAGTCACCTCGCTGCTGTCTTTAAAATACTCTAAATCTTGGCTGGTTATTTTATGCATTTGAATCACTTTTCATGCTTTGCATAAACTCACTGCAAGGCACACTAAAGAACAGCTCGTTATCTCTAATCGCTATTCTCAAATACTCATCCTCTCCGTACGGCGAAAGCTCTCTGCCAATAAGCCAAGACTGTAATTTAAAGCGTAACTTTTTCTTCCAACGCAGTGGTGTTTGCAAATCGTGCATCATCGCTAATGCTGCTGCTTTATTTTTCTGCTGCTCAATGGTCAATGGTATTGAAACAACCGTGCCTGCTTCAACACACGCATTCGTATTAGGCCACAACGACGCTAACGTATGAACTGGCCCAAATGGGAACATGTCGCTTGAAGAAAGGTGGTTGGCGCAAAAGTAAATATTAGCCGGCTGATTGCTTGATATTGCCAGTGCCTGTTGCAACGCCAACGTGCTGTAGTAATGGTCTGAATGCGGGTCTAGCTCAGCATGTGAGGTAACGATAACGTCTGGCTTAATGCGTTCTATGCATTCCACCAAGTCGGCCACCAAACTGTTCCAGCTGGACGTTCCGTGCGCATCACTTTTCAGCGACTGCCTGTTAAATTCTCTGAATACCCGCGTATCATTAACACCTGCTGTTTTAGAGGCTATTACTTCATCGGGCGCATTATGCATGGCCTCTAAGCGCATACAAAAATAACCCAGTTGAATAACATCATCGGGCTTTAAGCCTGCCCACTGCGGTATGGCTATACTATCCCACGACCTTAAACGTCCTTTTTGCAGCGATGCTTGTTCACCATTGCTATAAGCAGATTCGTATGCAGCTGCACCTATTTCACCAGCAGTCACCGTTACAATGGCACTATCGTATGTGCTGTATAAACCGAACGCGCCTATTTCGGCATCGTCAGCATGTGGCGCAATAATAAGTACTTTTTTATCGGTAAGTGTCTCGTTTGAAAACAACAAGACTTCACTGCCATTTGCTTCACTTTCACAATGTGAATAGGCAAATACAATCGCTTCACCTGTGTTTATAAACTCACTAATATTAAGGTAACGCAAGCCACCCACCGAGCGTTCAAAATATTGTTTTCTAGTTATTGAACCCGATGTAATAGTAACAAAAGGGTCTAAGAATTTACCCTTAAAACTATGATTGATATTAATCGCTAACAGCGCCGTATCGTACGAACCTTTCGCCCAAGACGCATGAATACTTTGACCATCCGCTGCCCAGTCGGGTTTAACCTTTTCAGCCTGATTAAAACTGTACTGATAATCATCACTGGGATCATAGAAATTATGATCGGCTAAAAATAGCTCGTTAAAAACAAATAGAACTAGCAAGAAAAAAAGCGACAACACAAGTTGTCCGTTCAGCAATAAACCCAGCAGTACAAATATCGAGATAACCAAGCGAATAACAGCCCTGTTCTTTTTCTGTTTCAATGTGTTGTTTGCTTTATTGCTCATACTGAATAAACCGCGCTGCGATTGCACCAGCGGTCCTTATATTCGTTATCGGCTTGGCCAAATGAATAACGTAAAGGCTTACCTAAACGCTCACTTAACGCCCAAGCATCCCGTGTATTTAAAAAGGTTAACACACTGCCGTGGCTTAAAGAGGTATACACCAAATCGACCCCGCCATTAATGTATTCCATAGAAATATGCGATGCACACTCCGCCTTATAAATAAGCTGAAAGGCGATAGCCTTACCGTCCATTTCAATAACTGAGCCGAACAATAATGGGCGCAAACACGCTAACAGGTCACTTAAGCGTTCATGCCCTTTGGGTTTAAAACCCCAGCGTAATTCGAACAACCTAATATACATCGCGCTAATGTCTTCATTAGAAAGCCCGTCTATTGAAGACACTTTAGCGCCCTGATCTTCCAGTAACCTTAATTCTCTTTTGCGGTTATAGCGAAACTTTTTAGAAAATAAGTCGAATGATTTCGCCAAACAAATTTCAGATTCTTCTGCTTTTAAATCGTTAATATTATTTTCGTGCAACGCAGATAAGCCGCCTGTCGCAACAGGTAATGTTATTTTTGCTTCAGGTGATATTGGCAAAATAACTTCTGCATTGCCAAAATCCACAATGCCTTTGCGTGACATTTTCTTTAAGCCTTGCTTGCTGCCCGCCACCCACTTTTTCCAAACAGGAATAACGGCCTGCGTTTCACTGCCTTCTTCAAACGCATAATATTGAATAGGCAAGTCAACAATATCCGCCATTGCATTCAACGTTAATGGGTGCGTTAGCACACTGCCACCAAACGTTTCATATGCCGATGCATACGCCGCTTCATCAACTTCGTACCAGCCTTTCATTCGTCTGTTTTGAAAGAATGATTGCATCAACATTCCATCTTCCCCGTTAGCGCTTGCCAAACGTCGTCGGCATTAAGTGTTTCATAACACGCTGGAGAAACTGCTGATGCGCCGGTGTAATCGCACGCCTTTTTCAAACACGGCGAACAATTAAATTTTGTTTGTAAACTTTCGGTATTTTTGCCTAATGTACCTGTTAATAGCGCATTGGTTGAACCGTAAATGGTGACCGCAGGCGTATCGCAAGCGGCTGTTAAATGCGCCAAACCGCTATCCACACCCACCACACCACTTGCGTGCATAAGTATTGCTGATAGTTCTTTTATACTTGAACGCGGCAAGACACTGGCTTTTGCCGACATGTCAGCCAAGCTATCCGCACGCACTTTTTCTGACTCACTACCCCACGGTAAATACACGTTAAAACCAGCCTCTGTCGCCAATAAAACCAGCGCTTTCCAATACTCATTGGGCCAATGTTTACTCGCCCATGTCGTGCCATGAAGGAAAACCAAATAAGGTTTTTGAAGTGACTCTAGCGGCAACAAAGTATCTTTTTTCAAACCGTACGACAGTGTATCCGCCGCCAAGTCGTAGCCTAAACTTTGTGCAAACAATTGCCTGACACGTGTAATCGCATGTTGCCCTTTTGCCACATCTATTTTGTGTTGATACGCCATTGCGGCTAACGGCTCGCGACAACTTGTTTTTGAAAGCCCGTACTTTTCACCCTTGGCATAATGCGTAAAAAAGGCGCTTTTTATCAGCCCTTGCGCATCAATAATAGCATCGTAAGTTTCTTGCTGAAGTTCCTTAATGCTCGCCTTAATATCCGCCCTGTGTTTCCACAAGTTTTTACGCCAACGACGTACAGATACGGGAATAACTCTGTTTACATTCGGGTGTAATAACGGGATATCTTGAAATGACTCTTCAACCAGCCAATCAAATGAAATATCGGGAATTGCTTTTGCCGCATCAGTTAATGCTGGCAAAGTGTGGATAACGTCACCCAGTGACGACGTTTTAACGACGAGAACTTTCATGCGTAAAAGCTACGCCACATCCATTAAACTAAGAACTCGCTCAGGAGATATTTTTGTCAGGCAATCTAAATGGCCTAATGGGCATTCTCGCTTAAAACATGGCGAGCATTCTAAACCTAATGTAATCACATCCGCATCGGGATGCAATGGCGGTGTAAAGTTAGGGTCGGATGAGCCATACAGTGCGATTGTTTTAATATTAAGCGCCGCTGCAACATGCATTAACCCCGAGTCGTTACTGATAACAACATCGCATAAAGACATTAAGTCTAACGCTTCAGTTAAGTTGGTTTTACCTGCAAAATCACGGCAAGAGCCACCGGCCAATTCGTTAATTTTTGCTGTTACAGGTTCATCTTTAGCTGAACCAAATAAGTATACTTGCCAGCCGTTTTCTAAGGCTTTTTTTGCAACCGCCGCATAATGCTCTTCCGGCCAACGTTTCGCCGGGCCATACTCTGCACCGGGGCATAAGCCTAGTACTTTAGCTTCGCTCGCTTCTACACCAAACGTTGCTTTTGCCACGTCCACACTGGCAGGGTCAATTAACAACCGTGGTTGTGGAATAACGGGCACAATGGCATTAGGTGGTGATGCTAAGGCAACAAAACGCTGTACGGTTTTAGTTAATAAGTTTTTATCTAGCCTACGTGAATTATTTAACAAACCCCAACGCACTTCACCCACGTAACCTGTACGTTTTGGAATATTTGCGAAATAAGGCGTTAAGGCTGATTTCCACGAGTTGGGCAGAACGATAGACTCGTCGTACTCTTCTACTCGCAGTTTTTTGCCTAAGGCTTTACGGCCTTTAAAGTCAAATTTCCCATGCCCTAACGGCATAACAATCGCTTTTCTTACCTCGGGCATACGTTCCATAATCGCCAACGACCATTCAGGCGCTAACACGTCAATCGAGCAGTTTTTATGCTGCTGTTTTAACGCCATGAACAGGCTTTGCGCCATCACCATATCACCAACCCATGAAGGGCCAACAACCAGTATGCGGTACGTTGAACTCACCGGACGTTTATACGTGCGTTAGCCAACTACTGTGTTTCGCAGAACGCCCATGTACTGCATCGAAATACAATGTTTGCAAGCGCTCAGTAATTGGACCACGGCCGCCATTACCAATCGTGCGATCATCCACTTCACGAATCGGCGTTACTTCAGCCGCTGTGCCTGTAAAGAAAGCTTCATCTGCAACATACACTTCATCACGAGTAATTCTTTTTTCAACAACTTCTAAATTACACTCTTCAGCCAGTTGGAAAATTGTTTCTCGCGTAATACCTTCTAGCGCTGATGTTAAATCTGGCGTAATTAATTTGCCATTGCGCACAATGAATATATTCTCGCCACTGCCTTCGGCCACAAACCCTTCGTGGTCAAGCAACATGGCTTCATCGTAACCACAGGAAATAGCTTCTTGCAGCGCCAAAATAGAATTCATGTAGTTACCGTTGGCTTTAGCTTTGCACATCACGCTGTTGACGTGATTACGGGTATAAGACGACGTGCGAATACGAATGCCTTTTTCAATACCGTCCTCACCTAAATATTTACCCCATTCCCATGCGGCAACCATTACGTGAACTTTTAAGCTGTCAGCACGAATGCCCATGCCTTCTGAACCGTAAAAGCACATTGGGCGTAAATACGCGGATTTTAAATTGTTTTTAGAAACTGCATCGCGTTGCGCTTGGTTCAATGTCTCTTTATCAAACGGGATTTTCATATTTAAAATATGCGCTGATCTAAACAAGCGATCAGTATGATCCTTTAGTCTAAAAATAGCAGGGCCTTCGCTGGTTTCGTATGCTCGCGTGCCTTCGAAAACACCCATGCCGTAATGCAATGTATGTGTTAACACATGGACTTTCGCTTCACGCCAATCCACCCACTCACCGTCTAGCCAAATGACGCCATCTCTGTCATCCATTCCCATAGTTATTCCTCAATTCTTAAGTAAAACCAAATGCGCCGCATTTAGTTAATAAATTTATTTTTCCAGACCGAGCCTACTCGCTGAATATGCTCGTCAAATACTTGATCATCAACCATCGTTGATGTTTCCGCTAACGACGCATGATGCGCTGCTTCGCGATATGCTTTATATGCTTGGCTCAACTCTTGTTTTTCCGAGCTCGATAAAAAACCTATTCGATGCAATTCAATCAACAAATTAACGTTATCGGTATACTTCAACAACTCCGTATGTTCGCTAGCATTCGCCAAGACCCCGAATTGTACAATAAACTCAATATCGACAATACCTCCAACGCCATGTTTTAGATCAAAATAACCGAGCTTTGTTTTCAATAATGCCTCGCGCATTTTTTCACGCATTTCCACAATATCTTTTCTCAGAGCATCGCTATCTCTCGGCTCTATTAATATCTTTTGACGAATAACATTAAATACAACACCCATTCGATCACAACCTGCTACAAATCGCGCGCGAATTAACGCTTGATGTTCCCACGTCCATGCTTGTTGTTTTTGATACTTTTCAAATGATGATTCGCTCGTCACCAACAGCCCAGAATTACCATTTGGCCGTAGCCGAAGATCAATCTCATACAACCGACCTGAGAACATGTTTGTCGTCATAAAGGTGATTATTTTTCTCCCTAGCCGCATATAAAACTCACCTAAAGAAACCGGCTTATCGCCTGTTGTTAGATCATCTATTTCTGCATTTTTATGTAGAAATATCACATCCAAATCGGAACTAAACCCTAGCTCCATACCGCCCATTTTGCCAAACGCTATCACAGCAAATCCACTCACGTTATCTGCACTCGCACCAGCTGGTACACCATATTGCGCACAAACAGATTGCCAACAAAACAAAACCGCTTTTTCGACGACAACTTCAGCAATCGCTGTCAGCTTATCACTCACAACCATTAAAGGAATTACTCCGGTTAAGTCTGCTGCGGCAACGCGTAACACATTCACCTGCTTAAAGTGTCTCAACACTTCCATTTGCGATTCAATATCGCCTTGTTCAATTTGCGCCACCGCTTTATCCAACTCGACATTTAAGTCATTTTTAGAAGGTGGGTTATACAAATTAGCTGGATCAATTAGTTCATCAAGCAAGATAGGCGCTTTAGTCACTTGCGTAATAATTAATGGACTTAGTTTTGCCAGTCGAATCAATTGCCCGAACACCGCATTATTCTCAACCAATAGCACCAAGTAAGCTGTTCTATTACAAATCTTCTCTAACATTTTCAAGAATACTGATAACGTCCGCTCATGCGAATCGCCCACTAACAACGCATCAATCAACAGTGGCATTAAACGGGTAAAGTACTGCCTCCCCTTTTCTTGCATTTTTCGCACAGGGTAACTTTGACAAAAATCAACAATATCTCGACGAACGGCATCGCTTGCCGAGATACCTTTAGCCTCAAGGTACTGCTCCAAAACTGCTTCATCCAACCCGATCCAGCCGATATCCGCGTTAGGTTCTAATGGTGATGAAAAATCAACTAAACTCTCGAAATAACTATGTACTCGCGCCATGACCTGATGCGTGCTATCAAGTAACTCACCCCAACTGCTCACCTTCATAGCCAACACTAAACGTGCTTGCTCCAACTCATCCTTTGGCAGTTCGTGCGCTTGCTTATCAGCCATTTCTTGAATACGATTTTCTAATCGCCTTAGATAACCATAATCTTCCGATAGTTCTTCAACTGCACCCGCAGGAACATGACCTTTATCAGCCAATAACGTCAAGACATCTAAAATGCCGCGCGTTTGCAAAGACTCATCGCGTCCACCACGAATCAACTGATATGCCTGACCAATAAATTCTATTTCTCGAATCCCACCAGGGCCCAACTTAACGTTATGTTCGACACCCTTACGCTGTAATTGCGCTTCTATTTCACGCTTCATCACACGAATAGAATCGAACACGCCATAATCTAAATACCGTCGAAAAACGAAGGCTTTAATCATCGACATTAGTTGATTTTTATCGTGCTCTTCGCCAGTAATTAAACGCGCTTTGACCATTGCATAACGCTCCCACTCACGCGCATGGCTTTGGTAATAGTGCTCCATTCCATCACTACTGAGAACCAATGCACCACTGTCACCAAATGGCCTCAGTCGCGTGTCTACACGAAATACAAAACCATCAGCTGTTTGTTGATCAAGTAATTTCACGATGAGCCGGCACTGCCGCGTAAAAAATTCCTCGTTACTGATCGAGCGAGTACCATCTGTGTCGCCGTGGAAGGGGTAACAAAATATAAGATCGATATCCGATGAGAAATTAAGCTCATGCGCGCCCAGCTTACCCATTCCAATCGTAATAAGTTTTTGCTCTACCCCGTCGACATCTTTAGGTATTCCGTAACGAGCACATAACTGTTTATGCGCCCAGTCACATGCCGTTTGAATATAGCAGTCTGCCAGTTTAGATAAGCCATTAATAACATCGCTAACATCTGCGCCCGTCAAATCTGCCCAAGCAATTAATAGCATCCTTTGATTGCGTGATTGGCGTAAGACCCGCAACACGGACGCTTCATCCTTAGCTGACCCTATAGTCGCTTGCAGCTCTTCCTGAAAAGCGATGGATAACTGCAGCTTTTCAGTACGTGTGGAGTCAAAACCTCCAATAACCACTGCTGCATGTCGAACTGCTTGTTTTTGTACAAACTCGCTACACGCTAGTAACCGGGTGACGTCATCAATAACAGACTTGCCTGGGATTGAACCGTTGTCACTTAGCTCAGAAACAAGAGTATGCCAAACATCTTGCACACCTAGCTGAAGCGCACTCGGAAGCTCTAAGGTGCTTTGTTCAATGTAGTCTTTTAACGCTTGATTTGACTCATCCATTCATTTAACACCACGGCAAATTTATAATAATCTATAGCTTAACGCTTTTTAACCTCAACGCATTACCAATCACCGATACCGAGCTTAAGCTCATTGCTGCAGCCGCGAGCATAGGAGATAAAAGAACGCCTAAAAATGGGTACAGCACGCCTGCGGCAACTGGCACACCTAGACTGTTATAAAGAAAGGCAAACACTAGATTTTGACGTATATTCTTCATCGTTGCTTTGCTCAATTGTTGCGCACGTACGATGCCACGTAGGTCACCTTTAACCAAGACAACACTGGTGCTTTCAATCGCAATATCTGAACCATTGCCCATCGCAATACCCACATCAGCTTGCGCTAAAGCCGGCGCATCATTTACACCGTCGCCCGCCATTGCCACTAAATGACCAGCTTTTTGCAACTCTTTCACAATCGCTGCTTTTTCTGCGGGCAGAACACCCGCTCTATATTCATCAATACCCAGCTTAGTCGCTACATATTCTGCTGAACCTTGCTGGTCACCGGTTAGCATTACGACCTTTATACCGCTGTCATGTAGCTGTTGAATTGCTTCTGCCGTGGATGATTTAATTTCATCTGTTAGAAAAAAGATACCCGTCGCATGGTTATCGATCGCCATATACAGCGGCGTTTCAGCAGCCGATTCACGAGCTTCTTGCAAAACCTTTAAACCACTTACCTCGATATTTTTTTCTTCTAAAAACCGTAAATTTCCCAGCAGTATGGTTTGTTTATTGACAATACCCGACACTCCTTTCCCAGGCGTTGCTTCAAACTCACTTACATCCCATAACGCTACGTCTCCTGCTGCACGAACCACTGCTTCAGCTAACGGGTGCTCACTAACTTTCTCTAAGCTCGCCGCTAAAATAAGTCCTTTTTCTTCATCCACATTATCGAGTGTTTCAAATCCAACAACGCTTGGCTTACCTTCCGTTAAAGTGCCTGTTTTATCCACCACCAACGTGTCTACTTTTTCCATTACCTCGAGTACAGCGGCATCTTTAATGAGCACACCCATACTCGCGCCACGACCCATTCCGACCATAATCGACATAGGCGTTGCTAAGCCCAATGCGCAAGGGCAGGCAATAATCAACACCGCCACCGCATTAACCACCGCAAAACCTAATGCATATTCAGTCGCTAAAAAGTACCACGCAAAAAAGGTAATGATAGAAATACCCACCACAATCGGCACAAACCAAGAGGCCACTACATCGGCCACACGCTGAATTGGCGCGCGGCTACGTTGCGCTTCACTAACCATTTGAATGATTTGCGATAGCAAGGTTTCTCCACCCACACGTTGCGCTTTAAATATAAAAGAACCTGTCCCGTTAACCGTACCACCCACCACAGCATCACCTGCAAGTTTTTCGGTCGGAATCGGCTCACCCGTCACCATCGATTCATCAATAGAACTACTTCCTTCAACCAAAATACCGTCCACCGGCACTTTTTCGCCAGGCCTAACGCGCAATAGATCACCAACGGCTACATCGTCAAGCGGCACATCTTCTTCATCACCAGTCTCGCTAACTCGCCTTGCGGTATTTGGCGATAAACCCAGTAGCAAGTGAATTGCTTTATTAGTTTGTCCGCGCGCTTTTAGCTCCAACACCTGCCCCAATAACACCAGCGTAATAATCACTGCCGCCGCTTCAAAATAAACAGCAATAACGCCGTGAGGAGTTATTAAGTTCGCCGGAAAAATCGTTGGCATCAACACAGCAACCAAGCTATATAACCATGCCACTGTTACCCCTAAACCGATTAGGGTAAACATATTCAAGTTCCAACTTTTCACCGATTGCACCGCACGTTCAAAAAATGGCCAACCCGCCCACAATACAACTGGCGCAGCAAGAAATAATTGAGCCCATTGCAACGTTTTTGCAGACAATATATTAAACACGCTATCACCCACGACCATTTCGGACATGGCAATAACAAACAGCGGCACCGTAAAAAACAAACTAATATTGAAGCGTCGCGTCATATCATTTAGCTCAGGGTTATCCTCCTCTAATACAACCGTACGAGACTCTAAACTCATGCCGCAAGTTGGACATAACCCCGGCTCTTCCTCAACTACTTCAGGATGCATCGGGCAGATATAATCAGTATGGGTTGATGGTGGCACAAAGGTTTCTGGCTCTAACGCCATACCACACTTAGAACAAATATCAGGGCCATCACTTTCAATACCTGGGCACATGGGACAGATATATTTAGCTCCCGGAACAACCACTGGTTCTGGGCGTGGTTTGTCTGATAAATACATATCGGGATCTTTAGTGAATTTTGTCAAGCAACCTTCACAACAAAAGCCATACCACTGGTTGTTATAGTCGACATGGTGCGGGGCATCGTCAGCGACTGTCATGCCACACACTGGATCTATATTCTTTTTATCATCGTCGTTATTACTGGAATGGCAGCAGCCATGTTCTGTACTCACTTAGGTTCCTTATTTCTCGTTGAAGCATTAATATGCTTAGTCCACATGATGCTGAAAAAAGTTTCATCTAACTGCCATAAACACCAAGAGTACTTATTAGATGCCATTACCTGCTAGCTCCGCAAGAAAAGAACTGCATACCCGACAAATTACCTGTACGGGTTATCAGCGTGACGATGGCTTATTGGATGTGGAGGCTCGACTTACTGACGTAAAAACATACCCCTTCGAAAATGCATATCGAGGCACCATTCACCCTGATGACCCAATTCACGACATGTGGATACGCATTACCGTTGATGAGAAGCTGATTATTCATGACTGTATTGCTGTAACAGATAAGTCACCATTTGGCTGTTGCCCCGACATTACACCTACCTTTAAACGACTCATTGGTGAACAAATCGCGGCTGGCTGGACAATGCGCGTGAAAAAGCTAGTCGGCGGCTTACAAGGTTGCACTCACTTAACTGACTTATTGGGTCCCGCTACCACCACTATTTTTCAAACCATGTCTGGAATTCGCAAAGGGCGCGGTTCAAACGAAACGGCCAAGCCTTTTTATATTAATGGTTGCCATGCATGGGCTGCAGATAGTGAACAAGTTGGCTACTCTGGCTTGTACACAGGCAATATCATTTCGAACTCATTATCTACGGCACAATAACTGTGCCCACCTAAACGACCGATTACATTAAGACCCTTGATATCGACATGCCTTCCATCAAACAGCTCGTCGTTGATATGGCAATAAACAACTTCCGCAATCACCAGACCACACTCTTTAGGCGTGCCTTCGTTAATTGCTACAACCTGTTTAAGCTTACACTCTAAACTCGCAGGAGATTCAGCAACACGAGGTGCCATAACTATGTCTGATGGTGCAGTTGTTAACCCGGCTATTTCAAACTCATTGATACTCGACGGGAATTCAGCGGCTGTTTTATTCATTGCCTGAGCAATATCCTGGCTAACTAGATTAATCACGAACTCACCCGTTTCTTCGATGTTTACTAAACTATCTTTCGGTTTACTGCCAGCAAAACGTGAAATAGCCACGCTGACAATTGGCGGTTCGTAACAAACTCCATTAAAAAATGAAAATGGCGCTAAGTTCAACACACCCTTAGTTGATTGTGTTGATATAAAAGCAATAGGACGGGGCACAACGACCGCCTTCAGAATATTAAAAAACTTATCGTGAGTTTTTGGGTTTATTTTCATTTCGATTCACTTTCTTCTTATGCGTTTCGCATATGGGTTTAGTGTCAACACACCACATTAGAATATACCCTATGCTATAAGGTCATCAATCAAACTGAACTAAAACTTTCATAATCTGCCTAAACACGTGGTAGTTTTGTATTTCCATAACAATATGGGGGTAATTCTAATGAAACGACGTTTGTATTTTTTATTACCGGATCACGATACGACCGAGCAAGTGGTTAACGAAATGCTCATTGCTCGTATTACTGAATCCAATATCCACGTGCTTGCCAAATCTGGTGCTAACATGAAAGCCCTGCCAGAAGCCAACTTACTCCAGTCCAGCGACTTTATTCACAGCGTTGAAACTGGGGCTGCCGTAGGCGGTGTAACCGGAGTTTTGGCTGGACTCGCGGCGATGACATTCCCACCAACAGGCTTAGTGCTGGGCGGCGGCGCTGTACTTGGCATGGCATTAGCTGGCTCGGGCGTTGGCTCTTGGGGTTCTGCAATGATTGGCATTAGCACACCTAACTCTAGACTAAAATCTTTCCAAAAAGCAGTCGACGACGGGAGATATTTAATGATGGTTGATGTGCCTGTTAAGAAAGTTGGAGAGATTACAAAAAGCGTGAAACGACATCATCCTGATGCCACCATTCATGCCTGTGATTCAGATATTCCGGCCCACCCTTTAGGTGGCGTTTACTAATATTTGGTCAATATTAGGTTGCCATATTCATCAGGCTTGCACTGCCAGTGCGGTGCGAGATAGGTGGTAGCTACTTGTTCAACAATCAGTGCTTCTCCTTGAATAGTATCATTCAGTCTAAGTTGTTGTCGCTGATAAACAGGCAGAACACCTTCTCGTTCAACACTCGATTTTTCACCATCAAGGCGCGGTTCGAGCTTAACCAAACTAGGTTTAGGCATATCCGCCGATAAAGTCACGCGTAAATTAACTAGCTCAACAGGCAAGTTGAGCTCATACCCATATCGACTTTTATGCATTGCGTGAAAACCATTCATCGCTGTAGGTTTATCATTCCATGGGATAGGCAACGTGTATGACTGGCCGACATACCGTAAATCAACCAAGTAATTTATTTTAATATTACCGGCGAGCACACCTTCTGCCAACAATTCATTCGTCCCTTGCTCAACCATTGCAGAAAAACCTTGCTGTATGTCGTCGAGCGACATAGATGACAGTTTCCCGAGTAAACTTCGAGACAATTCACGCGAACGCGGTGCCGCTAACATGCCAAATGCCGATAACACCCCTGAATGAACGGGAACAATCGCTGTTTTCATTCCCAACGTATCGGCTAAGGCGCAAACATGTAACCCGCCAGCCCCGCCAAATGTCATTAATGCGTACGGACGTGGGTCTATACCGCGCTGAATTGAAATAACACGTAAAGCACGCGCCATATGTTCATCAGCTAATTTAATAACGCCTTGCGCTGCTTGCTTTGCATCACAACCCAACTCGTGAGACAGCTGTTCCATCGCACGATTAGCAGCCTTTACATTCAACTCCATATCACCACCAAGAAAATACTGTTCACTGATCCGGCCCAAGTATAAATTGGCATCGGTCACAGTCACTTCGCTACCGCCTTTTCCATAACAAGCAGGGCCGGGAGATGCGCCAGCCGACTCAGGTCCAACACATAACAATCCACCCGCATCAACATGAGCGATAGAACCACCGCCCGCACCAATCGTATGCATATCAACCATCGGCACAGCCACCGGGTAGCCTTCAACTTTCCCTTCATTAGTTAACGTTATCGCACCATCCAACAAGGCAACATCGGTTGATGTACCCCCCATATCCAAAGTTAACAACCGTTCAAAGCCCGCTTGTTTACCTATATATAAAGCCGCCATTAACCCTCCAGCAGGGCCCGACAACAACATACGAACCGCCTGTTCACCCGCTTGATCTGCAGAAATTGTTCCGCCCGAACTTTGCATAACTGACACAAACGAAGCTTTCACCCCTTGAGTTAAGCGGCGTAAATACCCCATCACCAATGGGCCAACATAGGCATTTAGCCATGTCGCCATACCTCTTTCGTATTCTTTATATTCAGGCAGTACTTTCGATGAACGCGATACAAAAACACTTGAAGGCATAGCCTCTTCAATACGTTTCTCTGCGTCATCATCCAAAAATGAAAACAATAAATTAATCGCGACCGACATAGGTTCTAATTGCTCTATTTGTGAAATAAGTAAGTTCAACTGTTCGTCCGTTAACGGCTCTATGAGCTCACCCATTGCTGACACCCGACCACCTGTTTCTAAACAAAGGCCGGCGGGCACTGGAGGCTCTTCGGGTACAGGGTTTAGGTTATACAGCTCTTTTCTAGCTTGCCGCCCGATAGTTAGCATATCCGCCAAACCGTAATTTGTTACAAAACAGCAACGCACGCCTTTTTTCTCTAATACTGCGTTAGTTGCAACTGTTGACCCGTGGACGATCAGCAAGTTCTCATGATCAATATCAAGCTCTTTAATACCTTGCAAGATGGCCATTTCTGGCGCTTTAGGCGTTGAAAGCACTTTATGAATTCGCACACCATTACCATCAATATATACAAAATCAGTAAACGTACCGCCGGTATCAACCCCTAACAACATGGCAAAACCCAATGAATATTAAAAAGATATTTTCACATGCCTGTCGATATGAGCACAGGTTTATTTATAACCTCGAGGTAGCGCGCTCCTTAATTACACATATTTTAAATATTGCTAAACGATTTAAACGCCTTTCCATATCGCCTAAAACTCCTATATTCACAATACAACTGATTGTATTTAAAGCTTAACTTGCTTAATTCACCCCGTATCATCTTTTATGGAAATTAATTAAACGATCGTATATTTGTTTATTTTTCTTCCGGAGGTGTCCTATAATGCTCGAATGAATATTTCAGAGTCACTAGAACAGGGTGTCAATTTAATGCTTCTGGGGATGGGGATGGTTTTCTTCATCTTAGGCTTATTGGTTATTGTCATTAAAGCTGTTTCTTCGCTTGTCTTACGTTACGAGCCAGTTGTTGAGCCTTCACCTACTGTTTCTACCAAAATTGATGATGACATTGTCGCGGCAATCACCATCGCTGTTAAACGTTTCCGTTCAAAATAAATTTAAAGCTTATGACGAATCCATTAAAAATCACTGACGTCGTATTACGCGACGCTCACCAATCCCTCTTTGCAACACGTCTACGTATTGAAGACATGTTACCCATTGCCGAAAAGCTCGATACTGTTGGCTACTGGGCACTAGAAACATGGGGTGGCGCAACCTTTGACTCATGTATCCGCTACTTAGGCGAAGACCCTTGGGAGCGTTTGCGCTTATTAAAAGCGGCGATGCCAAACACGCAACAGCAAATGTTGTTACGTGGGCAAAATCTACTTGGCTACCGCCATTATGCAGACGACGTTGTTCGCAAATTTGTTGAACGTGCCGCAGAAAATGGCATGGATGTTTTCCGTATTTTTGATGCCATGAACGATGTTCGTAACCTTGATACCGCTATTAAAGCGACGATTGAAGTTGGCAAACATGCGCAAGGGACTATTTGTTATACAGAAAGCCCCGTTCATACACTCGATGGTTGGGTTGATATGGGCAAAAAGCTAGAAGATGCGGGTTGTCACTCTATCGCCATTAAAGACATGGCCGGTTTATTAAAACCTTACGATGCCGAACGATTAGTTAAACGCTTAAAAGCATCTTGTGATGTGCCTATTGCCCTTCACTCACATGCAACAACAGGCATGAGTGTCGCCACGTGTTTAAAAGCTGTCGATGCAGGTTTGGATATGTTGGATACCGCCATCTCATCAATGAGCATGACGTACGGCCATTCACCCACAGAAACTTTCATTGCTATGTTAGAAGGCACTGATCGCGCAACCGGTTTAGACATTAATAAAGTTGAAGAAATTGCAGCTTACTTTAGAGGGGTCAGGCCTAAATACGCCGAATTTGAAGGCTCATTAAGAGGCGTAGATTCACGCATTCTTATCGCCCAAGTTCCTGGCGGCATGTTAACCAATCTTGAGAGCCAGCTTAAGCAACAAAATGCAGGCGACAAAATTGATGATGTATTGGCTGAAATCCCTGCCGTACGTAAAGATTTAGGCTATTTGCCATTGGTAACACCCACGTCACAAATTGTTGGCACCCAAGCGGTAATGAATATTTTGATGGGCGAGCGCTATAAATCCATCAGCAAAGAAACCGCTGGTGTATTAAAAGGTGAATACGGTGCAACACCTGCCGCCGTTAATGCTGAATTACAAGCCCGCGTACTTGAAGGTGCGGAAGCGATTACCTGTCGCCCTGCTGATTTAATTGACGATGAATTTGATGTACTAGCAGCTGAATTAGAAACTAAAGCGAAAGAAGACAACATATCATTAGCGGATAGCGTTGTTGACGACACCCTCACTTATGCTCTTTTTCCTCAGGTCGGCTTAGATTTTCTTAAAAACAGAAATAACCCCGATGCATTCGAACCTGTGCCAACTGGCGTTGTAACAAGCTCAAGCGCTTCAGCAACCAGTAGCGAAACCTACGATGTAGCGGTTAACGGTAAACTGTACCAAGTAGAAGTTGGCCCTACAGGCACTATAGAAAATATGAAGGCAGCCACAAAAACTACTGCTGCTGCACCAAAAGCAGCACCTACCCAACCTGAGCCTTCAGGCGATTTTTGCCAAAACGAACCTCTGCTCTCACCAATGGCGGGGAATATCATACGCATTGGTGTTGCTACCGGTGATGATGTACATGAAGGCGATGTTGTGATTATTCTCGAAGCCATGAAAATGGAAACCGAAGTGAGAGCACACATAGAAGGACAAATTTCGGACGTCTTTGTTAAAGAAGGCGAGTCTATTCCGGCTGGCGCCCCGTTAATTCTTATTTGTTAAGGCAAGCATAATGGACAGTGGTATATTACAAATTTGGCAATCAACAGGCATTGCTAATTTCGAGTGGGGCAATATTTTAATGATAGCCATCGGCTTATTATTAATTTACCTCGCTATTTCAAAAAAATTCGAACCGTTATTGTTATTACCTATAGGTTTTGGCGGTATTTTAGCGAACATCCCTATCGCTGGTATTAGCGACCCAGACGGTTTACTGGGTATTCTCTATCATATGGGTGTTGATACCGGTTTATTCCCCCTACTGATCTTTATGGGTGTGGGCGCATTAACCGATTTCGGCGCACTTATTGCCATGCCGAGTTTATTAGTTCTTGGCGCAGCCGCTCAATTCGGTATTTTCGCCACACTACTTGGCGCGCTGGCTATGAACTTTATCCCCGGTATGGAATTTAGTTTATCCGATGCCTCCGCCATTGCAATTATTGGCGGCGCTGACGGGCCCACCGCTATTTTCTTGGCTTCCAAACTCGCCCCTGATTTATTAGGCGCGATTGCTGTTGCTGCTTATTCTTACATGGCTTTGGTACCGCTTATTCAGCCCCCTATCATGCGTGCACTAACAACTGAAGCAGAACGTAAAGTTGAAATGAAACACCTTCGGCATGTCACAAAGAAAGAAAGAATCATTTTTCCCTTAATTATTTTGACTGTTGTTATTTTATTTTTGCCGGCATCCGCGCCTCTCATCGGCATGCTCGCATTCGGTAATTTAATGCGAGAAAGTGGCGTTGTGGATCGCTTAAGCTCTACCGCTCAAAATGAGCTCATTAACATCGTGACTATTTTCTTAGGTTTAGCTGTCGGGTCAAAACTTTCAGCAGATAAATTCTTAACTGCTGAAACACTGGGTATTTTAGTTCTAGGCATGGTTGCTTTCTCTATTGGCACAGCGGGCGGCTTACTTATGGGTAAATTAATGCATAAACTCACTGGCGGTAAAGTTAACCCACTCATTGGCGCCGCAGGCGTGTCAGCTGTTCCTATGGCCGCAAGAGTTGTAAATAAAGTAGGCCAAGAGGCCAACCCTAATAACTACCTATTAATGCATGCAATGGGCCCAAATGTAGCCGGCGTTATTGGTTCTGCAGTAGCGGCTGGTGTACTACTAGCAATTGTTGGGGAATAAACTCAAGCACTTTAAAATCTAAAGAGCCGCCATTTTATTTAAACATAAAATGGCGGCTTTACTTTTTCTCCACACATGTAGATTTAAATTAACGAGTCGCGTCACATTTTCTACTTGAAAAAAACATATTCTATATTAAGATTCCTCGTCTAAACGTTCACTAACATCACGTATACTCATCGGATGAGCACACTTATCGAGGTCAATAATCTAACGCGACAGTTTGGCGACCATTGTGCTGTCAATAATGTGAGCTTTTCTCTCGATAAGGGCGAGGTTCTTGGTTTTCTTGGCCCTAATGGCGCGGGGAAATCCACCACCATGAAAATGGTATGCGGTAATTTAACGCCGACCGTTGGTGAAATAAAAATCAACGGTTACGATATTATTGAGCAACCGAAACTAGCCAAGGCAGAACTTGGCTTTTTACCCGAGATACCTCCCCTTTATCCCGACTTAACCGTGGACGAGTTCCTTTCCTATTGTGCAAAGCTTCATGGTTTAAAAAAGGCCGCTATTAAAAAAGCTGTTGAGCATGGCAAAGGGAAATGCGGCTTATCAGATATGGGTAAACGCTTAATCGCCAATCTATCTAAAGGCTATCAGCAACGTATTGGCATTGCTCAGGCTATTTTACACAACCCATCAGTTATCATTTTAGATGAGCCAACCGTTGGGTTAGACCCCATTCAGCGACTCGAAATTCGCTCACTGATTCGTGAATTAGGCAAAGAACACAGTGTGATTTTATCCACGCATATTTTGTCGGAAGTGCAACAATCATGCAGTCGAGTACAGATCATTCACCATGGCAAGTTAGTATTAAACGAAAGCATTGGCGGCTTATCACGTCGCATGACGTCATCCAGTTTACTGGTTCGTTTTCGCGACCAAGCTAACTTAAATACTCTCCGCTCAATAAACAACATAGAGTCGGTCGACACGTTAGAAGACCAGCAATACCGCCTTCATCACAAACAAGGCGTTAGCGTTGCTGCATCAGTTGCAGAAATGGCCGTTAATCAACACTGGGGCTTGCTCGAGTTAACGCCTGAGAAGCACAATATGGAAGATATCTTCATTTCCATCACTCAAGACTCAGACGCCAATGAATAGTTTTATTATTGCAGGGCGTGAATTACGGAGCCTATTTTTATCACCTTTAGCATGGACAATATTAGGCGTCACCCAGCTTATTCTTGCTTATATGTTCTTAACGCAAATTGATTTCTATTTATCCATACAGCCTAAACTAATCGGCATTCCTAACGCACCTGGTGTAACCGACTTAGTCGTTGCGCCCTTATTTGGGAATGCTGCTGTTATTTTATTACTGATAACACCTCTACTAACTATGCGAGTTATCAGTGATGAACGCCGCAATAAAACCATTAGCTTATTGTTCTCTGCGCCCATCAGTATTACCGAAATTATTTTAGGTAAATTTTTAGCTATCTTTGCTTTTCTATTAATCATTCTTTTTTCCATTGCGTTGATGCCGCTCTCATTGCTAACCGTTGGCGAATTAGATATGGGAAAATTTAGCGCCTGCCTATTAGCCATGGTGTTACTTATGGCATCATTCAATGCACTGGGGCTATATATGTCCGCTATTTCATCTCAGCCTACCGTGGCGGCAGTGGCGAGCTTTGGCGCATTACTTTTTTTATGGATTATTGACTGGGCTGGCAGCAACAGCGGTAACGGTAGCAGCCTATTTGAGTACATTTCCATTATGCGTCATTTTGAAAGCTTGCTGCGCGGGCTTGTCCACTCAACTGACATCATTTATTTCGTCTTATTCATTGCAGGCTTCTTAATCCTTAGCATTCGCCGACTCGATAACGATCGCTTACAAAAATGAAAATATCTCGAAAAGCGCATCAATTTATCCGCCTACAAAACATTATTTTCACCGTTTTATTTGTTGGAATATTGGGTTTACTAGCATGGCTAAGTACACAGTACAGTATCCAATCTGATTGGACAGCTAATAGTAAAAATTCTTTATCTGCCCCTAGTCTCACTCTACTTAAAAAACTCGACAAACCTATAACCATTACTGCCTACGCATCGGAAAACGATGTTTTACGTCGTCAAATCTCAGAGCTTATTGCTAAATACAGTCGCTATAAATCGGATATTTCACTGACGATCATTAACCCCGATATGCGCCCTGACCAAGCACGTGAAGAAGGTATTACTACTGATGGTGAACTCGTTATTCGGTACGATGGCCGTCGTGAATCTTTACGCCAACTTAACGAACAAGCCCTCAGTAATGTTCTGCAGCGTTTAGCTAACAGCGAGCAGCGTTGGGTCGTTTTTCTAACAGGGCATGGCGAACGCAGCCCCTCAGGACAAGCTAATTTTGATTTTAATGTCTTTGCCGACGAACTAAAAAATAAAGGTATTAATTCACAAAGCATTAACCTAGTTAACACGCCAACCATTCCCAATAATACATCGCTATTGGTCATTGCTAACCCACAAGTCAATTTACTCAATGGGGAAAACGCAATAATTAAAGACTACCTTTCAGCGGGTCGCCCTTTATTACTGCTAACCGAGCCTAATCAAGCAACGCACGTGCGCCCTATTCTCGAAACATTAGGAATTTCTGTATTACCCGGTATTGTTGTTGACGCATCCACGCAAATGTTTGGTATAGATGATCCAACATTTGCTTTAGTGACCCAATATTCAAGCCACCCTTCCACACAGCATCTACAAACCATGAGTTTATTTCCTGGGGCTGCGGGGCTAACGGCCACAAACAGCGGTCAATATTCAGCTGAACCGTTGTTTGCCACTCTCGAGCGGTCTTGGACAGAAACGGGGGATATTGAAGGAAACATTCAATTCAATAGTAATACTGAAGAACGAAAAGGCCCAATCACTATTGCCTACGCGCTCAGTAATACGAGTAACAAACAACAACGCATTGCTGTCCTCGGGGATGCTGACTTTCTTTCCAATTCGTTTTTGGGTAACGGGGCAAACCTTGACCTAGGCATTAGCCTCATCCAGTGGCTCAATCACGACGACTCACTGATTGATATTCCAGCAAAAACGGCAACCGATACGACCTTACAAATAGATAAAACTTGGTCACTTATTTTTGGCTTAGGATTTTTATTCGTTTTGCCCATTCTCTTCATTGTGACAGGCATTGTTATTTGGTTGAAACGCAAAAAATATTAAACTGTGAAAAACCGACTAATCACTAACCTATTACTCGCAACGCTCGTTATTACACTTGGCTTAGTTACATGGTTAAAACCTGGGCAAGAGATAAGCAACGATCGCCGTATTACATCTCAAGATATGGGCGCTATTAACACTATTCGTATTGAACGAGAAAGCGCAGAAACTCTTGTGTTAAAACAAGAAAATAAACAATGGCAAATAACGAAGCCTTTTAGTGCGCCCGCCTTACCCGGAAAAATTGAGCGTTTACTTAAGATATCTCAAATAAAGCCTCCGGTTTCTTACCCTCTCAATATCAACGAATTGGAGGCATTTGGCTTAAGAAGCCCTACAGCACGTATCATCTTTAATGGTGAAGCATTATCTATCGGCCAAACAGAGAGTGTTCACTCACGTCGCTACGTAAGTAATATACAACAGCTATTTTTGCTTGATGACACTTTCTTGCACCACCTAACAGCCCCAGTCGATACCTATATCGATACACGATTATTGCCTGATAATATCCAAATTACAGGTTTGCAAACACCCAACATCACACTACACAGTGATGAAAATAATATATGGCATCATAAACAAAACCCTTCTCTCGACACTTCATCCGATGCTGTACACATGCTTCTCGATGAATGGCGTTTTGCACGCGCTATCCATGTCAAATACCAGCCTGAAAAAATAACGGGAGAGGACGTCACTATTCACCTTAGCGATAATAAAAAATTCAGTTTTACGCTCATACGACAGAAAGACGATATCATCCTCATTTCTAGTGATTCAAAGCTGGCTTACACATTAAGCCAAACAAAATATAAGAAGATGACAACGTTACCGAATTTGGACACTAACGATGCCTGAGTTACCGGAAGTAGAAACTACTTGTCGTGGCATTGCCCCACATATTGAAGGGAAACGTGTTGCTAGTGTTATCGTGAGGCAAAAACAATTACGCTGGCCTATTAGCCCCGAAATCTCTAGCGTATTACCCAGCTTAAATATCAATAACGTATCACGTCGTGCTAAATACTTATTCATCAGCACCGATAAAGGCACACTGATTATTCACTTAGGAATGTCCGGTAGTCTACGCGTCATTAACGCCGATATACCACCTGAGAAACATGAACACATCGATATTATTTTCGATGATAACAGTTGCTTACGCTATAAAGACCCACGCCGGTTCGGCTGTCTTTTATGGACCAGCGGACCCATAAACGAACACAAATTGATTCGTCTCCTAGGGCCAGAACCACTATCGAACAACTTTGAGATTGATTACTTTTACCCAAAAGCTAAGGCAAAAAAACGGCCCATAAAAAGCCTTATTATGGATGGTCATATAGTTGTCGGAGTCGGTAATATTTACGCCAGTGAAGCACTGTTTAAAGCAGGCATTCACCCACAACGAGCAGCAAACAATATCTCTAAAGCCCGCCTCCAACGACTTGTCATCGCCATAAAAGATATTCTTGCTCAAGCAATCGAACAAGGCGGCACTACATTGAAGGATTTCGTAAACAGCGAAGGAAAACCTGGCTACTTCCAACAAACTTTAAATGTTTATGGTCGTGCAAAGCAACCGTGCCTAGCTTGTAAGTCTCCCATCAAACAAGTCGTTATCGCTCAACGCTCTACTTTCTATTGCCCTCATTGCCAGCACTAAACAGTGCCTTCATCAGTTCGTAATACAAAACCTTTAAAATAAGATTCTTTATTGGGCATTTATCGTTAATTCCTATACAGTAATCCTCTTAAGGAGATGACATTGTTTCAAGTAAAAAATAAATTTTTAAGGCAATTATTTGGCAGTTTTATGGACCTACTGCCTATCTTTGCGGTTATTTTTATTTTTCAACTTTTTATCCTTCGCCAACCCATTCCTAATATTGCTGATATTGCCATCGGCACAGCATTTGTCGTCGTTGGCTTAGCTTTATTTATTCAAGGTTTGGAAAAAAGCTTATTCCCTATTGGTGAGGCCATGGCCTATGCCTTTGCTAAAAAAGGCAGTCTATTCTGGTTACTCGCTTTTGCCTTCGCGCTTGGCTTTGGCACCACAGCCGCTGAACCCGCTCTTATTGCTGTTGCCGATGAAGCCGCACGAATCGCAGCCAATGGCGGCATGATAGAGCAGTCCGATACAGCCAAAGATGATTATGCATTCGGTCTTCGCTTTACCGTTGCTTTTTCTGTTGGCTTCGCCATCTTACTGGGTGTGCTTAGAATTATTCGTGGCTGGCCACTGCATTACTTAATTATCCCTGGCTACGTTGGCGTTGTAATAATGACCTTTTTTGCACCCGCTTCTATTATCGGTATCGCCTATGACTCTGGCGGCGTAACCACATCAACTATTACTGTCCCTCTCGTAACTGCATTAGGCGTTGGACTTGCTTCCGCTATTAAGGGCCGTAACCCGATGACTGATGGCTTCGGCTTAATTGCCTTTGCGTCTTTGACCCCGATGATTTTCGTCATGGCTTACGGAATGATCTTATGATGAGTCTATTAAACGAATTTCTTGGCACTTTTGTTAGCACTCTGCGTGATGTAGCACCCATCGCTACCATCATTATCTTTTTCCAGCTGGTTATTATTCGGAAACCTTTCAGCCACTTACACGACCTTATTGTTGGTATGTTTTACGTCGTATTGGGTATGACATTTTTTCTAGTTGGACTCGATAAAGCACTCTTTCCACTCGGTACATCAATGGCCCAGCAACTGACCAGCACTAACTTTATTAGTCCATCAACTGATCAAGCTATATCCATTGCCTGGCAAGACTATATGTGGGTTTATGTCTTTGGAGCCTGTATTGGCTTTGCAACAACCCTAGCCGAGCCTGCACTGATCGCTGTTGCTATTAAAGCTGAACAAATCTCAGGTGGCAGTATTAAAGCGTGGTACTTAAGGCTAGCTGTGTCTTTGGGTGTTTCTGTTGGTATTGCACTCGGTACCTATCGAATCGTTAGTGGTATAGACCTGTATATCTTTATCATCACAGGCTATGTCGTCGTCATTATCCAGACCATTTTCTCGCCTAAATTAATTATCGGTTTAGCGTACGACTCTGGTGGCGTCACTACTTCTACCGTCACCGTTCCATTAGTTACCGCGCTCGGTATCGGCTTAGCTTCAAGCATACCCGGTAGAAACCCCTTATTAGATGGTTTTGGTCTTATTGCCTTTGCCAGCCTTTTCCCTATTATGGCGGTGCTCGCTTACGCTCAAATTGCCGAATGGCAGAACCGCCGAACACTACTCAAAGAATCTGAACACGAAGGAGAATAAAATGCATTTCAAATTAATCATCGTCTTTGTTGATGACAATAAGACAGATCAAGTTCTGGACGCAGCCAGAGGCGTTGGTGCAACAGGCGCAACGATTATTAATAATGCTCGCGGCGAAGGTCTTAATAAGAAAAAGACGTTCATGGGTTTAACGCTTGAAACTCAGCGTGATGTCTTGCTATTTCTTGTCGAAGAGCATTTATGTAGAAAAATTATTGAAAAGATTGCCCAAGCTGGCCAATTCGATGACGAACCAGGTAGCGGCATCGCGTTACAAATAGATGTTGAAGATGCTATTGGCGTACTACACCAAGCAAAAGAAATAACACAAAATATTGAGGATGAATTATGAGTGATAAAAAGATAATTACAGTTCGTGATGTAATGAAAACCGACTTCCATATGATCGATGGAAAAGCCACCGTCACAGAAGCAGTTAGAATGATGAAAAAGTACAAAACATCGATGTTATTTGTTGATAAATTTCATGAAAATGACGAATATGGCGTTATAAATGCTGGCATTATCGCGAAACTTGTTCTAGCAAAAGATCGGGCACCAGACCGCGTTAATGTATACGAAATTAATGAAAAACCACTCATCAATGCGCATCCTGATATGGATATTCGTTATTGTTCACGTTTATTTGCCCGATATGATCTCATGCGTTCACCTGTTATGGAGCAAGGAAAAATTATCGGTGTTGTCAGCCCCATTCAACTCGTTTTAGACGGACTATGTGAGCTCACTGGTATCTGCTAAGCGTAGAAAATGAACCCCGCCGAACTTTACAACAATATTTTAGTACCAGCCATTTTTCAGCCTTGGGCCAGTATTGTTACTCAAAGCATTAAACATAATGATGATGTTCTCGATGCAGGATGCGGTACAGGTGTTATTTCTAGGCGCGTGCATGAACGCCTAAATGGGAGCGGGTCTATCACTGGCATAGACTTGAACCAAGACATGTTAAATGTCGCGGCGGCGGCTTCAAACCCTGAGATTGAATGGGAAAAGGCCGATATTACAAAGCTCCATTTTGAAGATCAAACCTTCAATAACGTTATCTGTCAGCAAATCATTCAGTTTGTTCCAGATAAACAAGAAGCCATCAATGAATGTTTTCGCGTGTTAAAACCTAACGGTACACTCGTGGTTGCTGTTTGGAAATCAACTGGTCATTCCCCTGGCTGGAAAGCATTACAAGACAGCTTGAGTGAAATTCTTGACGAACCATACGAACTACCACCTTTCGCTTTTTATCAGCCTAATGAATTAGTTAACATGGCAAAAATAGCTGGGTTTGATTTTGTCGATATCGCACACATCATCAAACAGAGTCATTTCAACGATCTAGGTGATTTTATAGACGGTGTTGTCGGCGGTTCTCAAAATATGCTGGGCAAGCTTTCTGAAATAACAGGGCAAGATGACAACATTAGCCTCATCAAACAAAAAATAAATCAGAAGTTAGCTGCCTACATTAATACCGACGGCCTCACCTTCAATCAAGCAAGTAATGTGCTAACGGCAACTAAACCTCCGCAATAAAATCATTTACTCTCTATCAGACTTTAGCTACTCTATCTTTTAACGTAACGAGCTCAATTTAGCGAAACTCACATTCCCCTAAATTTAGGCACTCTTTAAACATAATGACGGACACCCTATGAACATCACCAAATTACTTATCGCTTTTATCCTTGTTTCCTTTAGCGCTAGCGCATTAGCCTATGGCAGCAAAAGCAGCAGCAAAAAGGCATGCATCAAACCCACTTTAACGAACGCAACACCGGCTCACTTAGCAACAGCACCCGCCGAATCTAAATTTTCCTTTTTCACCTCTTCCGCCACATTACTTCACAGCATTAAGGTTCAAGCCAATAAAATTCCTGTTGATGTGACTATTGAGGAAAGCAAGCAAGGGTACTTAACAGGTTATAAAATAAGCGGTCATTTACCTGCTGAAATCAAGAAAAAATATGTTCGCATCGATTTTACAGCAACTACAACCAATTCATGCCAAGGCGTGGGCGGCTGGTTATTAAAAATTGAACAGTAAGTAACTACTCTTATTGTTTAATGCCCGCTGTCGTCTTCGACCATTTGAGCCAAAGCCTCCAGCGGGCTTTTATTGATTTTCCAACGATCAAACAAGGTTGCTAAGTTTAGAACCATTTCTCGCCCAAGCGAATCATTATCTAATTCCAACAAAAGATGCCCCCCCATCACGTCGGTATTCTTATACCCATGCACATTATGTAACCCATCAAAAAACTCCGTTTCATCCGATTTGGCTGACAAATCTGGGGTTATAAATAGTATTTTCATTTGTTAATTCCTACTACCTCAGCAGACCCTGAACCTCTTGGGTCGCTCCCTGCCGTCAATTTATTGCTCTTTTTATCCCACATAATTACATGCATATTGCCATAGTCTCTGCCAACAGACTTAAGAATGTGACCTTTCTTCTTTAGCTTCTTCATGAGCCGCTCGCTAAAAGCATGCGGCTCATGCTGAATAACATCCGGCAAATATTGATGATGATAACGAGGTAGCCTCACCCACGACGCAGGATCGTTACCTTTATCCGCATCTAAAACACTCAATAACACCATGCTAATAATTCGACTCCCACCTGGCGTCCCTAGCAAGCTAACCCTATTTTTCGTTTCTATGAACGTAGGAGACATACTCGACAACATACGTTTCTTTGGCTCTATAGCATTAGCTTCACCACCCACTAAACCATATACATTAGGCGTGCCAGGTTTAATAGAGAAATCATCCATTTCATCATTCAGCAATACACCTGTCCCTTCTGGAACAAAGCCTGAGCCGAAAGGGTAATTAATGGACAAGGTTGCTGCTACGCGATTACCTTCTTTATCCATAATAGAAAAATGAGTGGTGTCATGCCCCTCACTGCTATTTAACCCTGAAACATGTCGACTAGATGTTGCCTGCTCTAAGTTCAAATGTTTGGATAGCTTATGCGCATAAGGTTTACTTGTTAGCTGATCTGTTGGCACATCAACAAAATCGCTATCGCCCATATATATCGCACGGTCACGGTAAGCCCGCCTCATCGCTTCAACAACAACATGCGTACGCTCTACTTCACTCATGCTGTTTAAATCGTATTGTTCTAAAATATTCAGCGCTATCGATAAAACCAACCCACCAGACGAGGGTAATGAAGTGCTAACTACCCTCATCCCCTTATAATCAATAACAACCGGCTGACGTTCTTTTATGACATAACTTGCCAAGTCTTGCTGCGTCCAAATACCACCCGCTTTTTGAACACCATCGACTAACCGTTTAGCCACATCACCTTTATAGAAACCATCAAAACCCTTATTCGCAAGTGATGTTAAAGTTGCCGCCAAATCAGGCTGTTTTATTAACGCTCCAACTGTTGGTGCCTTCCCATCAACTAAAAATATTTTTCGAGCTGACTTACTACTCAACAACACAGGCTCACGAAATAACGCTAAGCGTCGGTAATGCTCATTAACTAGGAAGCCTTCTTCTGCCAACTTAATAGCCGGCTGCAAACTAAGCGATAACGGTAATTGGCCGTAACCCTCAGACAAGTGAACTAACGCTGCGGGCAAGCCAGGAATACCTGCCGCTAAAGCACCGTCAACCGATGCTTGTTTGATGATATTACCAGCGTCATCTAGATACATGTCCCTATGCGCGGCTAGAGGCGCAACCTCTCTACCATCAAGCATGATTTGCCGATTACTTTTTGATTCGTGTAACAGCCAAAATCCACCACCACCTAAACCCGACCCAAAAGGCTCAACAACAGCTAACGCAGCACTCACCGCAATAGCGGCATCAAAGGCATTGCCTCCTTGATTTAATATCTCCATACCGGCTTGTGTTGCCGAGGGGTGCGCGCTGGCTACCGCTTGCGCATTAGGTTTTACTGCATGGCTTCCACAAGCCGTTAAAAATAAGAACAGAACCGTGGATGCAAGCCGACTTATTATCATTTATTCGTTTGCCGCCATAAGCTTTTCGTACTTCAGTTGAAGCTGGGCGTTCGACTCCACATTGCTTTCGTCTTTGGGTATACACTCTACGGGGCACACTTCTACGCATTGAGGCGTATCAAAATGACCAACGCATTCTGTACATAAATGCGGATGTATTTCGTAAATTTCTTCACCCATATAAATGGCATCGTTAGGACACTCTGGCTCACAGACATCACAATTGATGCATTCATCGGTAATAATTAATGACATGGTTAACCCAGTTTTTCTGAAATTTTTATTGCTATATTCGCGGGAACAAAATTCGACACATTACCGCCATGGCGCGCAATATCTCGCACTAGCGTTGATGATAAATCAGCCCAGTCTGAATGCGTAGTTAAGAAAACTGTTTCCAATTGCGGTAACATTTTCCTGTTCATTCCAGCCATTTGAGCTTCGTATTCAAAATCTGCAATACTGCGAATTCCACGCACCACAATATTTGCATTATTCTGCTTTGCTAAATCAACCAATAAGCCGTCAAATAAGATAACACTGACATTTGCGTAGTTTGCTAACGATTCATTAGCCATTTCCACTCGCTGCTCTAAATTAAACAACGGTGCTTTTCCTGAGCTTTTAGCAACAGCCACAAGAACTTCATCAAACAATTCGGCAGACCGTTGAATGATATTAATATGACCATTAGTTAAAGGGTCAAATGTTCCAGGGTAGACGGCTTTCTTTGTCATATGGGTTCTCGATGGTACAAATAATAGGCCACTTGGCCTGCTGTTTTGCTACGATGCTCTATCCAATTTGAAGGTAAAAAGTCCATTGCGAGCTTACGTTCACACTCCAAATAGATAACAGCATCATCCGACAAGCAATTACTTTCTTCAAGCTGTTTTACACACGCTAACAGCTCGCCTTGTTTAAAAGGCGGATCTAAAAACACCACATCAAGCGATGTTGATAATCCTTTTAAACCCCTTTTTACAAAATCCAATGCCGCCCGTTTCACAACATGGACATTATCAGCTTCAAGTAATTGTTTGTTTGTTTTCAAACTTTGAATAACAGTTGAATTATTTTCGACCATCAACACTTTTTCCGCACCCCTTGATGCTGCCTCAAACCCTAGCGCACCGCTACCCGCATACAAATCTAAACACTGTGACTGAGGCAAATAGGGTTGTAACCAGTTAAACAAGGTTTCACGAATAGGGTCCGTCGTTGGGCGTAAGCCATCAATACTGGGGAATTCCAATTTCCTACCGCGCCATTGCCCGCCAATAATACGAACTTGATTTTTTTTCCCAGTCATTACTCTTTATTCGGTAGTGCCTGACCGACGGTTACCATCACCATGCTATTCATTTTGACCCGTCGTTGAAATGCGTCGATAACTTGTTCACGGGTTACGGCTTTAACTTGACCCATAAAATTATTTAAATAATCTAGCGACGCGCCACTCGCAACAATACCGACTACATTCGCTAATAGCTTTTTATTACTGTCTAGCTTTAATGCAAAACCACCCATGATATTTTTCTTAGCCGCAATCAGCTCTTCTTCTGTTGGCCCTTCTTCGATAAAGCTTTTCAACGTTTGTTTAACTGCACTTGCCGCCTCACTTGCTTTCTCATTTCGCGTTTGTAAACCCATTAAGAAAGGACCTTTTTCAACCATCGGGTGAAAATAGCTATATGCGCTGTAGGCTAAGCCTCGCTTCTCGCGAATCTCTTTTACAATGCGCGAACTAAACCCGCTTCCGCCCAATATATGATTGCCCACATATAAGGCGAAATAATCAGCATCGTTGTTTTTCAACACTGGCGTGCTATACATCATGTGCGTTTGTTGTGACGGATATTCTTGATGAATCGCTACTCCGCGCTGCACATCATTCACTTTCGAAATAGCATTCGCTTTTACACCTAAAGGCAGATCACCAACTAATTCTTCCACCATATTCTGCGCCTGCTCTTTAGATAAGCCACCCACTAAAATAACTTTTAAATTACTCGCCACATAGTATTGTTGATAGAAGTTTTGAAGGTCTTTAACCACTAACTGGCTCACTGTACTTTCCTCACCCTGTATGGCACTGGCATAGGCGTGACCTTTAAAGATCTCTTTATATAACGCTAGTTGCGCTAATGTTCCAGGTGATTCTTCACGTCGAGTGATCGACAACAATGTGCGTTTCTTTTCACGGCTAAAATCTACAATCGGAAAATTTGGCTCATTAAGCACTTCCTTTAAAACATTCCATGAAGGCTCCAGCGCATTTTGGTCGGTTAAACTTCTAAACGAAATAGAGGTAAAGTCTCGCGATGTAGACGTACCTAGTTGCGCGCCGACGCTTTCAAGTCGTTCAGCAATATCTTGCGCGCTTTGCCCTGCTGCCCCCTGATCTAGCATATTACTTGTGAGTGCTGCGACACCCTTTTTACTGCCGTCCCTTACACTGCCCGCATCAAACACCAATCTGGCATCTAAAATAGACAAGCCGTCTGTGGGTATAAAGTACACATTGACGCCATTACTCGTTTGCCAGTGCTGAATAGTGGGCACCGCAAAACAAGCTGTATTAATCAGAAATAACAACCCAGCAATAAAACATTGAGAATTAATGCGCATTTTTCATCTCCTGTGGCTGCATATGCACCACCGTAAGATGGTCTTCAATTAAGTATTTTTTTGCCACTGCTTGTATATTTTCCACACTAATCGCTTTTATTTTATCCACGTACTGCTCGCCTTTTTGCCAACCAACACCAGTTGTTTCCAGCATACCTATTTGCATCGCTTGGTAAAAATTAGAATCTTTTTCATACACGGACGATGCAATAACTTGTGCTTTAATTCTATCCAACTCTTTTTGTTCAACGGGCGATGTTTGCAGTAATTGAATTTGTTCCAGCAATGCGCTTTCTAACTGTTCAGCTGATACGCCTTTTGCGGGAACACCATCAAATAAAAATAACGTCGGTAATCGTGCCGCCATGTCGTAACCGGCACTAACGCTAGATGCCACTTGTGACCCACGAACCAAACGAGACGGCAAACGTGCACTACTGCCACCACTTAGAATGCCTGATAACACCTCTAAAGCATAAATGTCTGCATCATCCTCAACCGAATTCAGCACAGGCACTTTATAACCCATCAATACATAAGGTACTTTTGCCTGCTGTTTAACAATACTGCGTCGAATACCCACTTGCGGAACTTCGATACGCTTCTTAACCGACTTAAAACTCACTTCTAGAATATTAGAAAAATATTGTTCAGCCAATGCAAATACTTGCTGCGCATCTACATCCCCCACCACCACAAGCGTCGCATTATTCGGCGAATACCATTGTTTATACCAATCTGCTAAATCCGCTAACTGCATATCTTCTAAGTCTTGCATCCAACCAATGATTGGGTTGCGGTAAGGACTACTGGTATAGGCCAAGGCTTTAAAGTATTCATATGTTTGTCCTTGCGGCTTGTCCTCAGTACGCATCCGGCGTTCTTCCATAACAACTTGCAGCTCCTTTACAAACTCTTTCTCTTGAAGGTTTAAGTTATGCATTCTGTCGGCTTCAAGCTTTAAACTCACTTCAAGCCGCGATGCTTCCATCGTTTGAAAATAAGCTGTGTAATCCGCACCGGTAAATGCATTTTCACGACCACCGTTTTCAGCAATTATTTTAGAAAATTCTCCAGGGCCAAAATCGTCCGTTCCTTGAAACATCATGTGCTCAAGCACATGTGACAGACCGGTTATGCCATCGTGTTCATAGCTCGCACCCACCTTATACCAAATCTGGGAGACCATTACCGGTGCCCGCCTGTCTTCCTTAACCAGCACTTTTAAGCCATTTTTAAGCACTTTTTCGTGTACTATATTAAGCAAATTTTCTGATGAGGCAAAACCACTCAGCGCATAAAAAATAGTCGAAAGAAGTACCGCTGCTGAAAGTTTTTTCATTTTGTTCTCATTTCACAATAAATATATTAGAACGGGCATTTTACGACAAAGTTCCCTTAAAAAGACACGATATCATGTTTGGATTTGGCAAGAAAAAAAGCACCGAAATCACTGAGCAAGCCCCTCCTGTAGAAACAAAAGAAGGTTTCTTTGGTCGATTAAAAAGCCAACTGACAAAAACACGCACTGGTTTAACAGGCAGTTTAGGGAATCTATTTTTAGGTAAAAAACAAATAGACGACGATCTATTTGAAGAACTAGAGGTCATTCTACTCACTGCCGATGTCGGTATTGAAGCAACTCAGCGCATCATTAAAAACCTGACTCAACGCGTTGCTCGAAAACAGCTTTCTGACCCACAAGCACTTACCGCAGCGCTACAAGAAGAAATGCTTTCTATTTTAGAGCCCAATCAGCAAGCACTGAATATTCCAGAGGGCGATGACCCATTTGTTATTTTGGTAGTCGGCGTTAATGGCATGGGCAAAACCACCACCATCGGTAAACTAGCCAAACGACTGCAAGCAGAAGGTAAAAGTGTGATGCTAGCTGCTGGCGACACATTCAGAGCAGCTGCCATTGAACAATTACAAGAATGGGGTACCCGCAACAATATTGACGTTGTTGCACAACATACCGGCGCCGATTCTGCCTCTGTTATTTACGATGCATTTGAAAAAGCACGCGCCCGTAAAGTCGATGTTTTACTTGCTGACACTGCTGGTCGTCTACATACTCAAGTTAATTTAATGAACGAATTAAGTAAAATTAACCGTGTCATTAAAAAGATAGATGAACATGCCCCTCATGAAATTATGCTCGTTCTTGATGCAGGTGTTGGGCAAAATGCCATTGCTCAAGCGAAGCACTTTAATGAAGCCACGCCACTCACAGGCATTACCCTTACCAAATTAGATGGAACGGCCAAGGGCGGCGTTATCTTCGCACTGGCCAATCAATTTAATTTACCTATCCGGTTTATTGGCATTGGCGAAGGCATTGATGACTTACGTGAATTTAACGCACCTGAGTTCATCGAGGCGTTATTTGAAAAACCAGATGTCACTTAAACCCTAATGCTGCAATTTATTAACGTTAGCAAGCGATACCCAAGTGGGGGTGCAGATGCACTTAAAAACGTTAATTTTGAACTCCAAAATGGAGAGATGGCCTTTTTAACAGGGCATTCTGGCGCGGGGAAAAGCACGCTTCTAAAACTAATTGCCGTCCTTGAGCGCAGTACACAAGGCCAAGTCATGTTGGACAACCAAAACATTGGTCGCCTTTCTAAACGAAACATCCCTTATGCTCGCCGAAAAATTGGCATGATTTTCCAAGATCACCGTTTATTACATGACCATACTGTTTTTGATAATGTCGCTTTGCCGTTAATTATCACGGGATTGGATCGTCATGAAATTAAACGCCGTGTCCGCGCTGCTCTGGATAAAGTAGGCTTGTTAGGTAAAGAACAACGTTACCCCATCACCTTATCAGGCGGAGAGCAACAGCGTATCGGCATCGCAAGAGCCGTGGTGAATAGGCCGCCAATGATTTTAGCTGACGAACCAACCGGTAACTTAGACCCCGCATTATCAGAAGAAATTATGCGTTTGTTTGAACAATTCAACCAAGTGGGCGTGACTGTACTTATTGCAAGTCACGATGTATCGCTTATTCAGCGCATGGGTTATCGCACCCTGCAACTCTCACAAGGCGAGATGTTAGAAGAACATGGCTAGACGTCGCAGCAATATTCAACGGCCTATACGTAATTTTAGTGTACGTGCCTACCTGTTAATTCATCTACACACGTTTTTCGCGAGTTTAGGCCGTTTTGCAAGGGCCCCGTTTAATTTCATGATGACCGTGAGTGTTATTGCTATCACCTTGTCCCTGCCCTCTGGGCTTCTAGTTTCTATCAATAACCTCCAATCATTAAGCGGGCAAATTGATCTAAACAACAATATTTCCATTTTTCTAAACCAGTCCGTCACCCTCAAGCAAGCGGATGACCTCTCTGCTTCATTGCAAAAGAACGATAAAATCATTCAGTCTGTTTTAATTAACAAAGAAGCTGCGCTAAAAGAGTTTCGTCAATACAGCGGGTTTAGTTCAGCCATTACTATATTAGACAGTAACCCCCTGCCGCACGTTATTCAAATAACACCGATTAATAGTATAAATGACCAGGCTAGCCTCAAATTATTGGTTAACGAACTCAAACAACGGCCTGACATACAATTGGTACAAATGGATATGGGTTGGCTTGAGCGTTTAAACGGTATTTTGAATATCGCCCAACGCGGTGTCAGCATTATTACAATTTTGCTCGGCTTTGCTGTATTACTCATCGTTAGTAATACCATCCGTTTAGAACTTCAACATCGTCGCGATGAAATTGACATTACCCGCCTTGTTGGCGCAACACATGCTTTTGTCCGCCGCCCTTTTATCTATAGTGGCTTCTGGTATGGGTTCTTAGGCGGCATATTAGCCTGTTTACTGGTCAATTTGTCCGTATGGCTTATCCATGGGCCAACAAGCTCTCTTGCCACCTTATACAGTAGCTCGTTCAGTCTTGAGTTTATGCCTCTAAACCACGCTTTGTCATGGATCGCCTTCTCCGTTTTCCTCGGTGTTACTGGCTCATGGATAGTCGTCAGCCGCTACCTAAACGAACTAGAAAGCTAGCTCTCAGGATTGCCTTACAAACTGAACTTTTGCTATACTTAGCGGTCTTATATAGTGAGCGTTAAAATACATTAGCGCCACTCTTGGAGGGACACAATGACACATGCGATAGCATTACCCACTCATTTATCTGCTGGATCACTTGATGCGTACATTGCATCAGTTTCTTCTGCGCCTGCCTTAACGGTTGAGCAAGAAAGAGATTTAGCCACGCGTCTACGCGATAATAATGATCTTGAGGCTGCTCGCACACTTGTCCTTTCCCATATGCGCTATGTTATTCATATCGCAAGAAGTTATAGCGGCTATGGCCTCGCTTTACCCGACCTAATTCAAGAAGGCAGTATTGGCTTAATGAAAGCTGTTAAGCGCTTCGACCCGGAAATGGGCGTCCGCCTTGTATCTTATGCAGTACATTGGATAAAATCTGAAATTCACGAATTTGTAATTAAAAACTGGCGCATTGTAAAAATCGCTACTACCAAAGCGCAACGTAAATTATTCTTCAACTTGCGTAAGAAAAAGAAAAACCTGGCTTGGTTAAATGAAAACGAAGCTGACGCTATCGCTAGTGACCTCGGTGTAGATAAATCTGCCGTATATGAAATGGAAAAGCGCCTCAGTAATTTCGACATGGCATTTGATGGTCACCAAGATGACAACAGTGATTCAGAGGAGCTCGTTCATACGCCTGCGGCATTCGTTACTAAAGAAGAGCATGACCCAGCAAGCGTTGTAGAAAAACATAATGAGGCTAGCCACAACACATCTCAATTAAGCACCGCTTTAAGCAATCTTGATGAGCGTAGCCGTGAAATTCTATCCGAACGCTGGCTTACTGATAAAAAGTCGACCTTGCATGAGTTAGCTAATAAATATCAAGTGTCTGCCGAACGCATTCGTCAGCTTGAGAAAAACGCGATGAACAAAGTAAAGCAAGAGTTACTGGAATTTCAGCCTAGCTAGATATAATTAGCCGGCTGCTTTTTTGCTTTAAGCCGTAACACTAATTGTTTGTCTTTTTGAGACATTTCTACATGTTTTAGGAAGCTCATTCCCAACAACACCGCTTTACCATCCATGTGTGGATTGATGTGTGCCGCAACATTTCTTAATTCGATAGCACCGAGCATCACTGATTCTAATATCACCCGATAAACAACGACATCTCCATTCGCTGTGCGCGTTCTCTCAGGACTCCCTTCAGTCAAACCCATCTCATCAGCTACTGCCCTTGGGATACTAACATTCGTCGCGCCTGTATCAAGCACAAAGGTTGCCCAGTGACCATTCAACTTACCATCGGCTATATAGTGCCCTTGTCGATTTTGTTGTAACGTAACTTCTGCTGCGCCATCAGACGCATAAATAACATCTGGGCGTTCATTTGGATTCGATTGCTTGTCTAAAAAGCGGTCAAAACCTATAACAAGCATCGCTAAAAAACCGACCCACGCTAGGGACACCATCATTTTCGATAGCTTATTACGTGGTTCAACGCTTTTCATAACATATGCACTGTCTTACATCATCTCAGATAACAACGATAAAAATTGCTTTGCATCTTCAACGCCATTTTCATCTGCTTGCGTTAGCCACTTAACAGCCGATTGCCGTTGCTCATTCGAACTTGTTGTTAAGCCTTCACCATAATTCGTCGCCAACATAACACCAAGATTAAACTGCGCTGTTTCATCACCTTGCTCTGCCGCTTTTTCCAACCAATAAGCTGCTTGATGTAAATCCCTGTCTACACCCAACCCTTTCTCATACGCCATCGCTAATTGATACTGCCCACGTACATCGCCTAAATCTGCAGCTTGCCGTAACCATGCCACCGACTGCTTAAGGTCTCGTTCAACACCCTGGCCTTGTTCGTACAAATTCGCTAAATTGATGAGCGCAGAAGCATTGTTCTTCTCCGCTAACATTAACCAAATTTCACGCGCCTCATCGTATTGCGCCATTTTATATTTTGCATACGCTTCCAGTGACTGAACAGCTTGCACACTGTTTTTGTCTCGCCCTGCTGTGAAATCATTTGCATGAAGAGCACCTGCAAACAACAAAAAGATAAAACCGTATTTCATTTTCATTTCCTTTTATACATAGTGGTCGATTAGTAACACTGAGAATATAATCATTAAATACAGAATGGATACCCTGAACGTCTTCATCGCAACGGCATCATCTGCTGTTTTTTTAAGACGTACCGCATAATATAAAAACCAAAAGCCAAGACCTATAGCAGCTACTAAGTACAGCTCACCGCTCATACCTGTTAAGTACGGCAGTAAACTCACCAAAATCAACAGTACCGTATAGAACACTATTTGAAGACGTGTAAATTCAGCACCATGGGTAACCGGTAACATGGGGATATCTGCTTTCGCATACTCTTCCCGTCGAGCCACTGCTAGCGCCCAAAAATGTGGTGGTGTCCAAATAAATATAATTAAAAATAGCAATAAGGCGTGCGGATCAATCGTTGCCGTCACTGCGCACCAACCTAATACAGGGGGTGCTGCACCCGCCGCGCCACCAATCACTATGTTTTGTGGTGTCGCATGTTTCAAATAAACCGTATAGACAACGGCATAACCAATTAATGAAAGAAACGTAAGAAATGCAGTCAATTCATTCACTAAAAATACAAGTATCAGCATCGCTATAATTCCGATACTGAAAGCAAACCCTAGCACCTGCTTTCCATTCAAATCACCGTGCGGCAAAGGACGACCTTTCGTTCTGGCCATTTTTGCATCAAATTTCTGATCCAAATAATGATTAATAGCTGCCGCCGATGAAGCCGCTAAACCGATACCAATAGTACCGAATATTAAAGGCTGCCATGGCACCATGCCGGGCACTGCTAAAAACATACCAACAACAGCTGTGAACACAATCAACATAACAACTTTTGGCTTGCACAATTCGTAATAGCTTTTCCAGCCAATATCCGTTGATGTATTTTTGATGATTTGCTCAGACAAAATATAACCTTAATTAACGTGTTCTTTATTTAGTCTAAAAACCACATAGACTAGGCTCAATAGTAGGAGTGCCGCGACTGCATTATGCGCCACAGCTACGTGTAGTGGCAAATTTAACAGTACATTTAAAATCCCTAGAACCACTTGTGTTAACAGTAACCCACCCAACATGAGCGACTCCTTGATAGCACGCAACTTAAACAATAGCGTCGTTAAGAACAGAAGAATAATCGTCGTTATTAAAGCTCCTATACGGTGAACCCAATGAATCGCAGCTCTCGCTTCATTCGTCAACACTCCAAACTCATAATCAACACCCAGGCCACGCCACAACACAAAGCCTTCTTTATAATCCACACTAGGTGCCCAAGAATCTCCGTAGCATGTTGGGAATTCAGGACATGCCAAAGCTGCATAATTAGTACTTGTCCAGCCACCTAATGCAATTTGGGCCACTAAAATAAACAAAGCAACAACTGCTAAACCCAACACACCTGCGCTTCTATTTTCTTCACTTAAACGCTTCTTCCTCACGCGCAAAAGTAATAAAAGCAACAGACTTAGCGTTGCTAAACCACCCAATAGGTGACTCATTACAATCACAGGTTTCACTAACAACGTTACTGTCCACATCCCCAGTGCGCCTTGAAACATGACCAGTAAAGATAACGATGTTGTCAGTCCACGCTGCCCTATTTCAGGGCGTTTCCATGCCATGTACGTTAGTATTAAAATAATAAAACCTAAGGTGCTGGCGAAATACCGGTGAATCATCTCTTTCCATGCTTTAGACGCTTCTAAAGGGCGGTCATAGTTCTCAGCCGCGTGTGCCACGCCTTCTTCCGACTCGTCAAGAATCAAGCTACCATAACAACCAGGCCAATCTGGACAACCTAGCCCAGCATCTGAGAGGCGTACATAAGCACCTAAGACAATAACAAGTAGTGCTAATAGCGTAGCGAAGATTGTTAAGTTTCTAAACATAACTAACCTATTTGTGATGCCTTAAATAAATGCTTTAAATCTTTCTGAACCCCATAAGGATTCGCATCTTCGGAGTACTTCATCATGATATTGCCTAATGGATCAATTAATAACATATCGCCATCTACTAAACCTTTAACATCTACTTTTAACTTAGCAATTTGCTCTTCACCCCAGACAAATAACTTTAAATTTTTGCGCGTTGACAAAAACACACTATCGTCTGTCATCGACTTATTTAGATAAACTCTTTTGAAACGTTTCGCATCTTTATTTAACAGGGTATTTAACTGCCCTAGGATATGTACTGACTTTTCACACGCTTCTGCACACAACCCATCTAAATCAACATGTACAAGAACCCAACGGCCTTTTAGTTCTGCCAGTTCATCTTCTGAACCTTGCATAATATAGTCACTTAGATCTGACGGAATAGCCGGTGAAATTAGTTCGCCATAGTTCTTTGTTTTTCCACCCTCGAGTAATTCAGGATTATTAAAAACAACCCATGCCGTTATAACTGGCATAGCGAACAATGTTGCTATAAAAACTAGCTTTAACCTATTTTTTACTAATGTGTTCATTCTCTCTTTATGCCTACCTTTATTGTTAATACAAAATAAATAACGACCCATGCCGTTGCTAATGCAAACCATTGAAATGCATAGCCGTGGTGTTTTTCAGGCCCCATTTTCATAGGCACCCATTCTCGATCATAGCCGTCTGGCTCATCGCCATTTAATAAAACCTGATACGGCAACACGTTGTAACCTAAGCGATGAGATACTTTTTTAACATCTACAACTTGCGTCACAGCAGGCCAACCTGCAGATAGTTCATCAGCACCATCCAACTTAATACCTACACTTGGAAAATGGTCTAACTTTCCAACCATACTCACAAATTTTGAAGCTGCTGCGATATCTGGCAATACACTCCTATCAAAACCTAACGGAACCCAACCTCTATTAACCAAAATCGCTTCACCACTTGTTAAGACTATTGGGGCTAGTACAAAATACCCTGCACGACCATGCCTGACTTGGTTATCTATCAATATTTGTCGGTTCATATCTATCTGGCCACTCACACTGATAGGTAAATACCGTAAATTTTTATCTGCTAACTCCAGGCCTAATAGCCCAACAGGCTTTAAATCCATTCTTGAAGACTGTAAATCTAATATATCTTGCTTTTCTTGTGCTCTATTGAGTTGCCAGTAACCAAGGTTGACTAATAAAGCTAATACCAAAATAGCTAATACAGTCAGAAATAAGTTCGCTTTAAATTGCATTTATCAAAAGATTCTTTGGTTTTAACTTAATTTTAGATGACAATGCTTCTTTTATAACCCCGAGACATTTTCATGCCGCCTTTAATCAAATACCTCATCATCCTCAGCTTATGCGTCATTATTTACAATCTTTTTAAAGCGTTCTATCACTTATCTAATAGGAAGTCGTCCCCTAAAGAAGTTGTAAAGTCATTAGCTATACGTGTCGGCCTTTCTTTGACTCTCTTTATTTCCTTATTATTAGCTTCATACCTTGGCATTATTAAGCCACACACTATTGTTCCATCACAGCCAATAGAGAATAACCTTCAGACTGACCTCAATAAAAAAGGCGCTACACAGTAGCGCCTTTTTTTAAAAAACTAAATAGCTATAGCCAGTAAACAAAAACAAATAGGCCTAACCAAACCACGTCGACAAAGTGCCAATACCAAGCAGCTGCTTCAAACCCAAAGTGATCTTCAGGTGTGAAATGCCCTTTAATACTACGCACTAGCATTACTGTTAGCATAATTGCGCCAACTGTGACGTGGAAGCCATGAAATCCTGTTAAAAGATAAAACGTAGAGCCATATACACCCGTACCCATCGTTAAGTTCAACTCATTATAGCCGTGGCTATACTCCAACATCTGCAAGCCTACAAATACAAAGCCTAAAGTAACCGTTAACGCCAAACCAATAATTAACTGCTTACGTTTGTTTGCAATAAGCCCCCAATGTGCCCATGTACATGTTGCACCACTGGTTAACAATAACAGTGTATTGATGGCTGGAAGCCCCCACGCACCCATCTTTTCGTACTCACCACCCACATCACCTGGGCCATTGGTTGGCCATGCAGCCTCGAATTTATTCCAAAGAAATTCATTAGTTAACACACCGCTTCCTTCGCCACCTAACCAAGGCACTGAGAAACTACGTATGTAATATAAAGCACCAAAGAAAACAGCGAAAAACATAACTTCAGAAAAGATGAACCAAATCATGCCGATGCGAAAAGAAGCGTCTTCATTACTCTTATACGTACCAGACTCGCTTTCATCGATCACTTCGCCAAACCAGCCAAACATCATGTAGACCAGTATTAAAAAACCGACAATCATTACATTTGAGGCTGACGTTGAACCATTGAGCTGGCTAGCAAACCCGCCTAATAAGAGCGTCATACCAACTGAACCAACTATAGGCCATTTGGCGTCATGGGGAACGAAATACGCGTTTTCTGAAGACATAAAGTTACCTATCTATTTATTTGTTAGAAATACGAACGACCCTAAATAAAACGATGCCGCTACACAGACTAAAATTATGACTGTGATTAAGTTTTTTCGTTTTTGATTGCTCATTCTATTTTCAATATGTATTTAAGAGTTGCCCCTAAACACTTTGTTATTTAATTTCTGGTGCTGTTGTAAAGCTATGGTAAGGAGGTGGTGAAGATAATGTCCACTCTAAACCATCCGCACCTTCCCATACTTCGTCCGTTGCTTTCTCGCCGCCTTTAATTGTTTTATAAACAATGTAGCAGAAGAATACTTGAGATAAGCCGAAGGCAAAACCACCAATACTTGACCACATATTAAACTCAGTAAACTGTACTGAATAGTCAGGTATACGACGAGGCATACCTGCAAGCCCTAAGAAATGCTGCGGGAAGAACAATACATTGACTGACACAGTCGACAACCAGAAGTGCCATTGACCTAGTTTTTCGTCATACATATTGCCAGTCCATTTTGGTATCCAATAGTAAACCGACGCCATAATGGAATAAACTGCTCCTGTTACTAATACGTAATGGAAATGGGCTACAACAAAGTAAGTATCATGGTATTGGAAATCAGCTGGTGCAATCGCTAGCATCAAGCCAGAAAAACCACCAATCGTGAACATAATCACAAAACCAATCGCGAACAACATAGGAGTTTCAAATGTCATAGAACCTTTCCACATTGTGGAAATCCAGTTAAACACTTTCACACCTGTTGGAACCGCAATTAACATCGTTGCGTACATGAAGAAAAGCTCTCCTTCAAGCGGCATACCCACTGTAAACATATGGTGAGCCCAAACAATAAATGATAAAAATGCAATGGAAGATGTTGCATACACCATTGAGCTGTAACCAAATAATGGTTTACGTGCGAACGTTGGGATAATTGAAGAAACAATACCAAAAGCCGGTAGGATTAAGATATAAACTTCTGGATGACCAAAGAACCAAAAGATATGTTGGAACAATACGGGGTCACCACCACCAGCAGCACTAAAGAACGAAGTATCAAAGAATCGATCCGTTAATAACATCGTTACAGCACCCGCTAACACAGGCATCACTGCAATTAATAAATACGCTGTAATAAACCAAGTCCATACAAATAATGGCATTTTCATTAATGTCATGCCAGGAGCACGCATATTAAGAATCGTCACAATCACATTAATCGCGCCCATTACAGATGAAATACCCATCATGTGAATAGCAAAAACCATGAATGGAAAACCATTACCGCCTTGCAATACAAGAGGAGGGTAAATTGTCCAACCACCGGCTGGAGCACCACCATCCATAAAGAAGGTACCTAGCAACATAGCGAAAGCAAATGGAAGAATCCAGAAGCTCCAGTTATTCATTCTTGGGAGCGCCATATCAGGGCCACCAATCATAATAGGTAACATCCAGTTAGCTAAACCAACAAAAGCTGGCATAACACCACCAAAAATCATCACCAGCGCATGCACTGTCGTTAATTGGTTGAAGAAACCCGGGTCAATAAACTGTAAGCCCGGTTGGAAAAGTTCAAGACGAATAATCATCGCCATTGCGCCACCCAACATAAACATAATTAGCGCAAATACTAAATACAGTGTACCAATGTCTTTATGGTTAGTCGTTGTTATCCAACGCATCCAACCTTTTGCAGGACCATGATCGTGATGATCGTCATGTGAATCTGTAACAGTCGTCATTATCTGAATCTCCTTTATCTTAATACTGCAATTTCAGCTGGCTGTACCGCATCGCCAACTTTATTGCCTAATGAATTACGTTGGTAGGTAACAACCGCTGCCAACTCTACATCACTTAACTGATCTTTAAATCCGGCCATTGCTGTGCCTGCTTTGCCATTCATAATGATATTGATATGTTCGTTTATGTCGCCTGTCGCAATTGCGCTACCTTTAATGGCTGGAAATACGCCAGGAACGCCTTCACCTTTCTTCTGGTGACAAGCCACACAATTCGCACGATAAACTTTTTTGCCTTTACGCTTAAGCTCTCTAGGATCAAGATCCTCAATCGCTGCCAACTTGGCCGCTGCTGCTGCATTTTTCTGATCGGCTAACCATATTGCATAATCAGCTTCTGTTTTAACTTCTACAACAATCGGCATAAACCCATGATCACGTCCACATAGCTCTGCACACTGACCTCGGTATACACCCGGTTCATCAACAACAACCCAAGCTTCGTTTACAAAACCAGGTATTGCATCTTTTTTCCAACCAAAATCTGGCACCCACCAAGAATGAATAACATCACTTGCTGTTAATAAAAAGCGAACTTTTTTGCCCACCGGTATAACAAGCGGATGATCAACATTCAGTAAGTAATTTTCAACCGTTGATGGATCAATATCAGACCCTACTTGACGAGCCTCATTACTTTTCGCATCTAAACTACTGAAGAAACTAACGTCTTCACCAATATATTCATAACGCCATTTCCACTGGTAACCAGTGACCTTTACCGTCATATCAGACTCTGATCCGTCATGCATATCAATCAACACATTGGTTGCTGGAATAGCCATAACAATCAGAATAATGAAAGGAATAACGGTCCAGACTATTTCTGCTGTCATGCTTTCGTGGAACTGTGAAGCAACTGCACCTTGTGATTTACGGTGATAAATCATTGAGTAAATCATCGCGCCAAAAACCACAACACCGATGACAACACAAACCCATAAAATCAGCATATGCAAATCATAGATCTGGCGACTTGTCTCAGTCACACCTACGGGCATATTCAACCCATATTCTGCATAGGCGACGCTTGACATAAATGTCGACGCAATACCAGCAGCAAAAAGTTGCTTTAGTTTATTCACAGAAACCATCTCCCTTATTTTTACTTAATCACTAATCGTGTATTGGCATTACCAGCTTTTTTCTCAGCTGTCCTGCTAATTTTTTTCGTTCACTTTCTACTAAAAAGCGCCCGACCTCAATTCGTTTGCCATGTGTTTTTAACACCAGGCTCTTTGGATGCCCTATATTGAGGACCTTCCAACTCAATTCTAACCCAACCTAATGGCAGCTCATTCTGGCTTTCCGCCTTATTAGAGCCACGTTCAACGCGTATAACTTTATCCGTAATTGTGATGACTTCTCGGACATCACATTTTTTCATCGTCAGTATTAGGCAATAACCTAACAACAATAATTCCAAGCCTGAAAAAGGTAAAACCAACCACAAACCCATAAAACAAAACAACCAATAACGAAACAACGGACATTCCTGCAAAAAACATCACTGCTTGCTGAAATGTTAATGAAGCGTTAGGCATTAATACAACGTATCTAACCTCAGCATCACTATTACCGTAATCGACCATATCTCGACCTGCTTAGATCTTAGGCATTATTGCCGTGCAATTTAACGAAAATCGACCAAATAATCAAGCAGACTCTCTATATTTCTTTGGCTAAAAGAGCTTGCCGCCTGGTGATCAACGAGTCCAAGATATGCTGATTTCATTCTCTGCTGAAGCGCTTCTAAATTCTCATCCCGTTCTTTAAAACCACTCTTTTGCTCATTAGCAATCCAACCCACTAAACGACACCCCTTATGAAGAATAGCTGATTCCGTTAAAAGCGCGTGATTTATACACCCTAACTTCAAACTTACCACCAATATAACAGGCGCACCCACAGCTAACGCCAAATCATCAAAACCCATTACTTTATTAAGCGGGACCATCCACCCACCAGCGCCCTCAATTATCACCAATTCAGATTGTTCAACATGCTTAGCGTAAGCTGCTTGAATACAAGGCATTTCAACTTCCACGCCCTCTTGCTCAGCCGCAATATGTGGCGCTATAGCCTGCTCAAAACAATAAGGATTTACTATCCTATAAGGAAAGTTCACTGATGCTTCCTGCATTAATTCCAAAGCATCTTCATTCTTAAACTCACCATCTAAAAACTTCGCCCCTGCAGCAACAGGTTTAAAACCAGACACTCGACAACCACGCTCACGAAAGCCTTTGACAAGCAGTGTTGATATGTAGGTTTTCCCTACGTCGGTATCGGTTCCCGTTATGAAAAAAGCAGCAGACATCTTTAAATCGGCCTATTTTTTGGCATAGACATAAACCGCCTCATACGTTGCAGGAATACCGCTCTCCACCCGTAAACCTTCATACTTTTTCAACATAGCTTTAAACGCCCCAACACCGGTTAACCCCTTATTTCTGCCTTGATTAATATTGTGCGCCCCCATCCCTTTTAGACCTAGCATCAGTTGCTTTGGCGTGTCGTAATGCACCACAATGTCTTCCGAACGTACCGTTATTTGTTTAAACCCTGAGCGCTCTAAATAACCTTGTATATCAGACATGTCCTCAAAATAATTAACATGTACAGCACCATCCACTGTTGCCCAAACACTCTTCAACTCTTGCAGTGTCTTTGGCCCAAAAGTACTAAACGCGAATACCCCGTCAGTTTGCAAAATATCATGGACATCACCTATAGCCTTCCCTAAATTCGAACACCATTGATAGGCCAAATTAGAATACACGGCCCGTATCGATTCTTTCGCTAACGGCAGGTTTTCAGCATCTGCGCAAATAAACCCGTTCAATGAAGACTGCCTTGTATTAAGTTTTGTTTGCTGCAACATACCCGTGGAAATATCCAACGCATATACATCGTCAGCATGATTCAATTCGGTTAACTTTTTTGTTAAATACCCTGTGCCAGAACCGATATCAAGAACATTACCTTGACTACACACATCTATCCGCTCAAGCAGCCGATCGCCGATTGTTCGTTGTAGCGATGTGAATTGATTATAACGATCAGATGCTAGATCAAAAGACTGCTGAACCACCTGTTTATCAAAAACAGCTTGCCTCACACCAGCCATTAGGAGTCAGCCTCACTTGATAAAAATTTAGTCACTGCACGATGAACATCTGCTTGATGCGATAAAAAAGCCGCGTGCGCCGCTCCGTTTACAACATTTAGCTTCACATCTGGGTTTATGGCTTGCGCATCAACTCCAACTTCTAGCGGTATCAACTGATCATTCTCACCCATCAACATTAACAAAGGACACCGTATTATTTGTAATTCCTCTCGAAGATCTGTGTTTTTTAATAACCCCAAGCCGCTTATCAGTGCTTCTTCCTGAACGGGCTTCGCTTCGGCCACTAAGCTTTTTAATAATGAGATCGTCTTTTTTGGCCGTTCAAAGCCTTGAGCTTGTAACATTAAAAATCGTTTAATCGTTAACGCGGTGTTTTCAATCAAGCCCACTGAAAACATCTCCAAGGTATCTACTTCTTGAGCATGTGACCAATCGACCGATTGAACAAACTTTGCTGAACTGGCCAGCATAATCAATCGTTCTACACGTTGCGGGTAGCGACTGGCATAAGCAAGCGCCACCATTCCTCCCAGTGACCAACCCAAAACATGACATTTAGGCGGCAATTGATCTTCCAACGATTCTAAAACATCGTCCATACCCCAAGACTTAACGTAGCTACAGTCCCCATGCCCCGGCAGATCAACACAATAAACCGTATATTCTTTTTCAAGTTCAATTAGCCAGCTTTTCCACACTAGCGAACTCATCGCCCAACCGTGAATTAACACTAAGTCAGGCCCTTTACCAGAAACCGATATATTCAATTTAATCAATGCACCGCCTCATCTAGCGCCAGCAACAACGCATCCACCTGTTGCTCTGTATGGTTCGCTGAAAAGGTAATACGCAAACGCTCACTTCCCTTAGCTACGGTTGGATGACGAATTGCCCCCACCAGAAAACCTTTCCCTTTTAACATCGCATTCACTGACATTACCCGTTCATTACTGCCCAAAAAAACCGGCTGAATCGGCGTGCTTGACGGCATTAATTGCAAGCCTAATTGCTCCGCACCGTGTCGGAATTGATTTATCAATGCTGTTAACTTTTCACGACGCCAATGGCCTTGCTGACATAATTTAAGACTTATTCGCGTTGCCGCCATAACTGGTGCAGGCATCGCTGTTGTATATATATAAGTACGTGCTCGTTGAATCAGCGTTTCAATCAACTCCTCACTGCCCGCAACAAATGCACCTGCTGTACCCAATGCCTTACCTAAGGTCGCCATTAAAATGGGTACTTGCTGCTGATTTAACCCTTGCTCTTCCAATATGCCTGCGCCTGTCTTGCCCAATACACCCACACCGTGTGCATCATCAACCATTAGCATTGCCTTTGAGTTATTCGCAATAAGCGCTAGTTCTTTTATCGGCGCTTCATCTCCATCCATACTGAACACGCCATCGGTCACAATCAACTTTCTATTGCCCGATGCATTTGTCAGTAATTGCTGAAGGCGTTCCATATTAGCGTGAGAATATCGCCTTAGTTTTGCGCCCGATATTTTGCCTCCATCAAGAAGCGATGCGTGATTTAACTTGTCTTGCAACACGTCATCTCCTTTGCCCAATAAGGCAGAAATAACGCCTAAATTTGCCATGTAGCCTGTTGAGAACACAAGCGCACGCTCACGGCCTGTAAACGCAGCCAACTCTTCCTCTAAAGCATGATGCTCACGCGAATGACCACAAATAAGATGTGCTGATCCACTGCCAACACCGTACTGATTAGCCGATTGCTGAAATGCTGCTACGACATCAGAGTGATTCGCTAAACCTAAGTAATCATTGCTTGAAAAGTTATCAAAAACCTTATCGCCAATCTGAAGCTTAACGCCTTGCGCACCATCAATAATCTGACGTGATCGGTACAGTGACTGCTTTTTTAGCGCCTCAAGTTCGCCCGTTAACCCCCAATAATCCATAAAGGGAAACTAGGCCGTTGCAGGGTGTATCCCTAAACGTTTAAACAATTGATGGTCTGCACTTTCTGAAGGGTTTTCGGTTGTTAGTAATTGGTCCCCATAAAAAATGGAGTTTGCACCGGCAAAAAAGCACATCGCTTGCATTTCATCAGTCATTTCAGAACGGCCCGCTGACAACCTAACCTGAGAGGCCGGCATTAAAATACGCGCTACCGCGATTGTTTTAATAAATTCTAGCGAATCAATTTCTTCCGCACCTTCTAACGGCGTACCTTTTACTTGTACTAATTTATTAATGGGCACGCTTTCTGGCGGATGCTCCATATTAGCCAATGTTTGCAACATTTTCGCTCTGTCGTCGACCTTTTCACCCATACCAACAATGCCGCCGCTGCATACATTAATGCCCGCATTACGCACGGTTTCAATGGTATCTAAGCGATCTTGATAAGTACGTGTTGTGATAACTTCTTTGTAGTACTCTTCAGACGTGTCCACGTTATGGTTATAAAAATCCAAACCTGCATCTTTTAAACGCTGCGCCTGACTATCACCCAACATACCGAGTGTTACACAGGTTTCCATACCCAAGGCTTTCACCTCTTCCACCATCTTAGTTACTTTATCTAAATCGCGGTCTTTAGGACTGCGCCACGCAGCACCCATACAAAAACGGCTTGCACCATTTTTCTTTGCTTCTTTGGCGGCATCTACAACGGCGCGAATTTCCATTAACGACTCTTTATCCAGCCCCGTATCGTAACGAACACTTTGTGGGCAATAAGAACAATCTTCTGGGCACGCACCTGTTTTAATACTTAATAAAGTGCTGATTTGCACGGCATTAGGATCAAAATTTTCACGGTGAATGGTATGCGCTTTGAACAATAGGTCATTAAATGGCAAATCAAACAACGCTTGGATTTTCTTCAACGGCCATGTATTCCTAACAATACTAACGGTTGCTCTTTTTTGCTCACTCATAACATCTGATGGTATGCTCATCTCGAAACACCTTATTCCAATCTTAAAAAGAGCAATGGTACATTAGGCGCTAAAGTTGTCAAAATTAATTTCATCAAAAATAGACAACTGGTTAACTATTGCGCAACAGGCAATATATCCATATACCTGCTTTACTTGTAACCAAGCAGGACATAACAAGCTAGATCTCTGCCTTTCTTGTACGCAAGACCTTCAGGTTGTTAATTCAACATGCCGCATTTGCGACATTGAAACAACCCTTAACGATAGTCTTTGCGGTAGGTGTTTAAAAACAACGCCTCACTTTGATAAGGTTATTACACTTTATCGTTACGAAGGCATCGCACGCTTTTTAATACAGTCGCTTAAATTTCAGAAAAAACACTGTTGCGCTCAAATTATGGGCACGTTAATGGCTCAACATATCAGCGCGTTAAATACTAAACCGGATGCATTAATAGCCGTGCCTTTGCACTCAACACGACTGAAGGAAAGAGGGTTTAACCAATCTGACGAAATAGCCAATTACCTCCATAAGCGATTGAGCATTCCCCTGATCAATCAGCCATTGAAGCGAGTTGTTAATACCGTAAGCCAAGCTTCACTGAAAGCGCCTGAGCGACGCAAGAATTTAAGTAATGCCTTCCAATATCAGCATACTGATAGCATTCAATCTGTTGCTATTATTGATGATGTGGTGACAACCGGCTCAACGGCTAACGAAATTGCTAAAACATTAAAAAAAGCGGGTGTTAAACGTGTTGAAATTTGGGCGTTTGCTAGAGCGTAAAGTCTATTCGAACCAAATAATCTGCAACGATAGCAACAAAAATTGCTAAGCCTAACCAATTATTATTTAAAAAAGCTTCCATACACTTTGTAGGCTCCCGGTCTTTCATCAAAATTTGCTGATATACCGATAACCCCATTGCGACAAAAACACCGGCGAAATACAAAGAACCTAGCTCTGCTCTTTGCCCAATAGCGATCAACGCAATTAAAAATAACACCTGAAAGAAACCAATGAATACTTTATCTAGCTCCGCGAATAAAATAGCCGTGGACTTCACCCCTATTTTTAAATCCTCTTCACGATCGACCATTGCATACATCGTGTCATACACAACCGCCCAAATTAGCGTCGCTGTAAATAACAACCACGCAAGCGGCGGAACTTCGCCCGTTTGAGCAGCAAAAACCATCGGTACCGCCCATCCGAAGGCCGCACCTAAAAACACTTGTGGCAAATGAGTATGCCGCTTCATAAACGGATACAACGCTGCTAAAAATACACCACCAAACGATAACCACACGGTGAACGTGTTCATTAATAAGACTAAAAGAAACGCAGCGAGAATCAATACAGCAAATAATTGCAGTGCCTCATGCTTATGTACCTGACCACTAGCAATAGGCCTGCCTTTTGTACGTGAAACAAGTGGGTCAATCTTTCGGTCCGCATAATCATTAATCACACAACCCGCAGAACGCATTAACACAACACCTAATGTAAAAACTACAAAAACCAAAGGATCTGGACTTCCATTACTTGCAATCCATAACGCCCAGTACATTGGCCATAGCAACAATAATGTACCAATTGGCTTATGCATACGGGCAAGCAACCAATACGCTTGTAAGTTAGATTTTTTTAATAGAAATTTCATGATTCAAATAGCGCCGGTAAAAAGAATTCACTGACAAGAAATTCACATTGGTTAATCTTATACGTATTACGTCGCCCCCATACATAAGGCTCCGCACCTATTAATTTTTTCGTACTCTCATTAAGCTGCGACCTATGTACTTTTGTAAAGTCTAAACGCACGCGACTTAAATTTGGGTAACTAAAAATGACTTCCCCCAATGGACGACTACCTAAGTGTGTTAATTCTTGTAAATTTTTTGCCACTTGCCGCGGCAGTGTTGTACGTGCAAATACCAGTGGTTGGCCGCCTGTACTCAACACAACTTCACGAACAATCGCATAACAGTGATGCAACTCGTTCAAAGCGTTAGCATCACTTAGAAAAGGTTTGGCTAAACCTTGCCCTTTCAACTGAACATTAAAGGGCTGTTGAAAACTATTTTTAATTCGATACGTTAATGAGTTTGACTCAAGCATCCACGCTGAAACAGACGATGGTATTGAGGACAGCGACCATCGGTTAGCTTCACGCCATAATGGTTCTTTTACAAAAAAATTATTAATTTTATTTAGCACAAATCAATCCCATCAGACGTGTGCATATTCTACTGAATTCATCAGCCAACGGTGCACTAATGGCTGAACCAACTCGGGTTGTTTTTGTAATATCTCATCAGCACAGCGAACAACATTATCTAGCATCCACCCATCACGCTGCATATCGGCTATTTTAAAGCGCATAAAACCCGCTTGACGTTTACCTAACAACTCACCGTGGCCTCGCAGCTCCATGTCTTTCTCTGCAATTTTAAAACCATCAGTCGTTTCTCGCATAATGGATAAACGTTCATTGGCATTGCTGGATAAAGGCGGCTTATACATCAACACACAATGACTGGCTCGTTCACCACGCCCTACCCGCCCACGTAACTGATGCAACTGCGCCAAGCCCAAACGCTCGGCATTTTCAATAATCATTAAACTCGCATTCGGTACATCGACCCCTACTTCAATCACGGTTGTCGCCACCAAAATATCTATTTCCTGTTGTTTAAATCGCTGCATAACGGCTTCTTTTTCTTCAGCCTTCATCCGCCCATGTATAAGAGCAACGCTTAATTCTGGCAAACTTTCCACCAATAGCTCAGCCGCCACTTCAGCCGCTTGGCATTGAAGCATTTCTGACTCTTCAATTAACGTGCAGACCCAATACACTTGTCGACCATCGGCAACGCCTTGTTTAATTCGCTCAATAATCAGATTTTTTTTTGAGACCGCAACAACCGATGTTGTTACTGGAGTTCGCCCAGGCGGCAACTCATCAATAATGGATAAGTCTAAATCGGCATAACCCAACATCGCTAACGTTCTAGGGATAGGCGTTGCCGTCATCACTAGCTGATGCGGGCACAAGCCATTTTCCATCCCTTTATCACGTAAGGCCAAGCGCTGCTGCACACCAAAACGGTGTTGCTCATCAATAATGACTAAACCTAGCTTTGCGAAGCTGACTTTCTCTTGAAATAGCGCCTGCGTACCAATAATCATATTCGAACGTCCATCACGAATATCAGACGTTATCGCTTCATACGCTTTGCCTTTATGCCTGCCGACTAAACAATCGACCTGCACACCCAATGCAGTCATCCATTGTTGAAAGTTCTTAAAATGTTGCTCGGCTAATAATTCTGTTGGCGCCATCAGTGCCACTTGGTGGTCTGATTCTATGGCTGTTAAGGCCGCACAAGCTGCAACCACGGTTTTACCCGAACCAACATCGCCTTGTAATAAACGCTGCATCGGCTGCTGCAAAATCAAATCAGCTGATATTTCATTAACCACTCGTTGCTGCGCAGACGTTAACGCAAAGTCTAATGCCTTCAAAAAAGCTTTTTTCTTTACATTATTTGACCGAAAACTCGGCGCAGATTCTTCTTGAATGCCTTTTTTAAGTTGGCTCAGGCTCAAGTGGTTCGCCAGTAATTCCTCAAAAATCAACCGGTTATAGGCTGGGCTTTCGCTGGCATCTGCTAATGGCATCGTTTGCGGGTAATGCAGTTGTTCTAAACTTTCTAGCAGAGTCGGCAAATCAACATCTTTTAATATATGCGATGGCAAACAGTCGCGTACCGTAGCGCCTTGCTGCAACAAGCCAAAGGCTTGCTTTATTAATTTTCTAAAAGAGGTTTGGTGTAAGCCCTCTGTTACTGGATAAACCGCCAGCAAGCCTTCATCAATAATGCCGCGCTGCTCTTCTGTTATAAGCCTATATTCTGGGTGAACAATATCAGCTGCGCCCGACTTTCCATACGCCTTAACATCGCCAAAACAACGAAGCCATTGGCCTTGTTTCATTGCTTGCTTTTGACTGTTTGAGAAATGGAAAAATCGCAACGTAACGAAACCGGTACCATCACTTAAACGAACGAGCATAGAACGGCGCCCCCTAAAAACCACTTCGGTCAATTCAACTTGCCCTTCAAACAAACAAGACTGCCCCGTTTGCAAAGAACCTATCGCCACCACTTTACTTCTGTCTTCATATCGAAAAGGGAGGTGAAACAACATATCCGCTACGGTAGATATACCGAGTCTCTGGAGCTTTTCTGCAACTTTAGCACCGACTCCTTTTAAATAAGTAATCGGCTGATCATCTAGACAACTGGGTTCAGGCATACGAAATTATTAAAACTCAGCTAATCGTCACTTAAAACCATAATCGCATCCATTTCTACACGGCTTCCTTTAGGCAATGCGGCTACACCAATAGCAGCGCGAGCAGGATAAGGCTCTGAAAAATATAAGACCATTTTTTCATTAACAATAGGAAAGTCATTCATATCAGTTAAAAATATATTTAACTTTACAATGTCAGCCAAGCTGCCCTCTGCTGCTTGCGCCACAGATGTTAAGTTTTTCAACACTTGCTCAATTTCTTCGCTAATACCGCCATCAATAAGCACCATCGTTTCTGGCACCAAGGGGATTTGCCCTGACAAATAAACCGTTTGACCTACTTTTATCGCTTGCGAATAGGTGCCTATTGCTTCAGGCGCTGCATTGGAATGAACCACTGTTTTTTTCATACACTCACACCCTATTAATTTCTAACACGCGATATTTTCAACACAGCCGGAATCGTTCGCATACGCCGCATTACCCTCGCCAAATGCTTTCTATCGCGTACTGTTATGGTAAAAATATCACTTGATGAAGCAGGCGAGTGCCTCGCCATATTAATGTTCTCGATATTACAATCATACGATGACAGCGTAGAAGCAATTTCTGCTAACACCCCGCGGCCGTCTTTCAATTCCAATCGTATATCCGTAGAAAACTCACTCTCTATATTTTTTGCCCATTGCACATTCAACCAATTTTGATGTTTACGCTTATATTCCCGCGTATTTTTACAATGCACTCGGTGCACAACAATGCCTTTTCCTGGACTAAAGAATCCAATAATTTTATCGCCAAAAATCGGCCGACAACAAGATGCCAAGTGGATGAGCGTATCTTCAGCGCCGTTAATATTTAATGCCGCTGAAAATTGCCTGCCTTTACCAATATTAACCGCTGATTCATCCGTACCTTCGGGTGAAATAAGTCGCCGCGCCACCAATAAAGGCATACGGTTACCAAACCCTAAATCCATCAGTAAGGCATCAAGCGAGCCTAGCTGTTGCTCATTTAAAAAATCATCTAAAACACTTTTATCAATACCTTCAAAGTTCGTCCCCGCTTCTTTGAGCTCTTCATTCAATAATTGCCCCCCCAAGGCAATAGCATCACGCTCTTTAAATTCTTTCAGGTGACTTCGAATAGCATTTCTAGCTTTATTTGTAACAACAAAGTTTAACCAATTTGGATTACATACAGCAAAATCGCTGGTGATAATTTCAACCGTTTGACCGTTCCTCAGCACGGTATGCAAAGGCTCCATCTGCCTGTTGATTTTAGCACCCGCACAAACCATTCCTATATCCGTATGCACTGCAAATGCAAAATCTACTGCCGTTGAACCTTTTGCTAATTTAACGATTTTACCTTTAGGTGAAAAGACAAATATCTCTTTCGGAAAGAGGTCAATTTTCAAGTTGTCAATAAACTCAAACGAGTCGTCAGAAATTTTTTGCGTTTCTAACAATGTTTTTAGCCACTCATGCGCTTGAATTTGAGCCTCATTCGTCACCCCATCTGTTTTATACAACCAGTGAGCAGCAATGCCAGATTCAGCCAGTTGATCCATTTCAAGAGTCCTAATTTGTAGTTCAATAGGAATACCAAAAGGCCCAACCAATACTGTATGTAACGATTGGTAGCCATTACTTTTAGGCAGCGCAATATAGTCTTTAAACTTGCCCGGCACAGGCTTATATAAACTGTGTAATATACCTAACGCTTGATAACATTGTTCAACGGTATCCACAATTACACGAAAGGCATAAACATCAAACACTTCATTAAATGCGATCCCTTGACGTTTCATTTTTCGATATACGCTATAAAGGTTTTTTTCTCGACCCCCAATAATCGCAGGAACTTTCGATTCCTCAAACCGATTATTAATGACCACTTCAACTTTATCGACTATCTCTTTCCTATTACCACGAACTTTTTTAATGCTGTTAGAAATAATTTCTTTTCGGCGCGGAAACATTGCTTCAAAACTTAGATCTTCTAATTCAAGGCGGTACACATGCATACCCAACCTATGCGCGATTGGCGCATAAATATCCAACGTTTCTTTAGCAATACGGCGTCTAGTAGCTGGTTTCATCACACCTATCGTTCGCATATTGTGCAGCCGGTCGGCTAACTTAATAATAATGACACGCAAATCTTTAGCCATGGCCAAAAACATTTTGCGCATATTTTCTGCTTGGGCTTCTTTTCTAGACTTGAAATTGATTTTTGTCAGCTTACTAACTGCGTCAATCAAACTTGCAACATCTTTATTAAATCGGCTTTCTAGCTCATCAAACGTTACGTCGGTATCTTCCAACACATCATGCATAATAGCCGCCATAATGCAGTCGGCATCCATTTTCATTTCGCTTAAAATAAGAGCTACTGAAACAGGGTGGCAGATATAGTCCTCACCACTAAGCCTATATTGCCCTGCATGCGCTTTACTGGCAGTTTGAAATGCTTGCTCAACTTGTTCTAACTGTTCAGGCGATAAATATTCGGTCAACACCGTCATTAGCTCTGCCATCAACGCCACCTGCGGCAAACTATCTTGTTCTTTTAAACTCGCTTCCATTTCTAATTATTATTTAACCCACATTGCGAAGAGATTCGTCAAACACATCATTTCACGCTCGATTAAACGACCCTTCAGTCATTTTCTACGACCATAAAAAATGCCCATGGCAAAGTCATGAGCATTTGAGTCTAGCACCAAAACTTAGTTGACGAATAGATGATATCGCCAAATAAATTTAACTGGCTACATTATTATTCCGTAGCAGCAGGCTCCGCCAATTCTTCATCGTCAATAAATAACTCTTCAATAGGAGGATTATCAACCAAATCTAATACTTCTTCTGTGATGTTACCAGCAGCTATTTCTCTTAAAGCAACCACTGTCGGCTTGTCATTTTCAAGCTCAAGGCTCGCATCTGCACCGTCCATTAATTGGCGCGCGCGTCTTGAAGCCATTAAAACCAACTCAAAACGGTTATCTACTTTTTCAAGACAATCAGATACTGTTACACGTGCCATTAGAACCCCTTATAAATATAAAATAATTTGAATAGCCGGTGATTATACCCTATTTAAGCGACTATTAATTAACGAGTTGTTTTATCAAAGCCGAATATGTCAACTGGCTCCTTTGCATACACAGTCTCTTACTTTCAATAATGCCTGTTAACTCATTCACAGCAACATCGAAATCATCATTCACCAGCAAAAAATCGTACTCATTGTAATGCGACATCTCATCAACCGCTGTACGCATCCGTTGCTCGATAATTTCAGCACTATCCTGCCCACGGCCTTTTAACCGATCTTCAAGTACTTGCTTCGAAGGTGGCAATACAAAAATTGAACAACTATCGGCCATCACGCTACGAACTTGCTGCGCACCTTGCCAATCTATCTCCAAAACCACATCAATGCCTTGCGCTAACTTATCTTCAACTAATGTGCGCGACGTACCATATGAATTGCCAAAAACGGTTGCATGCTCCAAGAAACCATTTTCTTCAATAATCTTTTGAAAACCCCCAGCATCAGAAAAATGATAATCCACCCCCGGTTTTTCGCCTGATCGTTGCGCTCGCGTCGTATGTGAAACGGATACTTCAATACCTGACAGGGCTGCTAATAACGCTTTGACCAAGCTCGTTTTCCCCGCTCCTGAAGGAGCCGAGACGATAAATAATTGTCCTTTTGCTGTCACGTAGTACCTTTACCCTATGTTTTGAATTTACTTATTGATTAATAATTCAAGTTAACCTTAACTATCAACCACTTAATATTGAAAAAACCAACCTACTGCCAACCCCATGATTTGATTCGCTAATTCGGGACCCGGCTCCAAATTTTCTATTGATACTTAGCAGAAAACTGAATCGCATACTCTAAAGCATCAAGTAAATAATCTACCATATCAAATGCTTTATTTAACAATGATGCTTGAATTTCTGGGTCATCAGGGTAATCGTGAGCAAATTGATTGCGCATCTCACGCAATCTTAACCATTATTCCGCTGAACTTAATGCCCCTATCTTTTCCAGACCATTTAACTTATCAATAAACGCACCCAGCTCACCTTTTTCATGAGTTAATTCAAGTGCCGCAGGCAATAGCTTTACCCCCATAACATCCTGTGGTTTTGAAAATCTGACTGTAAACTGATCAAAAATAGCCAACTCAGTATCTGCCAACCGAGACACGCTCTTTGCTGTAAATGGCTTGTGCTCTGTAAATTGCAATATAGACCAACGTAGGCGTGTTTCATGAACCAAGCAAACATCAACTATCCCCCTGAAATAACTCTTCATTCATAACGCTACCCCCATCTCTTTAGCAAACTTATAAATCGGCAACATTTTACCCACCTTACGATTAATCACTAAGTCAATTTTTTGCTCACCCAACAATTGGTGAAGCACCAGCAAAGTATCTAACTTAGCGGCCATAATGGCATCAACTTCTCGTGTTTCAGGCTCAACATAAAGATCAATATCACCGCCACGAGCACTATCATCCAGCCGTGATCCAAACAGACGCAGTTCAGACCCTGCACCAAAATACTTAAACACCGTTTGCTTAATAATATCTCGTTGTAATTCAGTAATACGCATAATAACCAATCATATCAAATAAACGTTAAAGCCACTTCATTTGCGAAGATAAACACATTAACCAAATATAAATTTCAAAGACCTTTTCATCTCACAAATATGCTTCCTTCCGCCATATTTTGAACTCCCCATCCATGACGACCGATTCACAATTCGGGATCTGACCCTGACTCCGTTATCTTTTATCTTTGATAGCCCTCTCCAGCGGGAGAGGACTGGGAGAGGGGGGCGTAATTCGAGAACTGACCCCGCATAGTGGTCAGTCATACACATTTTTCTATGCTTAACTTTAGCTACAATAACCGTTACTTCGTTTCCAATGGCTTCATACAACACGCGATAATCACCTACTCGCAAACGATAATAAGGCGACAAATCCCCAACTAACTTTTTGCCTAAATGTAGGCATTCAATCAGTTTAGTTTTTATAGCCGCCAAGATTTTTACTCGCCACACGCGATCAATCTTTCTCAAATCTTTGACGACTTTATCATCTATAAGCAATTTATACATTCAGCGATTTCTCTAACTCCTCGACACTAATCAAATTCCTTGCGCTACCTTGAGAGCGACTTTGCGCTTCATAATAATCAACCATATCATCCAAATAATTACCCAAAGCCTCTTTTAAAAAAAAGCTTTTAGGCCTTGTAATCCCCCCCATTAACAAGGGAAGTTAAAAGTAGAGATTAAGCCGCCTTCAGTAATTGTCTTGGTGGCACGCCACCGATTGCTGTATGCGGACGTTCATTATTGTATGACCGAAGCCATTGTGTTGCTCAATTGATTCAAACAGATGCAAATCTAACCATTCATGTCGAGCTGTTCGGTTGAATCGTTCAATATAAGCATTCTGAGTAGGCTTACCCGGTTGAATATAGAGCAAGGTTATTTGCTGCTTTATTGCTCAGTCTTTCAAGGTTTGGCTGATATATTCGGGACCATTGTCGCAGCGTATTGCTAACGGCTTACCTCTCCATTCTATGATTTGCTCGAGTGACCGTATAACCCGCGCACTTGGTAGCGAAAGGTCAACATCAATGCCGAGTCTTTCACGGTTAAAATCATCTATAACATTGAATGTACGAATAGCTCGGCCATCATTTAACGTGTCACTCATGAAATCCATCGACCAAACTTGATTGATCGCTTCAGGAACACTCCAGAACCTCAGGCTTGTCCCGTTTGATACGTCGCTTAGGTTTGATTCTTAAGTTCAGCTCAAGCTCCCTATAAATGCGGTAAACCCGTTTATGGTTCCAACCATAACCTTTGATATTACGAAGGTACAAAAAGTACAACCCGAAGCCCCAGCGCTTATGCGTGGTACTTAACCTCAGCAGCTAATCCGCTATTTCTTCATTCTCCGTGGATAGCTTGGCTTGATAACGGTAGCAAGTTTCACTGATGCCAAAAGCGCAGCAGCTGACACGTACCGAGGCACTAAAATCATTGTTGGCGCGTTGCGCCATCTCACGCCGGCGAGATGGCCTTTACCACTTTTTTTCAAGTGCCTCCTTAACAATCTCAGCTTTTAGTTTTTCTTCTGCGTACATCTTTTTAAGCCGTCGGTTCTCGTATTCAAGCTCTTTCATCCGCTTCATTAATGAGGCATCCATACCGCCAAACTTAGACCGCCACTTATAAAACATCGCATTGCTCATACCGTGTTCACGACATAATTCTGGAACCGGTGTGCCTGCTTCATTTTTCTTCAAGATCGACAAAATTTGGCTGTCTGTATAACGTGATTTTTTCATCGAAAACTCCTTTATTTCATTATAAGAATTTTCTACTTAAAACTCCCTTGGTTTTCAAGGGGAATTACAATTGGGCAAAACGTGATATTTCAGGGCACTCAGCCCGAGTCAGCCGAGCACAAGACTTGCTAAATGAAGGAAAATCTTACCTCAAATCATGGTGGCAGGAGGCTAGAGGCTGGAAGTCAGCAGATATTGTGATGGAAAATAGCGGCGTAAGTTAGGGCGCCATTAATGCGAAACGCCTGAGCGTTTAATAACTTTAATAAGTGTTAGCCAAAGAATATAAATATCAAACCCAAAAGATTGCCGCTGAAGGTACTCGACATCTAAATCTACTTTTTTCGGTATAGGCAATTCATCACGCCCATTCACTTGCGCCCAACCCGTTAAACCCGGCATGAGTTTATCCACGCTTTTATCAGTTCGTAGTACAATCAAATCGTCCTGATTAAATAACGCTGGTCGTGGCCCTACAAAACTCATATCTCCCACTAGAATAGACCACAATTGAGGCAGCTCATCCAAGCTAGACTTACGTAAAAAATCACCAATCGGTGTTAAAACACTTTTAGAGTCTTCCAATAAATGGGTCGCAACTGCTGGCGTATCAACCTTCATACTACGAAACTTTGGCATTTTGAACACAGTGTTATTAACTCCAATCCTGTCGGACCAATATAATGCAGGTCCTTTTGATGTGAGCCGCACCAAAATAGCGACTATACAAATTGGAAGTAAGAAAACAAAAGTAACTATAGCAGCTAAAAGAAGGTCAAATACTCTTTTCATTTAAACACGCAACCGCTGCTTCCTTTGACTACTCACCCATTGTAACTACAGGCTCCCTATTCCAGAAAATCACGTCCTCTGAGACTACCTGCTTATAACGAGCTGAACAAACGATTTGCCATATCCTCTTTACCCACTAACTTTACAGTAAATGTACCCTGCCTAGATGAATAGGCAGCAAGTAGTTTTTTCCACCGAAAAATTCACTACTTCCGTAGAGATTCAGTTGCTTACAATACTTCCTCGTAATACGAGGGCTTGTATTCAGAAGCACGCCCTTCTCGAGATTTAATTATCTCTTCAGCCATTCTAAAGTCATCTTCATAGCTGATTTTTATTGCCTTAATGGGGTCTACGCTCCACAAACCCACCTTCCCACTAAACGCAGCGTAACCATCCTTTTCATATGACCTGATAAATGTTTCTTTTCTCCAAATACATATATTCCAAGTACAAATATCCACAGGAGCAATATCTTGAGTCGCAGGAAGCAATGAGTCCGTACAAAAATTTAGCGGGTTACCCTGGAAAAAAACATGCAACCTTTCTTGCTTAGCACTGATTAATGAATCTAGCTCCATCTCTTCAAAATAAGTAATGGCGTTGTCAATATCAGACCCCTCTATCAATGGAGAAACTGGGTTGACCATGATGACAGCCTCACAATCCATATTCATTAAAAAATCGTAGTTAAACTCGTCTTGCTTACTAGTGTCTGACGCAAGGTGCTCCAGTCTCTTGTAATATCCTACCTCATTAACAATAGCAACCTTTCCAATCAAGTCGCTATCTGTATTAACAAACACTTCTTTAACCTTTGAGGCGTTTTTACATGCTTCAATAGCGTATTGAATCATCGGCTTGCCATCTAGCATGCGTATGCTTTTCTTTTTTACTCTATTACTGCCAATACGGGCCGGAATTTCAGCAATATATTTATGCTTAGGGCTAATCATTTTTACCGCTCACCTTAAATTAAGTTAGCTATTCAATCTATTTTTTAGCATTAATATCCGTTTTTGATCTTCAATCTTTATTCTATGATAATACCTTTCCTTACTTTCTAACCAGCGCAACTCAAACTCGACGCCAAGCAATATACCTTCCTGCAGCGTATCCAAAGCTGACTTATCATAAACTACCTTCCGTGTCTCAAATTTATCTACAAGATTTCTTTCTACAAGGTGACGAATAAAACCCTCCGATTCAGTAGATATCGCACCACCTAATCCGCATTTTAGATTTTTCTCTCTACATTTTGTAAATACGTTCACACAATACTGCAGCATCTCGGGGCTGTTTACAAACCCCCGGTCTTTACCCATTGACGCTGTAAAGTCCACCCTGCCAATTGTCACACCATCTAATATAGAAATATCAGCCAGCGACAATATTTCATCTATATTATTATGAGCCGTAATAGTCTCAACGTTAATACAAAAATCAATATCGGACGCGTTGTCTGTTGGAACAAAGTTAGTTATTGCATTAGTAAACTTACTCACAGCAAACTTAGTTTCAGCCATAGGCGCAATGACACCCTTTGCACCAAGTGTTATTGCACTGTATATATCTGAAACAGCCTCAACACCGCCTATCTTGAGGATAACAGGTAAACCAACATTTCCAGCGACATCTTTTAATCGCATTAGCTCATCTGGTCGGCTACCCTCATTTTCATACTCGGCTTTTAGCTCAATAACACCATATTCCTCTTTGAGTCTTTTTAATAACTCTATCATTCCTTTCTCAATTACATTCATCCTTTTTGTCAAACTCCTTAATTGTTATCCACCAAAAAATGTATTGTACGTTTTCTTCATCCCTTCTTCAAATTCCATGTCAGTTACATCATTAGCTTTAATCATTCTAAATTCCTCGCCGGGGATTATAACGGAGAGGAACTCACCCACCCGCTTCTTATCGTTCTTCATAGATTCCAGAAGAATGGAAGCATCAAAATCCTTCGACCTTAAACTAAGCGGCACGTTTGGAACTAAGATTTTATGGTTAACAAAATCAGAATCTTCCTTTGTAATCAAGCCTCTACCTTCTGAAATGCAATTAGCAAAAACCATGCCTATATTTACAGCTATCCCGTGAGGAATATAATAACCAGACGAGGTCTCAAGCGCATGTCCAAAACAGTGCCCGTAATTCAACAGATTCCTTCTGCCAAAATCAAACTCGTCACCATCCATATACGATTTCTTAATATTCATATTTTCCAAAATAACAGCATTTCTATCATTTTCGTTAAGCACTATTTTCTCTACCTTTGCCAAAATAGATTCGAAATCCTTCGGGTATGATTCTTCCATCAGTTGAAACTTAATTGTCTCACCTATTCCACTGTAAAAATCTAGCTCTTTTAAAGTCAGCAAAAAATCTTTGTTTATATAAATTTTACTCGGCGGGTAGAATGTCCCCATTAAATTTTTATGCTTATCGTAATTGACAGATGTCTTACTACCAATGCAGCTATCAGTCATCGCCAAAAACGTTGTTGGAACAAAAACCCAGTTAAGCCCTCGGAAAAAAGTGGACGCAACAAAGCCTGTTATATCTTGAGTAATCCCTCCTCCAATTGATATAAAAGTAGAACTCCGCTTTGCCGACTTAGAAAGAAGAAAATCATAAACTTCCTTTATGTAATCAAACGTTTTATTCTCTTCGATAGCATTGAACAAAAAAAGCCTTTCTCTAGGTATTCCCTCAAGTTGCTTTTGATATAAAGCATAGACATTCAGGTCAACCACAAAGATCGGGTCTTTCTCATCCTGGAGGTCACCAATGAAAGAAAATGAGTCTTCAAAACAAACGTCATAGTTTCTAATGTTCGAGTTAATCGTAATCTTCACGCTAAAAAACCTCCATCAATAACTATTGTTTGCCCAGTTATATAGGTATTGTCATCAGACAACAAAAACAACACTAATTTCGCTATTTCATCCGGGCTCGCAAACCTACCAAGAGGTATAGTTTCAACAATCTCTTTTTGGGTATCACTCGAGATATTTTGATTAGTCATCTCGGTATTGACATAACCTGGCGCCACAGAATTTATCATAATATTATCAGGCCCCAATTCACGAGCCAAAGCTCTTGTAATACCATTTAAACCAAACTTCGTCAAAGAATATAAAGACCTATGCTCCTTTGACCTAACCCCCCAAATGGAGCTGATATTCACAACTCTACCAGATGGCTTTTTTCGCATGCCTTTAACCGCATACTGAATAAGTTTCAGAGGAGCAATCAAGTTTGTTTTTATCATTTTCTCAGTATCGACATCATTAATAGCTTCAACCGGGTTTACAATGTTTATCCCAGCATTATTCACAAGTCCATCAAGCTCTACGTCCAAAGAAGCAAAAAATGCTTCTATACTTCTTAAACTAGAAATATCCAATTCATTTCTAGAAGGAGAAATACAGTTAGCCCCTTTGCATTCCAGAGACTTTTTTATCGCCTTGCCAATTCCACGGCTACCACCAGTAACTAATATGTTTTTATTTTTCAACATTAACGCCCCTTAAAATCGTTTCTATACATTAAAAGCCGAGCACAATAGCGCAGACCAAAGCCACGCGTTTGCACCCGGCACTCAACCGCAATAATCAGCCAGCTATTTCTTCGTTCTCCGTAGGTGCCTTAGCTCGCTATACCATTCTACGCCGACGAGATGGGTTTACCACTTTTTCGAGAGCCCCCTTTTATAATAATGAGGTGAATAATATCACTTTATTTAGCCGGCCTAATTAACTATGCCACTACACAATAAATTATCAATAGTGCCACCCGAAATCCTGCTCTAGTAGAACACTGCACGGGTTTGCTCGATGCGTGACAGCGGTTATTAGGCCTTACTCTCTCAGGGAAGTGTTTTTTAGCTTGCCAAGGTTAAATTGAGTGTTACCATTTAGCTTTTAAAAGGGTTGTAAAAAATGGTTAGCGACAGACACGAATGTATTTTTATTCACCTTAGAAGAACAGGCGGGAATTCTATAGAGCAGGCTCTTGGTGGGATAGTATTACTAGACAAACATTACAATGCAACCAAGACTTGGGATAATAACCTGCATCGCGGGAATGACAACCCTTACAAGCTGGACTACAGAAAACACTACATGCATGACACAGCTATGACTATTCAGCAGCAGTTCCCGGAAAAATTCAAAGACTACTCCCAATATTACGACAAAGAATCAATAGAGATTGTTGCTGGAATTTACAAAAAAGACATAGACTATTTTAATTATGAATTTGAAAGATAATAGATCAGAACCAATTATTGCTATAGGCGTGACATTTCTTATGCACCCTTCTCAATATCTTAATCTTAATCTTAATCTAACCCATTCCCATAAACCCTAGCCACGCAGATTAAGGTGCAGAAGTAATTTAAAATATATGTGACACTCCCAAGTTAGGAGTAAAGCTTATGACGCCAGTTCCCCACATACACAAAGTACTCTTCGCCCCAATACCTAAAGCCAACGGGATACTTGTAAACTCCTTTTTACGAACTATTCATTCCGACTGCAAGCGCTGCTCACTAAGCTCTTACTGGCATTTACTACTTATTAATAAATCATGAAAAACAACCACGTTAAAAACCTATATTTACATGTCGGCATGTCAAAAACGGCAACATCTAGCATTCAAGATACACTCTATGCAAATCGAGACTGGCTAGAGAAAAATGATTATTTCTACAGTAAAAAGCTACCTAAAAATCACTCAGATACATTTAGGATGCTATTCTGGGATAGCCCCGAAGAACAGCATACGAGCATTAAACTTGGATTAGATGTAGTGGCATAGTTAAGTTGGCCACCTAATTAGAGGTGATATTATTCATCTCAAGATAAAAAGGTGAGCGCATGATGAGAAGAAGCAGACCAACATTTACCCCTGAATTTAGGCTTGAAGCAGCA
>LWTL01000113.1 GCA_002101235.1 Cycloclasticus sp. symbiont of Bathymodiolus heckerae | reverse complement strand
AGATAAAAAGAATGTGAATTTCTTGCTGTCAATTAATGATAAAAGCTTAAAAGACGCGCCTTTATTTGAGCGTAATGCTGATATTAATACGCAAGTGTCTATAATTATTAATTGACTCATAATGGTATCATATATAATACCAAGATAAAGTCAAGGCATGTGATTTTTATGATCCGCTACAGTGTTAATAAACGGAAACCATTGCCCGACTATTGATGGTTGCATGTTTTGTGCGATGGTCAAATCGTGTGGGGGATTTGTGGGGTTTAACTATGCATTGTCATGCTCAACCCTGATAAAAGCGCAACGAACGCCCCTTAATACTACAATAAAATCAATAACTTACAAAAGTTATCGGCTCTTTTAATGCGATGGTCGCGCGTTCGAATCGCGCACGACCCACCATCTTTTCTTCATATTCCAACTACTTAGCCAGCATATAATTAAGCAGCCCAATGCTTATCAGATGTTATGTGCCAAATAATGTGTCAACTTGCTACAGAGACATTAGACGCATAACGCGCTAAATGCTCAGGTGCTAAATGAGCGTATCTAAGTGCCATATCAAAGCTCTTCCAACTTCGAAGCTCTTTCATCACATTAAGTGGTACCCCCCGATTGAACATGCCAGCTTGCCAAAGTGTGTCTTAAATCATGCTAACGAAAATCTTTAATATCAGCACGCTCTAAGGCACTTTTCCAAGCGGTGCGCCGACATAATAACCCTGAACTCAATGATGAGCTTGAGTTCGATGATGATAGTGGGATGAGGCGAGGTGGCGGGGTAATACTTATTTAGTTTGTTTTCTGTTTATTTTGGGCGGGCCTGATAGTAATCGCAATAAGTCTTTGTCATCAGGCTCAACAGACGAAGATTAAAGGTGCAGTGACTAAATTAACAGTTCAGTCTTTTCTCTATGTCAGTAGCAGGCATGGGCTTTGCGAATAAATAACCTTGATAATTAAAGCAGCCATAATCACATAACATGTCTTGTTGGTGTGTGTTCTCAACACCTTCAGCGATAACATTTAAGCCAAGCGCTTTCCCCATTACAATAATGGTTTCTACAATAGAGCGGTCTTGCTCGTCATGCTCTAAGTCGCGTATAAACGATTGGTCAATCTTCAGCTGGTCTAACGGTAACTTCCTTAGATACTGCAAGGATGAATAGCCTGTTCCAAAGTCATCCAATGAAAATTGCACACCGCTTTCTTTTAATATGCCCATTATTAGAATGACTTTCTCAATATCGCCCACCAACATGGTCTCTGTTATTTCGAGCTTTAAAAGCATTGGGTTAGCACCGCTGTTTTTAATTGCGCTGAGCACATTAATAACAAAGTCCTCTTGATTAAACTCCAATGGACTAATATTAACTGCAATGGTTAAACCGCTTGTATTGGGGTTGCCTTCCCATTGCTTCAATTGTTGACAGGCTTTTTCTATTACCCAGAAACCAACTGGAACGATTAACCCTGTTTCCTCGGCAATAGGAATGTAGTGCATAGGTGGAATAAAGCCTTGCTTAGGGTGGTTTAAACGGAGCAAAGCTTCAACGCCTACTGCGTCGCCATATTGATTAACTTGTAATTGATAATGCAGCTCAAATAGCTTATCGGATAAGGCATCTCTAATGAGTTGTTCAGTTGCAGCCCTCTCATTGATCGCTTTTTGCATTTCAGGGTCAAAGAAGCGAATGGCATTACGCCCTGACGCTTTAGCTTGATACATGGCAATGTCGGACTTCTGCAAGAGAACTGAGGCAACAGAATCTTCTGCAAACATAGATACGCCAATGCTTGCAGAGATTGAGACCTCCTTCCCTTTAATCTCGTAAGGTTTGTTTAAATCAAGCAATAACTTTTCACATGCCAATTCAGCTTTATTAGCCGCATGGATAACGTTTTTATCTAATTCTGCAAGCATAACAACAAACTCATCACCACCAAAGCGAGAGACAGTATCACCTGCCCTCACAGCCGCTTCTAAACGGTTAGCAACTTGTTTTAAAAGGTTATCGCCTGCGTTATGCCATAAAGTATCGTTAACGTTCTTAAAGTGATCTAAATCGATAAAAAGTAATGCGCCGTTGTAGAGAGTTCGTTTATAAATTTCTAAAGTTTGAGTAAGTCGCTGAATAAATGATCGCCTGTTGGTAAGTCCCGTTAAACTGTCTTCATAAGCGAGCTTTTCAATTTTGGCTTCTGCTGCCTTTTTTTCGGTCAGGTCACGCCAAATAACATGGAGCATATCTTCGTTGTTAATCTGAACAGGTGTGAGTAGTACATCAATAAGGATGGGTGTTCCGTCGTATTTAAGGTGAGTCCACTCAAAAAAAGTAGAGCGTTTTTTATAGCTTTCTTTTATGATTTCATTGCCTTTTTCAATAGAGTTTCGGCCATCAGGTTGATTAGTTGGAGAAAGTTGGGAGTGGTGAGCGTTCAATAATGACTGCTTATTAGGGTGGCCTAGCAAGTCTATGGCAGCTTGATTGCAATCAACGAATACATCGCCTTTAATCAGCAAAGAGGCGTCACCTATACGGCGTAATAGTTTCTTTATAGAGTCAGATTGCGCTTCAATTTGCGCGCTCATATCACGCCAAACAATTTGCGCGACCTGTTTTCAGTTGATGGTAAGAATCTCCACTTGCACTTCTACAGGAAAAACTTCGCCATTTTTACGTTGATGCATCCATTCAAATTGATGGCTACCAACTTTATAAGCATGAGCCAGCACTTCATCACCTTTATCAGAAGAATTTCTACCATCGGGTTGAGTAGGGGGGGAAAGGGGGTGATCACGATTTATCAGCTCTTCTTTATTGCTATACCCCAGTAACCTTAAGGCAGCGTCATTACAATCAGTATATGAGCCATTCTCAAAGGTAAGAACGGCAGTGGCTGAGTTGTTAAACAATACTTTAAACCTTAACTCGCTTTCAACGAGTGCTTTTTCCTGCTGCTTTATGTGAGTAATGTCGCGCCATACAACATGAAGGACTTCCTCGTCATCGACAATAGCCATTGTCGTTGCGACTATAGTGTGAAGTAGTGAACCATCTTGTCTTTTATACGTACAATGAGTAGAACTAGTGCCTTCTTTTCGTGTTTTCTCGATTTGTTTACGGACGGCTTCGTACGTGTTTTCTCCGTCGGGCTGAAATTCGGGGTAAAAGTTTTCTCGTCCTAAATTAAGAAGACTTTGCTTGTTCGGGTAACCAAGCATATCGACTGCGGCTTGATTACATTCGATGTATACACCATTTTTTAGAACAAGGTGTGCGTCCCCCATTTTTTCTATGAACTGGTTTACCGATTCGATTTGACGTTTTTTGTTTCTTTCCGTGTGGTCGCGCCATAAAACATGGATATATTCTTCGCCACTCAGTAAAAGAACCGTTAATGAAACGTCTAAAAGGATACTTGAACCGTCGTATTTCAAGCGCACCCAGTCAAAATTATGCGTCCCTTTCTGTCTTGCTAAAGAGCCGTGTCTTTTAATCTCGTCGACTGACAATTTCCCATTAGGTTGTAAGGGCGGTGAAAGGTTTTCAGGGGAGTGACTTATTAGGGACTCTTTGTTCGGGTAACCAACCATTTCAATTGCGGCTGCATTACAGTCGATAAAGACACCGTTTTTTAGAAGTAATGATGCTTCATCAACTCTACGGAAGAGTTGTTGAAATAGCTCAATATTTTTATCGTTGATAGCTGTCAAATGCAATAGTTGAGTTATCTAGGTTAGTAATAGATTTAGTTTAGACGATGTATCAGTATATTGTTATGAAAAGAGCTTATTTGTATATTGCTTGTACGGTTGTTCAATAACGTTAGTTTGTATAACAGGTAAGAGCGTATTGTATTTTCTCGTTATTTGCTAAATTATTTAGTTTGTTTTCTTTAAAGCCGACGTGCGAAGCAATGTTGTTTCCTATATGTTTCGACTCTGGGGTGGGCGTGATTAAAGTTGTTTAAAATATTGTCAGCTAAATTAAGCGCTAAAAAAATTATTTCCATGGCTTTAAGTTTGCTCAAGGTACATTAGGTGACGTAACCATTGGCTACAGCTGGGCGGCGCTTTTAAAAGATAGCGTGTCGGCCATTTTTTTATTTTTTCGGTATATGCTGTTAATGGCTTTTGAGAAATTTGCTTGGTCAGCGTTAAGTATGCCCGCTAAGTCTAGCCCACGATAATGATGCTCTATAGCGGTTATATATTGAGTTTTGAAATGGTCGAGTCCCATTTCAGAACTGGCGCGGTTAGATATTGAATTGATAAGGGTCGTTTTATCGCTTGTAGTGTTGCTCATTTTCCACCTCCATGTGTAATAAGAACTTATGTGGCGTTACCACCTATAGACTATAGTTTGCATCCTCAAAAAAACAATACTTAACCTTGAGGTTTTTTTTGAAACCATAAAAAATGTTTAGCGCATTTTTAATTAGCGGTAACGGTAGGTTCTGGGTCTGCAACTAATAGCCGCGTCTTACCCACCATCAAATCCATAGACATACGCAAACGTTTGAAAACGTTTTCTTGCCTATACGGTAAATTGTGTTTTTCGCATATTTTTTGAATTTCTGGCCGCATCTTTTGATATTGGCTTAAGGGTAGAAAAGGAAAAATATGATGTTCAATTTGGTAATTTAACCAACCGTGTGAAAAATCGATAAGGTCAGAGCCTGAAGTGTAATTAACGCTGCCTATTATTTGACGTAAATAGAATTCGCCTTTACTAGTGGCAGGTTGGTTAAAGCGGTAAATATCTTCAGCGGAATGATTAGGAACGATGACAGTAAACGAGTGAATGTTAGTGAATAACTCAGCGAGTAGAGATGTGAGTAAAACATTGGTGGCTGCTTCCACTCCAAAGGGTAAAAAGAGCATAGGAAGAAACGCGAAACGGAAAAACACATACGGTAAATAGCAATTTAACCAAAGCGCGGTACCGTCTTTGCTAAAAGGATTTCTTGCTGTTTCGTCTGTTTCCGGTAGCCCTGCTTTTTTGCGTTTAATATTATTTAAAACGTGCAGGGTAGTCGGTGCGTAATAAGCAGCTTTCCAGATACCCATGAATAATATAACGATGGTGTATCGTGCCCACATAGGTATTTTTGAGTGGCGCAACCATTCCATGTTTTGTTCAATAAGGTCTTGGTCTTCTTTTTCGCCTAAACGATAATGATGTAAGTTGTTATGTTCAATATCCCAAGCTTCTGGTTGAATCCAATCTAACCAGTCAATGATTCTGCGCCAACCTCTTGCATAGCCTTTTCGGGTATAACGCTTAGGCACATTAGGAACCTTATCGTAGGCGCCATGCATAACAGGGTGGGTAACATTGGCCCAACGAGACATATTAGCAGTGCTAATAAAAAAGGCAGATATTGGGTTAAAGGGGATAATCCAAGCGGTTGCGTAACCAAAAATGGCGCAAAGACGGCCCCATAATTCAACTTTCTTTAAGTGTTGAAAGTCTTCTTGTGTTGGTTCTTTTACCTTCTTTCTTAGTTCGTCAATATCTTTAGCAAGTTGCTTTCTGTCGACAGATGCATAATCCACGTGCATGTAAAACCCGGTTTATTTGATTGTATTTGAAGTAAAGAAAAAGACCATATTGACTGTCTTTTTCTTTAAACATAAACCTTAGATTCTACCTGTATTTTGGGAGCAAGAATATCTTTTATATGATTTACAGCAGGAAGTTACCCATAACATTGGAGTAAGCAAAAAAAGAAGGGTTTTCATTAATCAAACCATGTTGTGAAACTGGATGCTTCCTCTCGTTGAGTTCTATATTGGTTGACGGGTTCTGAGTCATCTGGGTAGCCTAAAGCGACCCCGCAAATTAAGGAAAATTGGTCTGGAACATTGAGCGCCTTACGAACTAAATCAGGATAATCACTGGTAGAAGCTTGTGGGCAAGTGCCTAAGCCATGTTCGCGAGCGGCTAGCATAACGTTTTGAATGAACATGCCCATATCAACCCATGAACCTTTACCCATGTCTTTATCAATAAAAAAGAACAACGTTACAGGTGCGCCAAAAAATCGGTAGTTTGCTAATCCTGCTTCTAAGCGCTTTTCTTTATCCTCTCGCCCAATATCAAGGGCTTCATATAGATCCATGCCACATTGGAATCGCCTGCTTTTGAAGGGTTCGACCCATGACTCTGGGTAGTATTGATAATCAGGGTTGGGCGGTATTTTGTTGTTCACAGCATTGAGTAAACCATCGGTAATGGTTTGTTTTGTTGAGCCTTGCACAACCGCTACCTTCCAAGGTTGCGTGTTGGTTCCAGATGGGCTCCAACGAGCAACATCTAAAATCTTATTAATAGTGTCGTTAGTGACGGGCTTGTCTATGTACGCGCGTACAGAAATACGGCTTTCAATGGCTTCATTAATATTCATGTTTTTAATCGATTGATAATTAGGTATATTTGTATTTATAGGGAATTGTACGATACAATAATCTAATAGTCGTTAGATTTTAGTAAAATTTAAACTTAAATAAACAAGGGGCCGTAATGAAAATTTTAGTGGGTGTGAAACGCGTTGTTGATTTCAACGTGCGTATACAAGTAAAGCCAGATGGCTCGGGTGTTGCAACAGATGGCGTAAAAATGAGCATGAACCCATTTGATGAAATTGCTGTTGAAGAAGCATTACGTATAAAAGAAGCCGGTAACGCTGAAGAAGTGATCGTAGCAACTATTGGCCCTAAAGCGTGCCAAGAACAGTTAAGAACAGCCTTAGCCATGGGTGCCGATCGTGCTATTCATGTGTTAACTGACGATGAAATTCAACCCCTAACTGGTGCGCGTATTTTAAAAGCACTGGCGGATAAAGAAGAACCACAAATCGTTATGCTGGGTAAGCAAGCGATTGATGACGATAACAACCAAACGGCTCAAATGTTAGGCGCGTTATCACACTGGCCGCAAGCAACATTCGCTTCAGAAGTGAAGATTGAAGGTAATACAGCCATTGTTACACGTGAAGTAGATGCCGGTTTAGAAACATTATCTATCGATTTGCCTGCTATTATCAGTGCCGATTTACGTTTAAACGAGCCACGTTATGTGAAGCTTCCCGATATTATGAAAGCAAAACGTAAACCGTTGGAAGCAATAGCTTTAGCAGACTTAAATGTTGAGGTTGCTCCGACAGTAAAGGTTATTAAAACAACAGCACCAGCAAAACGTGAAGCGGGTATCAAAGTAGGGTCCGTTGCCGAACTGGTGACCGCACTAAAAGAAAAGGGGTTAATCTAATGAGTAAAGTATTAGTTATTGCCGAGCACGATGGTGCAAATTTAAATGGATCGACTGCACGCGCTGTTAGTTGCGCAGCTGACTTAGGCTTAGACGCTGTTGATGTCGTTGTTTTAGCAGCAGACGGTAGTGCTGTTGCAGAGCAAGCAGCAAAAATCACAGGTGTTAGCACTGTTTTATTAGTGCAAAACCCAGCAAATGAAAACGCAGTTGCCGCTATTTTAGCGCCACAAATTGAAGCATTAGCAGCTGATTACAGTCACGTATTAGCGCCAAGCACAACGTTTGGTAAAGACCTTATGCCTCGTGTAGCGGCGCATTTAGGCCGCCCACAAATCAGCGACATTATGCGCGTAGAAAGCGCGACTGTATTTGACCGTCCTGTATACGCAGGTAATGCCGTTATAACAGTGGAAGCGCCAGAAGGCTTAGTGATTGGCACCGTTAGAACAGCGTCTTATAAAGCGGCTTCAAATGACGGTTCGGCCTCTGTTGAAACACGCAGTGTTGACGCAACTTTGCCATCACATACGCGCTTTGTTGGACTTGAGTCTGGTGGTGGCGGTGACCGCCCTGACTTACAAGCAGCAGCTAAAGTTGTTTCTGGTGGCCGAGGTGTTGGTAGCGAAGAAAACTTCAAAGCAATCTACAGCTTAGCTGACAAACTTGGCGCGGGTGTTGGCGCTTCAAGAGCGGCTGTTGATGCTGGCTTTATTCCGAACGATCACCAAGTAGGTCAAACCGGCAAAATCATTGCGCCAGACTTATATATGGCTTTTGGTATTTCTGGCGCTATTCAGCATTTAGCCGGTATTAAAGATGCAGGAACGATTGTTGCCATTAACAAAGATGCCGATGCACCTATTTTTGAAGTAGCTGACTTTGGCTTAGTAGCCGATTTGTTTGAAGTGATTGAGGAGCTTGAAAAAGCACTGTAAATTTGAATAAGTAAATACAATAAAAGGTGTCCGTGTCTGCTAAGCAGTACTGACGCCTTTTTTATTTCCAATTAGAGAGGAATAGTAATGGAAAGAGAATCAATGGAGTTTGATGTTGTTATCGTTGGTGCAGGACCTGCTGGATTATCGGCTGCCTGTAAACTAATGCAACTAGCAGAAAAGAACGAACAAGAACTGATGGTTTGTGTGATTGAAAAAGGTTCAGAAGTTGGCGCGCACATCTTATCTGGCGCTGTTCTAGAACCGACTGCCATGAATGAACTTTTCCCTAATTGGAAAGAGCTTGGCGCACCTTTAAATACGGAAGTGAAGGGCGATGATGTTTACTATTTAACCGGTGAAGACAAAGGCATTAGAACGCCGAATTTCTTTATTCCAAAACCAATGCACAACGATGGTAACTATATCGTTAGTATGGGAAATGTATGTCGCTGGATGGCTGAACAAGCTGAAGGCATGGGCGTGGAAATTTTCCCCGGCTTTACCGCCTCAGAAATTCTATATAACGATGACGGCAGCGTTAAAGGAATTTTAACCGGTGACATGGGGATTGCCGAAGATGGCAGTGAAAAAGACAGCTATATGCCAGGTATGGAGTTACTCGCTAAACAAACTATTTTTGCTGAAGGTTGCCGAGGGCATTTAGGCAAACAACTAATGGAAAGCTTCGATCTAAACAAAGATGCCGATCCGCAGCATTACGGCTTAGGCATTAAAGAAGTTTGGACCATTGACCCAGAGAAGCATCAAGAAGGTTTGGTTGTACATACAGCGGGTTGGCCGTTGGATAACCATACAGAAGGCGGTGGGTTTTTATACCACATGGAAAACAACCAAGTATCACTTGGGTTTATTGTTGCTCTAAATTATACCAACCCGCATTTAAGCCCCTTTGATGAAATGCAGCGTTGGAAATCAAACCCAAAAATCAGTCAATTCCTCGAAGGCGGTGAACGGGTGTCCTACGGCGCAAGAGCCGTTAATAAAGGCGGTATGCAATCGGTACCTAAGCTTAGCTTCCCCGGTGGTTTATTGGTTGGGTGTGACGCGGGTTTCTTAAACGGTGCGAAAATTAAAGGCAACCATACAGCCATGAAAACGGGCATGTTAGCCGCTGAAACGGTTATCGAGTCGTTGAAAGCAGGCGATGTGGCTGGTAAAGAATTAAGCCTTATGGATGAAAAATACAAATCATCATGGGTGTTTGATGAGCTTCATAAAACGCGAAATTTTGGTCCAGCATTACACAAGTTTGGTACGTTTTTAGGTGGCACATTTTCTTGGTTTGATCAAAACATCTTTGCCGGAAAGCTTCCGTTTACATGGCGTAATACCACGCCTGATCACGCTACGTTAAAACCAGCGGCAAAATGCCCTGTGATTAATTACCCTAAACCAGACGGTAAAATAACGTTTGATAAATTGTCATCGGTCTTCTTATCCAGCACGAACCATGAAGAGGACCAGCCGTGCCATTTAAAACTAACTGACCCAAGCATACCGTTGAGTCAAAATTTGCCGCTTTATAATGAGCCTGCGCAGCTTTATTGTCCTGCAGGTGTGTATGAGGTTGTTAAAGATGAAGAAGGTAACGATAAGTTTCAAATCAACGGTCAGAACTGCGTCCACTGTAAAACATGCGATATTAAGGATCCTGCTCAAAATATCACATGGGTAACACCAGAAGGCGGTGGTGGGCCAAACTACGGAAATATGTAATATGGATTTATCAACGCCCGCCTTATTGTTTCCAGCAATATCCCTCCTTTTATTGGCTTATACCAATAGATTTATGGGGTTGGCGGGAGTAATACGAGGGTTACATCGGCAAATTAATGAAACGAATAAGGAGTTAATTGCGCGCCAAATTATTAGCTTACGGTTACGTATACGGCTTATCATTTGGATGCAAATCCTAGGTGTTTTGAGTATTACATCGTGTGTAATAGCCATGTTTTTATTGTTTATGGATTTATTGCCTTTAGGGCAGGCCAGCTTTATTCTTAGCTTGGTGTTGATGATGCTGTCGTTGGCGGTGTCGCTGTATGAACTGAAAATTTCAGGTCATGCGCTGAATATTGAGCTTGAAGATCTTGAGCGCTAAACCAAGTTAGTAATATATTTATTTGTTTTGTAATAATGGCTCCAAATACTCCCCAACTCGTTTAGCAATAATTGGCTGAGCTTTTTCATTAGGATGCAGTTGGTCTTCTTGCATCATGCCTTGTGCTAGGGCGATGTCTTCTAAAATAAAAGGCACAACGGGAATATTCATTTCCTCTGCTAGTTCTAGGTAGTTGTTATAAAACATGTCAGTGTAGCGTTTGCCGTAGTTGGAGGGAATGCGCATACTGAGTAGAAGGACTTGTGCGCCAGATTCCTTACATCGCCGGATTAATTCTCTAAGGTTCTTTTTAATCAAAACAGGTGAAAAACCGCGTAAGCCATCATTTGCTCCTAATTCAAGTAGAACTATTTCGGGTTTGTGTTGTTCTAAGGCTTGGTTGATACGAGCAAGACCACCAGCGGTTGTGTCGCCGCTAATACTTTTATTGATGAGGATGGAATGTATATTTCTTTCGTTGAGTGTTTGTTGTAAAACATTCACCCAGCCTTTTTCAATAGGCATACCGTAGCCAGCGCTTATACTATCGCCTAGAACAAGGATGTTTTTAGAAATAGCGCCGGATGAAAATAACGTAACAATTAACAGTAAAGAAAATTTAAACATGTTGAAAAGTGATTCCCTAATTATTGAAGCTAGAAACCTTGGTAAAACAGTACAAGTTGCAGATGGCGGTTTGAATATTTTATCGTCGGTTGATTTAACAATTAATCGAGGTGAAAGTATAGCGATTGTCGGCGCTTCGGGTTCAGGTAAATCCACGTTATTAGGTTTGTTGGCCGGTTTAGATGCGCCTTCGCAAGGTACAGTAGCTTTAAATGGTGAAGAGCTGACAAGTTTAGATGAGGATGGGCGCGCGGAGGTACGCAATAAGTTGGTGGGATTTGTTTTTCAGTCGTTTCAACTGATGCCGCGTTTAACAGCGCTAGAAAATGTGATGTTGCCGTTAGAGTTACGTGGCGACGCTAATGCAAAGCAAACGGCTGTGAATTTATTGGAGCGTGTCGGTTTAGGTTCGCGCTTAGATCATACACCAATGAAACTATCGGGCGGTGAGCAGCAACGTGTTGCGCTGGCGCGTGCTTTTGTGACGCAGCCTGCTATTTTGTTTGCAGATGAACCAACGGGGAATTTAGATAGCAAAACCGGAGAACAAATCATAGAACTTTTGTTTGAATTGAATAAAGAAAAACAAACGACCTTAGTGCTGGTAACGCATGATTCTGGCTTGGCCTCACGTTGCCAGCGGACTGTTCATATTGAAGCTGGGCGACTTGTATGAACCGACTGTCCTTGGCGATGCGTTTTTTAAAGCGCGATGCACGCAGCGGAGAACTAACGTTATTGGTGCTTGCGCTGATTATTGCGGTAACCAGCTCTACGGCAATCAGCTTGTTTGCGGACCGTTTGCAACGCACGATGAATTCACAAGCCGCTGAGTTTTTAGCTGCTGATTTAATTGTTACCAGTTCCAGTTTAATTCCTGCTGAATGGCTTAATAAAGACACAGAACTTGGGTTGGAAAAAGCACGTACCGCAGAATTTTCTACGGTGTTAATTGAAAATGATGAGTTGTTACTGTCGGGTATAAAAGCAGTCAGTAATTTGTACCCTTTACGCGGACATTTAAAAACAATAAAGACGCTAGGTGGGCAGGAGGTTACGCAACAACAAGGGCCTGCTCAAGGTGAGGCGTGGGTTGATCAGCGTGTATTAACAACGCTTAAATTAAACGTGGGCGATGCGTTAACTGTTGGCGAAAAGTTGTTAACCGTAAGCCAAGTATTGAGTTATGAGCCGGATAAACGCGGCGATATTTATAGTCTGTCGCCTCGGGTGATGATGAATGATGTGGACCTACATGAAACGCGTGTTTTACAGCCGGGTAGCCATGTACATTACTTCTTTCAATTCAGCGGTTCAGCAGAAGCGGTTAAAGAGTTTAACGCATGGGTTAAACCGCTATTATCGCCTTCGCAGCGATTAATGGACGTGCAAGATGATCGACCGGAGCTTGGTAGTGCGTTAAGCCGTGCGGAACGCTATTTAGGGCTGTCGAGTATTCTCGTTATTCTTATTGCAGGCGTAGCGATAGCTATGTCTAGCCGACGTTATAGCGAACGGCACTTTAATTCGACGGCTATTTTGCGTTGTTTGGGCTGTAAGCAACGCGATATTTTAGTCATCTTTTTATACCAGTTCTTTATGCTCGGTTTGGTCGCTTGTTCAATAGGTTTATTGTTGGGTTGGTTTACACAAGAGGGCTTGTTCCATTTGCTGCGAAGTTTATTGCCAGCGAAAGTATCTGCGCCGAGTGGCATAGCTATGATGCTGGGTTTTTTAACAGGCTTTGCTATTTTAATTGGCTTTTCATTGCCGCCGTTATTACGCTTAAAAAGAGTGTCGCCGCTGCGGGTTTTACGGCGCGAATTAGAGCCGTTAACCAGCAGTGCATGGTTAGTATATGGTCTGGCTTTATCACTTATTGCCGCATTAATTTTTCAATACACAGGTGATGTAAAGTTAATGTTATCCATCATGGGTGGTGGTTTGTTAGCAGTGATATTAGCAGCCTTATTATTAAAAGGGTTGCTGAAACAGTTAGAGAAACTGCTGCCACGCGTTGGCTTGATCTGGCGTTTAGGCATGCAGGGTGTATTGAGAGATCGCACGATGAGTATTACGCAAGTTTTAGCGTTCAGCATCACCATATTAGCCATGCTGCTGAGCTTTACAGTTAGAAATGATCTGTTAAGTGATTGGCAAAAGCAATTACCTGAGAATGCACCAAATTACTTTGCTCTCAATCTTTTTCCGAATCAAGTGGCTGATTTTCAGGAACAAATAAAACTGAATAATATTCCAGCAGCCAACTTGTATCCGGTTGTTCGTGGACGTTTGGTTGGCATTAATGGCATAGGGGTTCAAAAATTAGTAACCAAAGATTCGCAAGGCGAACGAGCCACGCATCGGGATTTAAGCCTAACGTGGGGTGATGTGTTACCCGAAGATAATAATACCTTGGCCGGTGAGTGGGGCGGGGCAGCTAAAGGCGAAGTATCCATTGAGAGTAAGTTGGCCAAAAGTTTAAACATCGTTATGGGCGATACCTTAACGTTCAGTATTGGTAGCGAACAAGTTGAAGCGGTTGTTTCACACGTGCGCAGTGTGCAATGGGATACGATGAAACCTAATTTTTATATGGTGTTTTCAAAAGATACGCTGGCTGATTTTCCAACGACGTATATCACCAGCTTTTATTTATCGGATGATAAGAAAAAATTATTAAACAGCTTGGTTAAACAATTCCCCGCGATGACAGTGTTAGAAGTTGACGCGATGTTAAAGCAGATAAAATTGATTTTAACGCAGTTAACAGCGGCTATTAACTACCTGCTCTACTTTGCCTTATTGGCTGGCTTCACCGTCTTATTCGCATCTGTTTATGCAACGCTGGATAACCGCATCAGCGAAGGCGCTTTAATGCGGACACTTGGTGCGAATAGGCAACTACTAAGGCGCGCCCATTTAATCGAATTTTCATTTGTAGGTTTGTTAGCGGGCGTTATTGCGGTGCTGATGTTTCAGTTAGTGCTATGGGGTTTATATACTTATGTGCTGCACTTAGAGTTTAGCTTTAATGTGTGGCTTGGTATTGCGGTGCCTATACTAAGTGGGGCTTGCGTGACGTTGGCTGGTTTGTGGGGCGTGAAAGATGTCGTTAATAAACCGCCGATGCATGTTTTAAGAGAGGTTTAAAGAAGAGTAAAAAAGGCGACTTTACGAGAAAGCCGCCCCAACCAAGAAGTTTTTTTAAGTTAAGAGCTTAGTAACTAAGCAACTTAACACCTGGTGCCATCATCATTTTTCCTGGCATACCCGCTGTAATGCCTGGTAGCAAGTTTGCTGAATTAACTTGATGACCACCTAAACACATAGCGCAGACCACAATGTTGCCACCGGCTTTCATGAAATCTTCCATGTGTTGGTGAACGGTTTGGCCTCTTACAGAAAGCATTTTTGCAATAGGTGAGTCTTTGTCTGTGTAAGGTGTTACGCCTAAACTGATATAAACAGTAACGGGTACATCTTGAGTGTTTCTAAGCATGCTACCAACAGCAAAAGCACGGTGAATTTTGAAAATATCAGTGCTTGAAAGGTCAATGAAGACACCTTTAGGTTTTGCTGAAGCGGTGCCTGAAACAAATGTAAGGCCGAGTACGATTGCAATTAAAATAAGTTTAGTTTTTTTCATCATTGTGTCTCCTTTGGGTTAATGATGGACTTAGTGTATGATCAAAAATATCGATAATCCTTGAGAATTATCAATTGGCGTGTTTTTAATTTTCTCCCCCCCGTACTTCATTTAATAGCGATCTAAAAACAATAAGAATGGATTCAAAACAAATAGATAATGTTTGGAAGCACGGTAAAAAATGCGAGCAATGCGCCATTCGTAACCTCGTTTTGTTTGCAGACTTGGATAAGAATGACTTTGATCTGATTCATCGCCCGATTAATGAGTTTGAATTGGCAGTAGGTGAGACCTTATATAATCAAGGCGACTGTTCCGACTTTATTTTTACGTTACGCTCAGGTTTGATTAAGCTTGTTAGCTACTTAGCTGATGGCAGCGTAAGAATTGTGCGGATTATAAAAAAAGGCGATGTTGTTGGTTTGGAGGCATTGGATAATAAACATTACCTGCATCATGCGGTGGTTTTGGAAGAGGCGGCCTTTTGTCGCATTCCTGTGAGTCAAATAAAAGAACTGAATGAACGTTCGCCGCACTTATCCAAACAATTAACAGCACGGTGGCAGCGTGTTATTTTTGATGCGGACGTTTGGCTTTCACAGCTGTCTAGTGGTTTTGCCAAGCAACGCGTTGCTTATCTTTTGTTGTATTTGTCAGACGGCAATGATGATGGCGAATGTTATTTGCCAACACGTGAAGATATAGGCGCCATGTTAGCAATGACCACTGAAACTGCTAGCAGAGTGATTGCCGATTTTAAACGTAAAGGTTTTATAAAACTGGTTTCAGCGCATCAGTTAATTATTAATAAAGAGAGTTTAAATGAGCTGTGTGAAAGCTAGGCTCTTATTCGTATACAAAATAAGATAATGAAATGAAGAATATTTCCCTACAAGACCAATTATTAAAAGCGGGCTTAACCAGTAAGTCAAAAGCGGATAAGGCGAAAAAACAAAAAAACAAGCAGCGCCAACAACAGCAAAAAAATAAAGTTGAAGTGAAAAATGAAGCGGCCGGCTTAGCCAATGCAGCAAAAGCAAAGCAGTTGGAAAAAGACCGTGAATTAAATCAAAAGCGTAATCAGCAAGCAGAGAAGAATCAAATTTCAGGGCAAATAACCCAGCTGATTAATTTGAATAAACTTGAAAAAGACGATGAGGGTGATGCCTTTAACTTTACAGACGATAACAAAATAAAAGTTATCTACGTTGGCGATGACTTGCGTAATAGGCTTGTTTCAGGCCGTGCGGTTATTGTTAATTTGGGCAAAACGTATGAGGTTGTATCGCCTGTTGTGGCAGAGAAAATTGCTCAACGCGATGCGCAACGAGTAATTTATTTAGATGATGTTGAAACGCTGGTGGTTGATGACGAATATGCTGACTACGCCGTGCCTGATGATTTGATGTGGTAGATTTTAGTAACGTTGAGATTATTCAACACAGCAAATGGTGGGTAGACAACGTTGTTGTTGGTTTGAATTTTTGTCCGTTTGCCAAGCCGGTTATTGCAGCTGGCGGGCTTAGTTATACGGTTGTAAACGAACAGGGATTGGAGCAGTGCTTAACGGCACTAATGACACAAGTCAGTTGTTTAGATGAAAATACCTCCATTGAAACGGCACTGCTTATTTATCCACTAGGGTTTGAAGCCTTTAACGATTACTTAGACTTTGTTGCTGTTGCGGAAGAGTTGCTGTCTGTGGAAGGGTTTGATGGTGTTTATCAATTGGCAAGCTTCCATCCAGACTATTGTTTTGATGGTTCGCAGTATGATGATGCGGCGAATTATACCAATCGTTCACCGTACCCAATGTTGCACCTCTTGCGAGAAGACAGTATTGAAGAAGTATTAAGCGGTGTAACGGACCCCGAAAAAATCCCCAGTAGAAACATTGAATTTGCGAGAAAAAAGGGCGCTGGTGAAATGCAAGAATTATTGAATAAGTGTAAGTCTTAGTTTCTTTTTACGAGGTTGAGCCTATTTGAGTTACAAACGACTATGCCTAGCTGAGTAGAAAACAATAAAAAGCCCGCTGTAGATGCGGGCTTTTTAGTATTAAACGCAGGAAAACTTACTTTTTTAGCCTGCTATATCTTGGCTTTTTAAATATTCGTCATAAGTACCATGGTAGTCAACAACGCCATTCGGTGTTATTTCTACAATACGGGTGGCAAGAGAGGCAACAAACTCTCTATCGTGGCTTACAAACACTAACGTGCCATCGTAGTTTTCCAGTGCTAAGTTAAGTGATTCAATGGATTCCATGTCTAAGTGATTGGTTGGCTCGTCCATTAGCAATACATTGGTTTCGCCCAATGTGAGTTTGCCGAATAATAAACGGTTCTTTTCGCCACCGGAGCAAACAGCGACTTTCTTATTAAAATCTTCTGATGAGAACAGCATGCGGCCAAGGGTCATACGAACGACTTGGTCATCATGGTTAGGTTTGCGCCATTGGCTCATCCAATCGAACAAGGTCATGTCGACGTTAAAGTCATCGCTGGAATCCTGCGGGCAATAGCCTTTAGTCGCATTTTCTGCCCATTTAATGGAACCGCTGTTAGGCGTTAGTTGGCCCATCAAACAGCGTAAAAAGGTCGTTTTACCGGCGCCATTTTCACCAATAACGGCAATGCGTGCGCCGGCTTCGATGATCATGGATGAATTTTCAAATAACGGGCTGTCTTCAAAGCCATGGCCTATAGCGTCGAGTGTTACCGCTTCTCGGTGCAGTTTTTTAGATTGGCTAAAGCGAATGAATGGACTCATGCGTGAAGAAGGCTTAATGTCCGTCAGTTCAATTTTCTCTAACTTCTTAGCGCGAGAGGTTGCTTGTTTTGCTTTAGATGCATTGGCAGAAAAACGGCTAACAAACTGTTGTAGTTCGGCCATTTGGGTTTTCTTTTTGGCATTTTCAGATTGTAATAATTCACGTGCCTGCGTTGATGCGGTCATGAAAGCATCGTAATTACCGGGGTAAATACGCAGCTCGCCATAATCAATATCAGCCATGTGCGTACAAACAGCATTCAAGAAATGACGATCATGCGAGATGATGATCATGGTGCTTTTTGATTGGTTGATAACGCCTTCAAGCCAACGAATGGTGTTGATGTCCAAGTTGTTGGTTGGCTCATCAAGTAACAGGATGTCAGGCTCGGAGAATAGTGCTTGAGCCAGTAATACACGTAGCTTCCAGCCTGGTGCAACATTGCTCATTAAGCCGTAATGAAGTTCTTGATCAATACCTGCGCTCATCAGCAACTCTTCAGCACGGCTTTCTGCGCTGTAGCCATCCATTTCAGCAAATTCAACTTCTAACTCGGCTACTTTCATGCCTTCGTCTTCTGTCATCTCAGGTAACGAATAGAGACGTTCGCGTTCACGTTTAATGTCCCATAGCTCAGCGTGGCCCATAATAACGGTGTCCACAACGCTAAAGTCTTCAAAAGCAAACTGGTCTTGCCCCAGTTTACCAATACGTTCGCCGGGATCTTTTGATACGTTGCCGGCGGATGGTTCTAAGTCACCACCAAGAATTTTCATATACGTTGATTTGCCACAACCGTTTGCGCCGATAAGGCCGTAACGATTGCCATTACCAAATTTGGCTGAAACGTTTTCAAATAATGGCTTAGCACCAAACTGCATGGTGATGTTTGCACTGATTAACATAAGTGGTTTTCCGTTCTTAAAGTGTAAGTTGTAAAGGGTTAGCGGTTGCCGAAATTGTCAGGGCGGCTGCTTGAATTAGCGTTGCGGTTTGTATTGCTGCGGGGCTTTTGTGCAGATGCATTTTTACGCTTTGGCGCACCTTGCTTTTGCCCTTGTGGTTTATTTCTATTAGAACGCGGCTGTCCGCCTGATTTTTTTTGAGGGCGTGGGCCACCGCGACCATTTCTAATAGGCTCAGCTTTAATGCTTGGGTCTGGCTCGTAACCTTCGAATGTTACTTTTTCAATGTTTGTTTTAATTAGACGTTCAATGTCTTTTAATAACTTCAGCTCATCTACACAAACGAGAGAAATAGCTTCGCCTTCGCTACCGGCACGGCCAGTACGGCCAATGCGGTGAACGTAATCTTCTGGTACGTTAGGTAGTTCAAAGTTTACAACGTGAGGCAGTTGGTCAATATCAATGCCACGTGCTGCAATATCAGTCGCTACTAATACACTAATGCTGTTTGCTTTAAAGTTAGCTAGAGCTTTAGTACGAGCTGCTTGGCTCTTGTTGCCGTGAATAGCTGCGGCCGTTATTCCGTCTTTATTCAATTGCTCAGTTAGTTTGTTTGCGCCATGTTTTGTACGGGTGAAAACAAGCACTTGCTTCCAGTTGTTTGAGCCGATAAGAAATGACAGTAATTCACGTTTTCGTTTTTTATCAACGGGGTGAATAACTTGAGAAATCATTTCAGCGGTTGTGTTTTCGCGCGCAACTTCAATCAAGGTTGGCTTGTCCATTAGGCCGTTGGCTAGTTTCTTAATATCTGGGGAGAAGGTCGCTGAGAATAATAAAGTTTGTTTGTTTTTAGGAACAATCGCTAATACTTTACGAATGTCATGGATAAAGCCCATGTCTAACATGCGGTCGGCTTCATCTAACACGAGGATATCAACGGTGGATAAGTCGATGGTTCTTTGGCTAACGTGATCAAGTAAACGGCCGGGTGTCGCTATTAATATATCAACACCTTGGCGCAATTTTTGGATTTGCGGGTTGATTTTCACACCACCAAAAATCACAGCAGAGCGTAAAGGTAAATGTTTGCCGTACAGGCTAATGCTTTCGGCCACTTGTGCGGCTAATTCGCGGGTAGGGGTTAATACGAGTGCGCGAATAGGGCGTTTACTGCTAGTGCTTTTGCGTGACTCCATTAAACGGTGCAGCAAAGGTAACGTAAAACCGGCTGTTTTGCCTGTGCCCGTTTGGGCTGCGCCCATTAAGTCTTTACCTTCCATAACAGGCGGGATGGCTTGTTGTTGAATAGGGGTTGGAGTGGTGTAACCTTTTTCAGATACAGCGCGAAGTATGTCGGCATGTAAGCCGAGTGATTCAAATGACATGATTTTTAATCCTTAGACTACCTTCCTGGTGCTATAAGCACAGCAGGTACGGTCAAGGTAATGTATGTTCGAGGTAAGCGTTTGAGCTGTCCGCGTTAATAGCGTGTAGACCGATGTACACGACGAATTGTGCAGTGCATTATATAGTAAACAAGTGTTCTAGGTAAGATAACAGCGGGAATCTTTTATAAAGGGGTGTTTTTCTGTGAGAAGTGGGTTAAACTCCCTCTCGCTACATTCTCTACTGGTTTTTGTAAGATCTGCTCTTGTTAATTTCCTTGTAAGATTTGTAACATTTTTTTAATTTTAATTTTATTTGAGGTAATTATCATGGCAACAGGAACAGTTAAATGGTTCAACGAATCTAAAGGCTTCGGCTTTATCACTCCAGAAGACGGCTCTAAAGATGTATTCGTACATTTTTCAGCTATCGCAAGTGAAGGCTTCCGTACATTAAACGAAGGTCAAGAAGTGAACTTTGACGTAGAAAACGGTCCTAAAGGCCCACAAGCTGTTAACGTAACTGCTTAGGTTCTACAAGTTTATGGAAAAAGCCTCGCATTGCGAGGCTTTTTTTTGCGTTAAATATTTGATTCTTAGATTGCGCAGAGGGCTTCTTCTTTAGAATTCTTGATTGTTAAGGTTCGTCTTTCGTTGTATTGCTCGTTAGTTCGTTTAGCTCGTCTTGAGTTTTGATTATGTCGCCTTTCAGCGGTTCAGCGGCTTCTTTAATCTCACTGTTTACCTTTTCTAAGGACTGTTTTAATTCTTCCATGCGAATTTGTTCGTCAATTTCGTATTTAACAGTTTTTACCATGCCGCGTGCTTTCCCGAGCCATAGTCCTGTTGTTCTTGCTACGCGAGGGAGTTTTTCTGGTCCAATAACCAAAAGGGCAATGATAGCGACAAGGCATATTTCGAAAAAACCGATATCAAGCATGAAAGTAAGTATGAGTTAAGAGTTGTTGAGTCAGTATAGATTAAACGACTTCGAGTTGACAAAGGGTGTTATTTAAATCCTTTTGTTATAAATACCTATTAAAAGTGGTATGGGTTAAAATGGACATTACTGAATAAATATAAAAATAAGGAGAAGCTATGTTTGACTGGTGGGACTGGGGTTATAGCATGGAGAAGACAACAGATGCCTTGGCAGGAATTAACCCATTTATGGGTTATGCTGGTGGTGTGTTTTTTGTACTTGCAGCATTAATGGGGATTTACATGTTCACGCAAGTATTGCAAAAGAAAGAAAATGGTATGTTTATAACGTTGTTGCATTTCGCAAGTGGTGCAACCGTATTTATGATGCTTGTTATGCAGTTAGTGGCTGGTAGTGCTAGTGGAGACCCTATGCATCCGCATGAGTCGGGCTTATTGCCTCAGGCTTTGTGGCTTTCATTAGTTATGCTTTGCTTGGGTGGCTTTATTTGGCGTAATAGGTTGAGAAAGAATAGATCTGCTATGTTAATTTATTCGCATGTGTTTGTGGGTCTGGTAACAGGCGGCGTGTTGGGTTATGCGTTACTTGAGTTGTCTGATGTAGCATCGTGAACCTATTTGTTATTAGCTGCTCTAACGTGAGTAAATATTTATAGTGAGGAAATTATGTCGATTACATTAACTGAAAGTGCTGCTGTTCAGGTGCAGAGTCAATTAGATAAACGTGGAAAAGGTCTCGGTTTGCGTTTAGGTGTTCGTGAGTCAGGTTGCTCAGGTTATGCGTATGTTATTGATTTTGCTGATGAAGTTGAAAGCAATGATTCAGTGTTTGAAGAGCACGGCGTTAAAGTCATTATCAATGAAGACTCGCTGAGCTTTTTAGATGGTATGGAGCTGGATTTTGCACGAGAAGGGATTAATTCAGCTTTTAAATTTAACAATCCAAATGTGAAAGACGCATGCGGTTGTGGTGAAAGCTTCACTGTAGAGCCTTAATTTTAGTCGCAGCACACAGTAAACGGCGCTTAGCCGTTACTTTCGTTGCTAGTCGCGGCTGTAATCTGTAAACTACACTTATGTATGGTAGCCTGCTGCCAGATAGCCTAATGCCGTGAATTTACACGGTTTTTCTAAAATTAAATTTATTGTTGGAGTAATACTATGGCGCTTGAGCGTACTTTTTCTATTGTAAAACCGGATGCCGTTGCAAAAAATGTTGTTGGGCAAATTTATGCACGTTTTGAAACAGCTGGTTTGAAGATCGTAGCGTCTAAAATGTTACAACTTTCACGTGAGCAAGCTGAAGGCTTCTATGCTGTTCATAAAGAGCGTCCTTTTTATAATGACCTTGTAGACTTCATGGTTTCTGGCCCTGTTATGGTTCAAGTGCTTGAAGGCGAAGGTGCTATTCTTAAAAACCGTGAAGTAATGGGCGCAACAAACCCAGCTGAAGCAGCTGCGGGTACTATCCGTAAAGATTTTGCTGATAGCATTGATGAAAATGCTGTTCATGGTTCTGATGCTGTTGAAACAGCGGCTGAAGAAATTAAGTTCTTCTTCAGCGATGAAGAGCTTTGTGAACGTCTTCGTTAATATTTCATGACTGAAAAACAAAACCTGCTGAATTTAGACCGTGAAGGTCTGGAAGAATTTTTTGCTGACATTGGCGAAAAGCCATTTCGTGCAACGCAGGTTTTAAAGTGGATTCACCAAATGGGTGTGTCCGACTTTGAGTCGATGACAAACCTCAGCAAGGTGCTAAGAACGCGCCTTGCTGAAGTTGCTGAAGTGCGTGTTCCAGAAATTGTTTTTGAACAAAAGTCTGATGATGGAACCTATAAGTGGGTGCTCGAGTTAGATGGTCAAAACCGAATTGAAACGGTTTTCATTCCTGAAGAAGGTCGCGGGACTTTATGTGTTTCATCGCAGGTAGGTTGTGCCTTGGAGTGTACGTTCTGTTCAACAGCGCAGCAAGGTTTTAATCGAAACCTATCTGCAGCTGAAATTATTGGTCAAGTGTGGGTGGCTGCTAGAGCGCTGGAAGGCAAAGCAAACTTAACCAACGTAGTGATGATGGGTATGGGCGAGCCCTTACTTAATTTTAAAAATACCATTATATCGCTGAACTTAATGATGGATGACTTTGCGTATGGTCTAGCAAAGCGCTGCGTCACAGTGAGTACATCAGGTGTTGTACCAGCTATGTATCGACTTGCTGAGTTGAGTGATGCAAGTTTGGCAGTATCCTTACATGCACCTAATGATGAGTTGCGTGATGTATTGGTGCCATTGAATAAAAAATACCCGATAGCCGAGCTGCTAGAAGCGTGTAAGCACTACGTTAAAGACGAGAAGCGTCGAAAGATAACCTTTGAATACGTTATGTTAAGTGGAATTAATGATTCGGTGGAGCAAGCGCATGAGTTAGCGAAATTGCTTGTTGATGTACCGTCAAAAGTTAACCTAATTCCCTTTAACCCGTTTCCTAATACGCAATATAAACGTTCAAGTAACAATGCTATCCATCGTTTTACAGCCGTGTTGAAAGAGGCTGGTTTAATAACAACAACACGTAAAACACGTGGTGATGATATTGATGCCGCATGCGGGCAGTTAGTGGGTAAGGTCAAAGATAAAACAAAAAGGCAGCTAAAGCGGGAACAGGTTATGGCCTCATGAGAGATGGAATGGCACGTTTACTGGTGTTAGTTATGCTACTACTTCTTAGTGCGTGTCAAACGCAGCTAACAAGGGAAGGAAGTTCAAACTTACGAGGCGTAGAAAAAAGCCCTGCAGATGTTTATATTTCACTTGGCGTAGAGTACATGAACCGAGGCATGTATGACGTGGCGTTAGAAAAATTAGAAAAAGCCTTAAAAATTGATCGCTCATCCAGCAATGCGCACAATGTTATTGCTGTGTTATACGATAGGCTAGGTGAGCGGGCGTTAGCAGGGGAGCATTATAAAAAAGCTGTTAAGTTGAGTCCTGCTAATTCAGGTGCCCAGAATAATTATGCGCGTTATTTGTGTGGTATAAAAAAATATGATTTAGCAGATAAGCACTTTAATAAGGCGCTTAAAAACCCATTATACAAATCACCTTTGTTGGCGCTTACAAATGCCGGCACATGTGCTTGGAAATCGGGAAATTTAGATAAAGCTGAAGCATATTATCGAACAGCGTTGCAGCGTAATAAACGTTATTCGGTTACTTTGCTGCAAATGGCGAAATTAAAGTTTGAGCAGCAAAATTATTTGTCTGTCCGCGCTTATCTTCAACGCTTTAAAGATGTAAATAAGCATACGCCTGCGTCATTATGGTTGGCCGTTCAGGCAGAAGATAAGCTTGGCGACCTAGGTGCTGTTACAAGTTATGTATTGCAACTAAAGCGACTGTACCCTGATTCGCACGAAGTGGCCTTACTGGAAAAAAGTCGCTTTAACCGTTTAGTCCAGCCTTAATCGTTATGAGTAAAAAGTTACAAGCCATTCGTGGTATGCACGATATATTACCGGACAAAACACCGCTCTGGCAGCGGTTAGAAAAAGCAATGTTTGACGTATGTCAGCAGTATGGTTATTCAGAAATTCGTATGCCACTGGTTGAAAGCACAGATCTTTTTTGCCGTTCTATTGGCGAAGAAACTGATATTGTCGGTAAGGAAATGTATACCTTTGAAGACCGTAATGGGGATTCATTAAGTTTACGCCCTGAAGGTACGGCAAGTTGTGTTAGAGCAGGGCTTGAGCACGGCTTGTTTTACAATCAAATCCAACGATTATGGTATCAAGGTCCGATGTTTCGTCATGAGAGGCCCCAAAAAGGGCGTTATCGGCAGTTTCATCAAATAGGCGTTGAATGCTTTGGTATGTCCGGTGCAGAAATTGAAGCAGAAATCATTCTCATGTCGTACCGTTTGTGGAAGAAGCTAGGTTTAGACGCTGAGTTGTCATTGGAAATAAACTCGTTAGGAACTAGCGAAGAACGAGTAGTATATAAAGATGTTTTGGTGCGGTATTTCGAGCAACATACAGAGCAATTAGACGAGGATAGCAAGCGTCGCTTGCTAACAAATCCCTTACGGATTTTGGATAGTAAGAATCCAGCGATGCAAGACCTAATAGAACGAGCCCCACGTTTAGCGGATTCTTTAGATGAGCAATCATGTTTGCATTTTGAACAGTTACAAGGCTATTTGAATGATGCAGGCGTTAGTTTTACGCATAATACGCGCTTGGTTCGTGGTTTAGATTATTATTCACATACGGTGTTTGAGTGGACAACGACGTCACTGGGTGCGCAAGGTACAGTGTGTGCAGGTGGGCGATATGATGGGTTGATTGAACAACTAGGCGGGAAACAAACTCCGGCTGTTGGCCTTGCGATGGGTGTAGAAAGGCTCGTGTTGTTGTTGGAACAGCATGAATGGTCGACAACAAAGCCGCTCGCGTATATTGTTTATCAAGGTGATGTGGCTAAATGTAAAGCCATACAAATGGCGGAAACATTGCGTGATGAATTGCCAGCATCCACCATTGTTTTACATTGCGGAGAGGCTAGCTTAAAAAGTCAATTTAAAAAGGCGGATAAAGTAGGGGCTAAGTTAGCGCTTATTTTGGGTGAACAAGAAATTGAAGAAAATACCGTGGCTATCAAATTTCTGCGTGAGCGCAAGGAACAGCAGAAAGTACCACAAAATGAAATAGAGCAGTTTTTAAAAAATAACAGTTAATACGGAAGATACGATGGACGTTTATCAAACAGAAGAAGAGCAAGTAGAAAGTTTAAAGAAATGGTGGGCCGAGAATTCTCGAGCCATCTTTTTTGGTGTAGGTCTAAGCTTATTTGCTATTTTTGGCTGGCAAAGCTGGAAAGAGCAAACGCAAACGCATGCATTGGAAGCGTCAGACCTTTACCAACAGTTGGCGCAATCAATGAAAGACTCAAAGTTTGATGCGGCATTGCTATTAGCGAATGAGATTTCGACATCTTATGCTGATACGGCTTATGGGCCGTTGGCTGGTATGCAAAAAGCAAAAGCGCAGGTTGAAACAGGGGATAGAAAAGGAGCAATATCAACTCTTGAAGGAGTGGCAGTTGCAGATGGTAATAGTTCTATACGTCATGTGGCGCGAGTACGAGCTTTTAGAATTCGGGTAGGTGATGGAGAGATGAAGGCAGTTATTGCAGATATTGACTCTGTTATAGCTGAGGAGGGCGGTATTAACCCAGGTGAGTTTATTGGTCAGTACGAGGCTTTAAAAGGGGATGCTTACCGTTTATTAGGCGATGTCGAAAAGGCGCGCCATGGTTATATTGCTGCGTTAAGAAATGCAACATTAGACCATCGTTTGATTCAGCTTAAATTGGATGATTTAGGCCCGCCGCCTGCGAGTTTTGCTGGTAATACGACAGAAGTTGAAGCAGCAGAAAAATGATTAGACTATCTCTAATCTTTTTTTTCCTAGTACTGTCTGGTTGTGCCGGTATGGTGGAATCCACCAAGTCGGTAGGTAAAAGCATGGAGAGTAGCATCATTGAGATGATGACTTACTCTGAAGAAGATGAAACTGCATTGCCGCGAGAATTAACAGAGATAACCACAGAAGTGGGGCTTACAGAACTGTGGCGAAAGAAGGTGAGCGCTGGTCAAGGCGATCGATTTCTTAGATTAGAAATGGTTGTGTCTGACGGTAAAATCTTTGTAGCGGATAATAAAGGGTTAGTGGTTGCATTGGACCAAAAGTCGGGCGCAACGTTGTGGGAGGTGGAAACAAACCTACCCATTTCTGGAGGCTTAGAAGTTGGTTTTGAGCACGTGTTCTTTGGAACAACGGATGCTGATGTCGTTGCTCTAAAAATGGCTGATGGCGATACAGCATGGACAACCCAGGTGTCGAGCGAAGTACTGTCTATACCACGTTTTTCAGATGGTTTTTTAGTCGTGCGTAGTATCGATGGCGCTGTTAATACTCTAGATGCAGCAACTGGGAATGAATTATGGTCATACATTAGAGATGTGCCTGCGCTTAGTTTACGCGGTACGAGTTCACCGGTTGTAAAAAGTGGCGGTGTTATTAGTGGTTACGCTAATGGCAAGTTAGTGGTGTTGCGTTTAAAGGATGGGTTGCAAATTTGGGAAACCAGTGTCGCCGTTCCTAGAGGGCGAGGTGCGTTGTCGCGCATGGTGGATGTGGATTCTGACCCATTAGCAGGAGAGCGCTTTATTTATGCAGCAACGTTTAATGGTGGCGTTGTGGCGGTAGATGTTAGATCCGGTCAGATTGCATGGCGTCGTTCAGAGATGTCGTCCTTTAAAAAGATGGTTGCTGACTGGGTGTCTATTTTTGTTGTTGATGTTAATAACCATATTTGGTCGGCAGATCAAAGTGATGGGAGGCTTAACTGGGAGCAAGATGCACTCGAAAATAGACAGTTAACACCGCTGGTAAAGGTTGATGAATACTTGTTAACGGCTGATTATGAAGGTTATCTACACGTGTTAAACGTATCAGATGGGCAATTAGTTGGGCGATTAAAAGTGAGTGATAACGCCGTTATTGAAGCGCCTGTTTTTGATGATGGTTTGATTTATATACAGAATGTAAAAGGCGAAATAACTGCCCTACGCATCGGTGTACAACCGGAAGCAGAAGAATAAAATATGTTACCGGTTATTGCATTAGTTGGCCGACCCAATGTCGGTAAGTCTACCTTATTTAATTATTTAACACGTACGCGTGATGCGCTTGTTGCCGACTACCCCGGCTTAACGAGGGATCGTCAGTATGGGCTTGTGAAACGAGGTGATATTCGTTCACTGGTTGTGGATACAGGTGGCATAACAGCTACCTCAGAAGGTATTGACGGTGTTGCTGTAGAGCAAGTAGAACGAGCGCTTGAAGAAGCAGATGTTGTTTTGTTTATGGTGGATACGCGTCATGGTATTCACCCTATTGATGAAGAAATTGCCAAAAACCTTCGTAAGCTAGGTAAGCAAGTAGTCTTGGTGGCGAATAAAGTTGATGGCCTTGATGCGAATACGCATATCGCAGAATTCCATAAAATGGGCTTTGAAAAGCCTTGGCCAGTCGCGGCGACACACGGTCGGGGCGTGATGGAATTGTTGAAACATGTGTTCGACATATTACCGAGAATCGAATCTTTTAACGACGTATTAGCTGGTGATGGTATTCGTGTTGCGGTTATTGGTCGCCCTAATGTCGGTAAATCAACGCTAATTAATCGCTTGTTGGGTGAAGAGCGCGTGGTCGTTTTTGATCAGCCAGGCACAACGCGCGATAGCGTATTTATTCCTTTTGAACGCGATGGAACTAACTACACATTAATTGATACTGCCGGTGTCCGTCGCCGCGCTAAAGTGTCGGAAGTTATTGAGAAATTCAGTATTGTTCAAACCCTGCGCGCGATTGATGATACGCATGTTGTTATTTATTTAATTGATGCCAGTGAAGGCGTTACGGATCAAGATGCCAGTTTGTTAGGCATGGTGCTAGAAACAGGCCGAGCGTTAGTGATTGGCCTGAATAAATGGGATGGTTTAAGCGAAGATCAGCGCGAGAAAGTTAAACGCCAAATTGACGTTAAACTGAGTTTTTTAGAGTATGCCGAGCGTTATTTTATTTCTGCTTTACATGGCAGTGGTGTTGGTAAGTTATTTGAATCAATCGGCGCGTTGTATCGTTCTGCCATGATTGATATGTCGACTCCACGGTTGACAGAGATTTTAGAAAACGCGCTTCGTGCGCATCAGCCGCCTTTAGTGAGCGGCCGCAGAATTAAGCTGAAGTTTGCACATCAAGGCGGCCAAAACCCACCAGTGGTGATTATTCATGGGAACCAGACGGTAGCTGTTCCAGGCAGTTATAAGCGTTACTTAATGAATGCCTTTAGAGAAAAGCTTGGCTTAGTGGGTACGCCGATACGGATCGAGTTTAAATCGCCTGATAATCCTTATGCGAAAAAAACGAGAAAGTCAGCGACGAATATTGCTAAAGGTAAGGAAGTTAAGGTGAGAGACAAAAAGCGACCAAAGGCAAAGAAACACCGTTAAGGTTCAACGCTTACTTGCAACCTGTTCCAGGTTTAGGGTCAGGTCTCTCTTCCAGTTTTACAAAATCCCCCGCAAACTTTAATTCTTGAAGTTCGGGGTATTTTTTTGTGCGTTTTTTAAGACTATGGCGTATTGAACGAATAATCGTGCGTGTTTCAGTGTTCCAGGGCATTTCAAAAGAATTCTTACAATGCGTGCAGGTGAACGTAGCGGTTGTACTGTCGTTCTCTATGGTTGTTATAGTCCAACAGTCGCAGCTAGTACAAAGGTCTTTAATTTGCATGATTTAATTTTTATTGGTTTTTAGTTGTTGCATATGGTCGCTAATAAAAAAGGCAGGGTCAACCTTCGTTTTGTTTAAATAAACATTCCAATGTAAGTGCGGGCCAGTTACACGGCCTGTTGCGCCAATTTCAGCAATTTTTTGCCCTTGAACTACCTTGTCGCCAATATTTACTAGTGTTTTACTCAGATGGAAATAGCCGCTAATGAGCCCTTGCCCATGGTCAACAAGTACAGTATTACCGTTAAAGAAATAATCACCAACATCAATAATAGTGCCGTTAGCGGGTGTTTGAACAGTGGTTCCTTTTGGGGCAGCAATGTCTAAACCACTGTGCGGTTTTCGTGCTTGGTTGTTGAAAAAACGCTTTAATCCGAATGGGCTACTAAGCCGGCCGTGAGCAGGAAGAATGAAATCAACATAAGGCGTGCCGTTGCTCCATGTTGCTAATGCACGGGATAGTGTTTTTCTTTCTCGGTTGATGCGATCCATATCCACCTTGTTGGGGTTGATCATGCGCTTGTTTTTAGGCGTCTTTTTTAACGTGATGTATTGAGCCGGATATTCTTTGTCGATGACAGAGAAAATAGTTTTATCGGATGTGTTTTTATCAAGAATTGAATGGGTTCCTGCTTTAGATGATAGCGGGATACCAACAATGGCTAACCATGTTCCATTTTTTAAAATACTCAATACCTTGCGTTCACGGTAATAGAGTTCGGGCTGTACTTCACTGTTAAGTTCAACAAGTGCAATGCCGCCGGGCACGAGATGTTGTTGTGGGAAGGCGTGAACAATATTTGTCGCTAAGAAGCTGACTAATAGAATATAAACATTACGCATTTTTTTTGATTCCATCTACTTGAGTTTCTAATGTTCCATCCATTAGTTGGATGTTGATTTTATCACCTAATTGAAGTTGCTTAACGCTGGTTAGAATGTCGTCATTCGAAGCGCGCTTACTGATGCTGTAACCTCTGGATAATGTTGCTAAGGGACTCAAGGTTTCTAAGCCTTTATTGGATGCTGAAAAGCGGATCTGTGCTTGTTGTAACTTGTGTTGGATGGGTGAAGATAAGCGCTGTTGCAATATCGTTAGGTGTTTTTGTAGGCCGTTAATTTGTTGCCTAGGGTTGTTGCTTTGCAGTTTAGAGCTTAATTCAGAAAGGCGTAATTGGTGTCGTTGTAGAGCGTGTTTAGGTGTTTGTAATAACCGTGTTTGGCAATCATCCAATCGTTGCGCATGATTTTGCAGCTGAGCGCCGGGATGTGTACGGTTTAGACGGTGTTGTAATTGCTTTAGATATAGTTGTTTTTCGTGTAGTTCGCTTGTTAGATGCTCGCTTAATTGTTTAGCTAAATAATTAAAGTGATTCAACCATTGGTGTTGGTCTGGGCTGATGAGTTCCGCCGCCGCAGAGGGAGTTGGAGCACGGTGGTCTGCCACAAAATCAGCAATAGTGAAGTCCACTTCATGCCCGATTGCGCTTACGATGGGGATACTTGAGTAATGAATGGCGCGAGCGACAATTTCTTCATTGAATGCCCACAGGTCTTCTAATGAACCGCCGCCTCTTGCAAGAATTAAAACATCACAATCTTTACGTTTATTGGCAAGCTCTATTGCTGCGACAACTTGGTGCTTAGCCGTATCACCTTGCACTGTTACGGGATAAATGAGCACTGGTAGTGCAGGAAAGCGTTTGTTAAGTACGGTTAGAATGTCATGCACGGCCGCACCGCTAGAGGAGGTAATAATGCCGATTTTTTTAGCTAATTCAGGGAGTTGCTTTTTTGTATCAGCATTAAAAAGTCCTTCGAAAGAGAGTTTTTGTTTTAATGCTTCAAATTGCTGGCGAAGTGCGCCTTCACCGGCGGCTTCCATATGCTCGCCAATTAATTGAAAGTTGCCACGTGCTTCGTACAAGCTAACGCGTGCTTTCAATAGAATGCGTAGGCCATTGTCAGGTTTGAATCCTATTTTTCTTACTTGGGAGCGAAACATCGCGCATTGAACTTGCGCTTTTTCATCTTTCAACGTGAAATAAATATGGCCGGAAGCAGGGCGCGATATATTTGATATTTCGCCTTCAATTTGTAGTATTAAAAATGTCCCTTCGAGAAGAAGGCGGGTCTCGTGACATAGTTGCGAGACACTATAGATGTACTGACTATCGCGCATAAAGCAGAAAAATATCCATATAGATGATAATTAACGGAGCATACCTTATAATGAACTGCTTTTTCTACGACCAGCGACAATAATATGCGATTCGAACAAGAAGCCTTAACATTTGACGATGTTTTGCTAGTACCGGCACATTCAACGGTACTTCCCCGTGACGTTAGTTTACGAACACAGCTCACTCGCGGCATTTCTCTTAATATCCCAGTACTTTCCGCAGCAATGGATACGGTGACTGAAGCACGCTTGGCGATTGCTTTGGCTCAAGAAGGCGGCATAGGTATTATTCATAAAAACATGACGACTCAGCAGCAGGCGGCTGAAGTGTCGAAAGTAAAACGTTTTGAAAGTGGTGTTATTAAAGATCCTATTACGGTTGAAGCGGGTACGAGTATTCGTGACGTGATGGCGTTAACCCAAAAACATAATATCTCAGGCGTTCCTGTTCTTGATAAGGGTGACTTAGTTGGTATTGTTACCAGTCGTGATTTACGATTCGAAACACACTTAGATGCTCTTATTGAATCAGCCATGACAGCGAAGGAAGACCTTGTCACTGTTAAAGAAGGTGCAAGCAAAGAAGAAGTGATCAAATTACTGCATAAGCACCGCATTGAAAAAGTATTGGTGGTGAATGATGATTTCCAGCTTTGCGGCATGATTACTGTCAAAGACATTCAAAAAGCTAAAGATTACCCTCAAGCTTGTAAAGATAGCCAAGAGCAGTTGCGTGTAGGCGCAGCAGTTGGAACGGGTGTTGGTACGGAAGAACGTGTTGCAGCATTGGTTGAAGCTGGAGTGGATGTGATTATTGTTGATACTGCGCATGGCCATTCTCAAGGCGTATTAGATCGTGTGGCATGGGTTAAAAAAACATACCCAGATTTACAAGTGATTGGTGGCAATATAGCTACAGGAGAAGCGGCATTGGCGTTGGTTGAGGCTGGAGCAGATGCGGTTAAAGTGGGTGTTGGCCCCGGTTCAATTTGTACAACTCGTATTGTTGCTGGTGTTGGTGTGCCGCAAATAACAGCGGTGGATAATGCAGTTCAAGCACTAAAAGGAACTGGTGTTCCGGTTATTTCAGATGGTGGCGTGCGTTTTTCAGGCGATGTCGCCAAAGTTATAGCGGCGGGTGCAAGCACCGTTATGTTGGGTAGTTTGCTAGCCGGTACGGAAGAAGCGCCGGGTGAAGTTGAATTATTCCAAGGGCGTTCGTATAAAAGTTACCGAGGAATGGGCTCGTTAGGTGCTATGGCGCAACAAGAAGGTTCAAGTGATCGTTATTTTCAAGATACCAGTGAAGCTGAGAAATTGGTTCCAGAAGGTATTGAAGGCCGTGTTGCTTATAAAGGCACAATGGTGAGCATCGTTCACCAATTGGTTGGTGGTTTGCGTGCAAGTATGGGTTATACAGGCTGCGAAAGTATTGAAGTGATGCGTCACAAAGCAAAATTTGTTCGTGTGAGTAGTGCAGGTATGCGTGAAAGCCATGTGCACGATGTGATGATTACGAAAGAAGCGCCAAATTATCGTATTGAGCGATAAGTAATATTCGTAAAATAATACATTCTTAAACGCATGCGATGAAAGTGTGTGCTTTATAGGGTTTAGACATAAAGAGGTTCGGTTTGACTACACAGCAGCACGGCGATATTCACGCACATAAAATCCTTATTCTGGATTTCGGTTCGCAGTACACGCAGCTTATTGCAAGACGCGTACGTGAAATTGGCGTGTACTGTGAAATTTACCCTTACGATGTTGAATCTCAAGCGGTTAGTGATTTCAAAGCGAATGGTATTATATTGTCCGGTGGGCCAGAAACCGTTACAGGTGATGATGCGCCACAAGCACCGTCGGTAGTTTTTGAACTAGGAGTGCCAGTTTTAGGTATTTGTTACGGCATGCAGACGATGGCGGTTCAAATGGGTGGTCGAGTTGAAGCATCTGCCGATAAAGAATTTGGCTATGCCAGTATTCGTGCACGCGGCCATACTGAGTTGCTTAGAGATATAGAAGATCACGCTACGCCAGAAGGTTATGGCATGTTGGACGTATGGATGAGCCATGGCGATAAGGTGGTTGATTTGCCAGACGGATTTAAATTAATGGCGAGTACCGATAGCGCATCGATTGCCGGCATGGCGAATGAAGACAAGCACTTTTATGGGTTACAGTTTCACCCAGAAGTAACGCATACAAAACAAGGCGGGCGTATTTTAAGCCGCTTTGTGTTGGATATTTGCGCGTGTGAAGCGCTATGGACATCAAAAAACATCATTGATAGCAGTATCACTGCTGTTCAGAAACAAGTGGGTTCGGATCAAGTTATTTTAGGCCTGTCTGGTGGAGTGGACTCTTCAGTTGTTGCGGCGATGTTACATAAAGCGATTGGTGAGCAGTTGATTTGTGTATTTGTGGATACCGGCTTGCTTCGCTTGAACGAAGGTGACCAAGTGATGGCGATGTTTGCAGAACATATGGGCGTTAATGTCATACGTGTTAACGCAGAGCAGCGCTACCTTGATGCGTTGAAAGACGTGTCTGATCCAGAAAAGAAGCGCATTATTATAGGTAATTTATTCGTTAAAATATTTGATGAAGAATCTGCAAAACTAAGCAATGCCAAGTGGCTAGCACAAGGGACTATTTACCCAGATGTTATTGAATCTGCTGGTGCTAAAACAGGCAAAGCACATCTGATTAAGTCGCACCACAATGTGGGCGGTTTACCTAAAGATATGAAGCTTAAGTTAGTTGAGCCGTTACGCGAATTGTTTAAAGATGAAGTGCGTGAAATTGGTGTTGAGCTTGGTTTGCCGTCAGATATGGTTTATCGCCACCCATTCCCTGGCCCAGGCTTAGGTGTACGGATTTTAGGTGAAGTTAAAAAAGAATACGCAGAGTTATTACGCCTTGCTGATGATATTTTTATTAGCGAATTGTATAAGCACGATTTGTATCATAAAACCAGCCAAGCTTTTGCTGTGTTCTTGCCGATCAAATCAGTTGGTGTAACGGGCGATGGTAGACGTTATGAGTACGTTATTGCTTTGCGTGCCGTAGAAACCATCGACTTTATGACCGCGCGTTGGGCGCATTTGCCCTACGACTTTTTAGGACATGTGTCTAACCGTATCATTAACGAAATATCAGGCATTTCTCGTGTTACTTATGATATTTCAGGAAAACCGCCTGCTACGATTGAATGGGAATAAGCTGTTTTAATGGATGATGAAGCTTGGATGCGCAAAGCTATTGCTTTAGCGCATGAAGCTGAAGCCGTTGGCGAAGTGCCAGTTGGTGCTTTAATTGTTAAAGACGACGAGTGTATTGGCGAAGGGTTTAATTTACCGATTAAAAATAGTGACCCTACCGCGCATGCTGAAATAGTTGCTATTCGTGCAGCTAGCAAACAGATTGAAAATTACCGACTTGTTGATGCTACTTTATATATAACGCTAGAGCCGTGCGTTATGTGCATGGGCGCTATTCAACATGCACGTATTAAGCGCATTGTGTTTGGTGCTAAAGACCCCAAGCGTGGAGCAGTATGTAGCGCATTGTCATTAGCAGAAGCAGATTATGCAAATCACCATGTGGAGTGGTCGGGAGGTATTCTTGCTGATGAGTGTTCGCAAATACTACGCTCGTTCTTCAAAAAGAAACGTTAAAGTCGCTTTCTTACTTATGGTGTTGTTAAAACCCTAGGTAACCTCGTTTAAACCCTCTATACTTTTATAACGATGTTTAAGTAGCGGTCATGTGGCTGAAGGTTTTTAAAGAATGGCGAAACGTAGTGAAACAAAGTGGTTGGCGTGTGATGGAACGCCAATGCATGCAGTTAGATGGGAGCCAGATATTGAGCCTGTAATGGTTATGTGTCTTATTCATGGTTTGGGCGAACATAGCGGGCGATACGAAGAGATGGCCGCGTATTACGCTTCTTTTGGTGTGGAAGTGGTGTCATTTGACCTTCGAGGGCACGGTAGGTCTGAGGGGCAACGCGGTCATAGTAATGACTTCTCTCAAATGATGAAGGATATTAATCTTTTTTTATATGAAGCATCAAAAATTGATATCAATAAGCCACACTTTATTTACGGCCATAGTCTAGGGGGCACTTTAACGATAAAGTACGCTTTGTCGCACCCTGGTGAGTATAAAGGCGTTATTTTAAGTGCGCCAATGTTTAAGCCAGCGTTTGAACCGCCAAAATGGAAGGTTATGTTGGGTCGCTATATACAGTCAATTTGGCCGACGTTGTCATTATCTAATGAGGTGGATTTGAATGCTTTAAGTCGAGATGAAGCGTCGTTAGAAAGTCATCGGAGCGACCCTTTAAATCACGATAGAATTTCTGCGAAATTTGGCACGCAGTTGCTTGAAGAGGGCGAGAGGTTGTTGGCGGAAGCGTCGTTAGTGGATTTTCCTTTACTGATGATGCATGGCAATGCGGATGCTCTGACCTGTCATAAGGCGAGTGCAGTGTTCGCTGAGTGCGCGGGTTCGGAATGCACATTGAAGATATGGGAGGATTTTTATCATGAGCTCCATCATGAGCCTGAAAAAGAGGATGTATTCAATTACTGTATAGATTGGATGAAGCGTAAATTATAGAGCGTGTGGCGAAATCTCTAAGGCATGGTAGCCATTTATGTCGATAGGTTTAGAGTTATCTGTAGATGGTTCTAGCTGGCCTAGCATTTTTACGTACTGGCGGATGTTTTCTACATATGTCACTGGCTCTTTCCCGCGAGCGTAGCCGTATTTGGTTTTTTTATACCACTTTCTTTGGCTGAGAAGAGGAAGCCGCTGTTTAACGTCAATCCATTTATCAGGATCGGCGCCTTGAGTCTGGGTTATAACGCGAGCATCTTCCAGATGACCCAAGCCTATATTATAAGAAGCAAGCGCCATCCAGGTCCTGTCAGGCTCAGCTATTCTTTTAGGTATTTTGTATGTACGAGTTTTTAAGTAATGCGCACCACCATCAATACTTTGAACAGGGTCAAGTCGATCCGCGACTTTCATTTGTTTGGCTGTTGCACGCGTTAGCATCATAATACCGCGGACTCCGGTCGGTGATACGGCGTGCTTGTTCCAGTGAGATTCTTGGTATGCAACAGCAGCAAGAAGCTTCCAGTCAATGTTATATTTCTTAGCGGATAAGTGAAAAAACTCACGAAGCTGTGGTAACCGAGTTTGTGCGTGTTGCCTGAAAGTGCAGATGCTAACGTAATTTAGGTGTTTAGAATAACCAAAGTGTTTATCTTGGAGTTGTTCAAGAGTGCCTGCCTCTTTAAGTATAGAAAGAAACTTTACAGCTTCATCATACAAGCTGCTATCAATGCTTTTAGGGAATGCCCATGCGATGTGTTCCGGTTTGGAAATATCGAATGCTGCGTTCAATTGTGGAAACTGACTTCGAGCCATCTGGAATTGGTTTGAGTCGGCAATCGTGTAATCAAGTAAGTTGTCGTTCACCATTGAGAGTAATTCAGAAACATTCGTGTCATAGCTTTCAACCCAGCTTAATTCAGGAGATTTTTTTTTAAGTTGTCGAAGGTTTTCAGCGTGACTTGTGCCAGCAAGTACTTCAAAAAAAGAATCATTGAGGCGTTGTATTGTTTTGGGTCGACGGGTTCTATAGTGGTAAATTAACTGTTGAGTGACGGCATAATATGGTTGTGTGAAACGTAAGGTTTGTTCGCGTTCTGGCGTTACAGTTAACCCTGCTGCAGAAAAATCGGCTTCATGACCGTCCGTTATTTGCAAAAGATGATGAAACTGTTCGGGAAGAGTAAAACGAATGCCTACGCCTAGGTGCTTAGCAAATAAAGATGCCAGTTCATACTCAAACCCGTGTGCGCCAAACTCATCGGTAATATATGTAGTAGGATCAATCCGAGTTAGGACAACTAGCTCGTTGCGAAGAAGAACTTTTTCAAGGGCTGAAGGAGGCTTCGAGCAACTTGCTAAAAAACAAGAAAAAAGAATAGCGAGCGCTAAATTAAGGAAAGTCATTCTATACATAAAGTATAGATTAGTAGAATTTACGTATATTAGGTGGCGTAAATAAATTTATTTTGGTGGGGTAGCTATGCATTTTAAAGAAGAAGCAAATTTAAAAAACACTGATAGTCGGAATAATGAAGTGAAAATTAGCGACATGAAAGTGAAAAACATCAATTAGAACAAGGTGTTTGAGGATGGTTGTACAAGTGGTGAAGAAACCGCTTATAACAAAAAAGAATACATATATTAAGTATTGCTTAAAAATAGGATTATAAAAAATGAACTATATAGAAACAGATGTGACTAATCTAGCAAGCTCAGTGAGCTGTTAAAAGCAAGCGGGGCTTGTTGAATCCGACGCAATGGTGTTATCATCGACTCGTTGGAAACAACACTTTTTTGCAAAAAAGTTAATTTTAATTAAATAATAAGAGGAAAATATTATGAGTACACCTTCAGTAGAAATGGGTGGTGATATATCCAAAGGCCTAGTTGGCTGGAAGAGAATTACAATCATCACTTTAAGTATTTTGGCAGTAATGACAGCATGGCGAATTTACCAGCAATTATTTGCTTGGGATAAAGGCATGGATTCTTTTGAGCCTGAATTTCAGGTTTATTGGATGAACCTTTTATATGCGCAGTGGATTGCTGAGTTTGTAATTGGTGCTGTTCTTTGGGGTTGGATTTTAAAAACACGTGATAAAGACGTATTTAATATTTCACCACAAGAAGAACTTAAACGCTTCTTTACATTACTTGCATGGTTGTTTGCATATGTGTTTATCGTATATTGGGCTGCTAGCTTCTTCGCAGAGCAAGATGCATCTTGGCACCAAGTAACAGTACGTGATACTGACTTTACACCAAGTCACATCGTATTGTTCTACGGTACAATGCCTGCTTACATCTTAATCGGTGTTGCTTCATTCTTGTATGCTCGTACTCGTTTACCTCAGTATGCAGAAAACATCTCAATGCCGTTTGTTATCGCTGTTGTTGGTCCTTTCATGATTCTTCCAAATGTTGGCTTGAACGAATGGGGTCACACTTTCTGGTTTATGGAAGAGTTATTTACTGCACCTTTACATTGGGGTTTTGTGGTTCTTGGCTGGTCAGCACTAGCATTAGGCGGACTGTTAATTCAAATCATCTTACGTATGATTCAGTTAACTAAAATCGAAGGCGAAGTGTTAGTAACAGAAGATATGAATGACTAATCTTTAGTTACTTAGTTGTACTAAAAAGGGTGCTTAGGCACCCTTTTTTTTGCGTTGAAATTTTATATGCAGTGTTTTAGAGTTCTTTTCCATGCAAGGGTTTTACTAGGGTTAGCGGTAGATATTTAATTTATGCCATTAAGCTTAAGGGGCAGTTGATAGTGCGACAAAATGACGCAAGCAAGTGTTGCTTTGTTGGGCGCATAAGTTTAATATTACCGAAGCAAAATGCTTGGTAAAGAGGCATGAGCGGTAAAGAAATAATTTTTTATAATAATTAGGAGGTCGAGATGAGCGCAGTACAATCTGCTATTACCACTGCTGAGCAACAGCATCGGGTTTATAAAGCTTTTGATTGGATCGTTATACCAATCGTAGTTTTAGTATTAATTGGAGCATTCCACATTCACTTTATGTTAACGGGTGGAGATTGGGATTTTTGGATTGATTGGAAAGATAGACGTTGGTGGGTAACAGTTACACCAATTACATTAATATTCTTCCCAGCAGCCTTGCATTATTTGCTATGGACAAACTTCAGACTACCATTTGGTGCGACGCTATGTTGTGCAGGCCTATTGATTGGCGAATGGATGAATAGAGTTATTAACTTTGTTGGTTGGGCTTACTTCCCTCTTAACATGGTTGTTCCTGCTGAGATTATCCCAATGGCGCTTATTTTAGATGCAATTCTTCTTATTAGCCGTAGTTTAACTGTTACCGGTATTATCGGTTCAATGGTTTGGGGTGTTATCTTTTACCCTGCTAACTGGGCTCTTATTGCACCATTCCATGTTCCTATTGAAAACAATGGCGTAATGATGTCAGTTGCCGATTTAATTGGTTATAACTATGTAAGAACAGGTACACCAGAATATATCCGTATTATTGAAGAAGGTACATTACGTACATTCGGTGAAGATGTAACGCCAGTATCGGCTTTCTTCGCAGGGTTTATTTCAGTGTTCATGTATTTCATCTGGCTTGGTTTTGGTAAAGTATTGTCAAGAACAACATGGGTGAAACGTCTATAGATTTATATCTTTTTGCTAAAATAATTAAGTTTGGCAAAATGAAATAAATTAAAGACTCACACATATATAATTTTAAAGATTGAGGAAACATATGTTAAATATTAAAAAAGCAATCGCCATACTCGTTGCAGTAGCATCGGCTTGTATAGCATTGTATGCTGCGCCAGCAATGGCGCACGGTGAGAAGTCACAGGCTGCTTACCTAAGAATGCGTACTTTATTATGGTATGACGTTGAAGTATCGACAGTGAAGCTTAAGGTTAATGAAGAGTTGGTCATGACTGGTAAGTTTTACTGGTTTTATGATTGGCCACAAAACATTGCTAAGCCAGATCTAGCATTCTTAAACATTGGTATTCCAGGCCCTGTTTTTGTAAGAAAAGCTTCTTATATTAATGGTGTTAGTGGTACTAACTCAACAAGCTTCGATATTGGCGCAACGTACGAATTTAAGGTTATTCTTAAAGCGCGTCGTCCAGCTCGAGTTCATATGCATGCATTAATGAATGTGTCTGAAGCGGGTCCATTAATTGGTCCTGGACGTTGGGTTGAAGTAACAGGTAATCAATCAGATTTCACAAACGAAGTGACAACACTAACGGGTGAAACAATTGATCTTGAAACTTATGGTTTAGCAAATGCTATTAAATGGCACGTGTTCTGGGGTGTTATTGCCGCAGCATGGTTGTTATATTGGATCTTCCAAGGCCCTATCTTAATTCCACGTTACAAAACAGTGAAATTATTGGGTGAAGATGCGGATGACATGGTTACTCCATTCCAACGTACTCTTGGTTTAGTAATGTTGATTGGTACTATGGTTGTTGTTGTGTGGAGTTATTACGATGCGCATAAACAGTACCCTGTGACAATTCCACTACAAAGCGGACAAGTCTCGATACCAGCATTACCTGATGCTGCTCGTGGTGTGAATGCTGAAATGGTTGATGCGAAGTACCGTGTTCCTGGTCGTTCTTTAGAGTTCACTCTTAAAGTAACGAACAACACGAACTCACCTATTAGAATTGGTGAGTACACAGCTGCTAACATTCGTTGGATGAACCCTGAAGTTTCTGTTGCAGAGCCTGCAGATAGCCATGATCCAGTGGCTGTTAATGGTCTGAAATATGAAGGTGGTGCGGTTATGCCTGGCGAAACAAAGCTTCTTAAAGTTTCATGTACTGATGCTGCTTGGGAAACTTACCGTTTAGCTAAATTGATCTATGATCCAGACAGTCGCTTTGGTGGATTAGTGTTCTTCTTTGATGAAGAAGGTACACGTTCAGTAGTTGCTATTGGTGGACCATTACTACCTGTATTTATCTAAAGGTAGCTTGATGTAAGTCAGAAAAGCCCCGCTAAGCGGGGCTTTTTTTTGCATATTATTAATTGAAGACGAACTAAATCATTTATAATCTGTCAGATTGTTTTTAAATGCTACAAATAATGGAGAAGAAAATGTTTAAAGGTATAAATGCATTGTTGTTAGTTCTAGTAAGTACAGTTTCATGGGGCCATGGTGGCGTTATGAATGAGGGCAATGAGTGTAAATTACGCGTAGGTCCTTATGTCATGAACTTTTCAGGCTATCAGCCAGAAAATAATGATTCTAAACAGTTTTGTGACGACATGCCTACGATAGGTAAATCTATTATTGTTTTAGACTTCATTGATAGAAAGTTACGTGATATGACTGTTAACTTTAGAGTTATTAAAGCGACGGAAGCTGCGTTAGGTACTGCTGAAGATGGAGTAGTTAATGATGCCGAATTAGCTCAGACACCATTTTTTGAAATACCAGCGAAAGAATACCCAACTGGCACAATGACCGTGAGCCAAAACTTTACAGAGAAAGGTCATTTCGTTGGTTATGTGATTGTAGAAGGCGAGAATGAAAAATTTATTTCAAGGTTCCCTTTTTCAGTTGGTTACCCTCCTAAAGGCATTCCTGAAGCATTGAAGATCCCTATCGCTTTCTTTTTTGTGGTGGTTATTGTGATGGTTTGGTTTTTACGTAGAAAACCAGTTGCATTTAATGAGAAGCAAGACTAAAAATTCTATTTAGAAATGAAAAAAATTCCTGTTATTGGATTAGTTATAAGCGCAATGGTACTGAGTACTGTTGCGCTTTTTCTTTATGATCCTTCTTTAGTTTACGCGAGGTTTTTTGAATATACAGGTATGCCGGCTTATCAGGCGGCTCCTAACTCAAAACCTAAGCCTGAAATACCTCCGGCAATTATTTGTGACGAGGATTACCCAGAGTGGCGAAAGGCATACACAATTGGTGGGGTGAATATACAAGCATCAGATGCTTGTAACCCTGATAACCCTTATGAAGTTGCCGCTTTTGTTAGGGGAACTAATAATGTCATCATGCCAGTATTAATGCGAACTCAATTGTCCGATGATGCGGTTATAAAGACTAATGATAGAGATGGTGATGGGGACCCAGATGATATTATCATTCGAATTGAGGTTGTTGAGCTTAACGGTCGTTCACCTGATAGTTCAGAGCTTGTTCCAGGTTTTGAAATAGCGCCGGGAATTAAACCTGGGGCGTGGGTTTTTGCGCCAAAGAGTCGTGGAATGTCGACGGTAAATAGGGATGATTTAAATGCTAATCACCTATTGAGGCTACCTTCAGCACCTATTCGTGTAGAGGCCGGCGATAACGTTACGTTGATTTTAGAAAATACGCATTATTTCCCACACACGATACATCTACACGGGGTTGATCATTCTTTTGAGAATAATGATGGCGTCCCTCAGACCAGTGAAGAAATGACGATGCCGGGTGAGCAACACATCTATAAGATTAAGCCGCGTCACGCTGGCACGATGCTGTATCACTGCCATGTGCAAGTACAAGTACATATGATGATGGGCTTACAAGGCTTCTTTATTGTTGAAGAAAACAAACCTAATAACTGGGTGCAAACATTTAACGTAGGCGCTGGTAAGGTAAGAAAACCCTCTGTAGCGGTTCTTGAAGACTATGCGCAAGAATATGACTTACATTATCAAGCGATAGATACTGACCTAAGTGACATGATTCAAGAGTCAAATGATGTACGTCAATTGGCAAAAAGCATGAATCGTTTATATGATATTACAGATGGGACAGATGATTACTTTATGCTTAATGGACGTTCATTCCCTTATACATTAAGAGAATCTTTGATTACAGTTGAGCCGAATCAGCACACGAAACTACGCATATTAAATGGCATGCCAGATACGTTGTCTTTGCATACACATGGGCACAAGGCAACGATTACTGCTTATGATGGTGTGGATGTGAATCCACTGGCGCAGATAACACGTGATGTTTATTCAGTTACTGCAGCACAGCGTATAGATTTAGATTTATACACAAAAGACGATGGCTTACATAGTTATGGCGCGGGTATGTGGCTAATGCATGACCATGCAGAGCGGGCTATTACTACAGATGGCATGGCGCCAGGTGGAAATGTCTCTCAAATTGTCTATCGAAAATACTTAAATAAAGATGCAATGCCTAGCGGGCAAGGTGTGAACCTAACGCCTTACTTTACACCTGAATATTATAATCGTGAGATTCCTTCTTGGACATTATCGGATGCGTTTGGCTTTTTTGATGACGTTGGTGACCGACGGATAGATAATTATAAAGATGTTCTTCTTGTCATTGTTTTAGGGGCGCTGGCTGCAGTTCTGTTTCTATTATTGGTTGCTTTCTATGGTTTTTTCCGTGGCATAGCGATTAAGTTAAATAGCGCAGGAGTGAATGATGAATAAGTTTCTGTTGCTATTGTTTTTGCTCTTTCTTACAACAACGAGCCAAGCCGGTATGCGTATGGGGGAATGGGGCATGGTGATGAATGAAAACCATGACAAATTACCACAAGGCTGTGCTGAAATTGCTGGAGAAGAAAATATTACTATTAAGGCGGGTCGTGAGTACGCTAAAGAATTTCCGGGTACGATCTTTGGGTATAGTCAACATGAGTTTAAGTTTCCAAAATGTACAAAAGTTAATGTTACCTTTATCAATGAAGATGATATTCGCCATCAATTTATGATCCATGGTTTACCAACGTACCTTCATTCAGAAGGAATGTTCCATATGGAGCTATACGGGCGTGGAGAAACTAAGGGTTCGTTTATTACGCCTAAAACCGAAGAAACATATCTTGCTCATTGCGATATTGCGCAACATATGGAAAAAGGGATGAAAGCTCAAGTGCTTGTTGGTGGAGGCAGTGGAAACTTGCCGTCAATTCCAGGAATTACTGGGCAATTAAATAAAGACAGGTATGACTTAGATACAAGCATATCGAATTTAGCAATTATTGCAGTGTTATTTTTATTGGGCTTTGTAATTTCTATATTTTTGGTTATTCAACGAAAGAAGTAGTTTGTACCATATAGATGATTGATAGCCTAGTTGAGGCATATGGCGCGCTAGGGTTGTTTGTTAGTGCTTTCATATCGTCAACGCTGGCTCCTGGTGGCTCAGAGGCGATTTTAGCTTATTTGCTCTTGAATGGCGATGATACGCCGCTATACCTTGTTTTAGTTGCTACAGCTGGCAATTCACTCGGTGCATTAACAACCTATTACCTAGGTTATATTGCATCATCCAAATACCCGCCTGATGGAATAAATAAAAAGTACTTTGCCAAAGCGAATATTTATATTCAACGTTTTGGTAGTGTCGCACTTTTATTCAGCTGGTTACCCGTTATAGGTGATGTATTGTGTTTAGCTGCTGGTTGGGTGAGGTTGAATGTTATAAAATCCATGTGTTTTATTTCGTTAGGAAAGCTTGCCCGTTATTCCTTAATTTCACTTATGTTAAGTTAGTTTACTATGTCTAAAAGCGCTGAAAATTTGTTATTTATTGAACCAGATATCGACCATAGAACAAAAACTCGCGACGATTTACGCAGTGATATAGCGGATTATTACGATCAAAGTTATTGGGACTATAGAACGTCTTGGTTAAACAGTGAAAATCTCGCGATTCATTACGGTTATTGGACTAAAGATACACAGTCGCACAGTGACTCGTTATTGGAGATGAACGAGGTTCTAGCCAGTCAGTTAGATTTAAAACCTGGTGACCATGTATTGGATGCAGGTTGTGGTATTGGGGGTAGTTCTATTTGGTTAGCTGAAAAATTTGGCGTTAAAGTCACGGGGATTACCATATCTCCAACGCAGATTGAGCAAGCTAATAAAAACGCAAAGAAACGTGGTGTAGACCATTTAGTTAATTTTCAGCTAGAAGACTATACAGAGACATCTTTTGAAGATGAATCGTTTGACCATATCTGGGGGCTAGAAAGTGTTTGCTATGCGCTTAAAAAATCAGACTTTGTAAAAGAAGCTTATCGAGTCTTAAAGAATGGCGGCTGCTTTGCCGTTGCAGATGGCTTTGCGAGTAAGCGTGACTTGACCGAAAAAGAGTGGGGGTACGTAATGAAAGTACTCAATGGTTGGGCTATGCCAAACATGGCTATGCCAGCCGAGTTTGAAGGTTTTATGAACGATGTTGGGTTTACTGAGGTTAGCTATAGAGACATTACTAAAAACACATTGCCGTCTTCAAAGCGCCTTTATTATACAGCTTTGCTAACGTATCCAATGGAAAAAATAATGAGCTTTGTGCGGTTAAGAAGCTCTGTTCAAAGCGGGAACTTTGATGCTTGCTTTGGGCAATACCATGTGTTGCACGATGGTATTGGTTGCTATGGCTTATTTTCTGCTAGGAAAAAATAAGCTTACCTATATAAGCTATAGACAGGCTTATTTTTATAGGTTTTTTTATGCTCTAGAAGCGGATTAAGGTTATTTCTGTTTGACGCTTTTTCCACTCTTTAAAAGCCAATAAGCTTAACGCGGTATCCTGACAAATCATTACAAGTTGTAAAGTGTTAGATGAAACGGCGGGCTCACAATCAATGGTTATTTCTCGTTGGTTACCTTCACGAATTTTCCACTTGTTCTTTTCTTCGAATATTCTGATTGAAGGTGTGTCACCTAAGGTCTCAAGTGTTGATTTTATTAAGGCATCACGTTGAGACAAACAGTTCTCCTTAGAGAGTTCTCTGTGGCTTTTAACCTTAATACCATAAATAACGTGAGACTTAGGGGTTGTAGAATATTGGTATTGAACAAAACGATCATCTGCTTTATCAGGAGTGAAGGAAATTTCTTTGTTTTCAATGATATAGCCTTCAGGTAACTCTTTATTAATAACACCGAGCTTTATGCCAAAAATACCGTTAATGGTAAAGTCTTTTTTGATCTTGCTTAGTGCGTCTTCATCTCCCGCGCAACCTAGTAGAAGCGTGAATATGGAGGTAACGAGTAGAATTCGGAGAATATTCATAAGGCGTTATTTATTTTAAGGTTAAGTATGTCTAAGCCTTTATTGGGGCTTAGTAATATCATCTTGATGCTTAGACCATTCAACGTAGCTTACTTTGCTTAAAGGAGTGTCAGTGTATGTCATGACGAGTTGGCGAGTCGTAGCCTTTAATGTTTGTTCGCAATTTATGGTAATAGAGCGTTGGTTGTCTTCACGAATTTTCCATTGGTTGCCTTCCTCATTAATCTTAAGCATTGAAGTGTCACCAAGAGCTGCTAAGGTTTCATTAATTACTTCAATACGTTGCTCTTTACAGCTGGCTGTTAGGAGCTCTTTATCGCTTTTCATTTTAATGCCGTAAATACGCTGCGTATTAGGCGTTACGGAAAAGGTATATGACACGAAGTATTTGTGAATTGAGTCGGGTGTGAAGTCGAATGCTTTGTTGTCTTCGAGGTAGCCAGTGGGTAAGCCTGGCCCCTTGTCACCTATTTTCAAACCAAAAATACTGCTTATTTTGTACACTTTATTAGGGTTTGATGTGGATGATTCATCGGAACAACCAGATAAGGCTAGGATTAAAAATGCAGTGAGTAATAAGCTTTTAAAAAGATTCATAGTTGAGGACTCTGGTTAGTGTTTTTTTATTGGGCTAATCTTGTAAATTCTACCGATATAGTCATCGCTTAGATAGATATTTCCGTGCTTATCTTCAGCCAGATCAACTGGGCGGCCGATGACGACTCCATTGTGTTCAAAACCAGTTAAGAAATCCTGTTGACTAATATTATTGTCTGCTGAAAAATTAAGTTTGATGACTTTATACCCTGATTTTTCTGACCTATTCCATGAACCGTGCAAGCTGACTAAGGCGGAATTACGGAGGTTTATATTATATTGTGTAAACAAGATGCTTAGCGGGGCGCTATGGGCTGTTATTTGGTGGTGAGGTTTTGTCATGGTTAAACCGCTAGGGGATACCTTAGAAAACTCTGAATCGTTGATATTGTTGCCGTACTTATAAGGCCAGCCGTAGTGATGGCCGAGGTTTATTTGATTAAGTTCTTCAGGTGGTTGGTTGTCGCCTAAAAAATCGCGTCCATTATCAACACCGAACATAAGTTGAGTTGTTTTTTGCCAATCGAACCCTGTTGTGTTTCTTAACCCGCGAGCAAATAAAACTTCATTTTTACCGTCGAGGTCGTATCGTAAAATACTGCCTCTTTTTTGTGTATCTTCGATACATGCATTGCAACTGGACCCTACGCTGACATAAAGTTTTTCATCAGGCCCTATTTTTAAGCCTCTAACCCAATGATTGCCACCGCCAGGGAAGCTGTTTCTGATTATGTAATGCGGTATGCCTATAAACTTACGTTCAGCAGCGTTGTACTTAATGCGTAAAACAGCATTTGTTTCTGCAATATAAAGCCAACCGTTATGCAGGGTGATACCGTGGGGTTTGTTGAGATTACCTACTAACAGTTTTTCACCGTCGGACTTTCCGTCATTATCATTATCTTTATAAATGAGTGTTAACTGACCGATGTTCGGCCTAGAGACAATAATGTCGCCAGTTTCTGTTATTGCTAACGCTCTAGCATCTGATAGATTATCGGAATACAACGTTATTGAGAACCCGTCGGGTACTTGTAAACGATCTATAGTCTCTTGCTCACTTAATGAATGGGCCAACGTAATTGGCATATTAACGGCGTACTTCTCGGGTAGGAATAACCAAATAAGTGCGCCGGAAATGGCCATATACAAAATACTTTTAAGATGTGCCTTCATGAGGAAGAATTAGAGAGTGGCATTAAAAAACGTGATGAGCCGATTATTTTTGTTTGGCCAATCAGAATGGGATCCGGGTGACTCGCAATAATAAGTTTGTGCATTAGCCGAACAGTTATTGTAAGAGCGGCAGCCGTTACTATCAGGGGGGCTTAACTCATCACTGCATTGGTTACATTGCGCCCACCAATCGGCGGCCTGTTTTCCAAAACCCTCGAAATGAGAGTCATCTTTATTATGAAACACCATAACAGGTAGGGGCTTTGGACAACTGTATTGCTTTAGGCTGTTACTGTCCATACCTGCTGCACTTGGAGCAATGGCCGTTGGCTTTGCTTCTGAAGAAGGTAAGAAGGTGAGTGCATTGGTGATGGTTCCACCATCAGAATGGCCTGTGTAATAAATGCGTTCGGGGTTTATACACCACTTGTTTTTAATATCGTTTGGTATGGATGATAGTTGTTTAAGCGCTCTTAAGGATAAGCGTTTGTTTTTTGCAAAGGCGATTATGAAACCGGCTTCCGTCGCCTCTTTAGTGAGGTGGACATGACGTTCTGATTTTCGTGCGCTAGTTCCAGCAGGAGCGAAAACAACTATTAAAGGGTGAGCAACGGAAGGGTCATAGTTAGACGGTGTGCGTAAATTATATGTGGCGCCAGCGCTTGTTTTGTTATCCTCAGAGTTGCCTGATATTCCTGTTTTATCAGATGGGCAAGTAGTTTTAGTTGCTTTTGGGTAATTAAAGCTACTTGCTTGTAATAGACTTTTATCAACAGGCTGTGAGCATGCCGATAAAAAAACAACTAACGTGAACGTTATAAGTGAACGCATTGAGCCTCCTTTTAAATACTTACATTGGAGTGCAAACAACTTAAAAAGTTGCACGCTAGTTTTGGCTTTATTTAGTTTTAGTTAATAACTTGATCAAGTTCACCAGAATCATAGCGAAGAACCATATCTTCTAAATTTACAGCTTTAATTTTACTGGCTTGGCCCGATGTTCCAAATGAATTCATACGCGCTTCGCAAATGCTTTGCATGGCATCCGTGGATACTTTTAAGAATTTTCTTGGGTCGAAATTTTTAGGGTTTTCGATGAGGTGTCTACGTATAGAACCAGTGCTGGCTAAACGTAAATCGGTATCGATATTGACTTTACGAACACCGTATTTAATACCTTGTTGAATTTCTTCAACGGGAACGCCGTAAGTTTCTCCTAAATCACCACCGTGTTCATTTATGATTTTTAACCAATCTTGAGGTACAGATGATGAACCGTGCATAACGAGGTGTGTATTAGGGATTCGCGTATGAATTTCCTTGATGCGTTGAATGGCTAATGTGTCACCTGTTGGTGGCTTGGTGAATTTGTAAGCACCATGGCTTGTACCAATGGCAATGGCCAGCGCATCAACGCCAGTCTTTTTGACAAAGTCAGCGGCTTCTTCTGGGTCTGTTAGCATTTGCTCGTGTGTGAGAATGCCAACGGCGCCTACGCCATCTTCTTCGCCTGCCTCACCTGTTTCAAGAGACCCTAAGCAGCCTAATTCACCTTCAACAGAAACACCACAAGCATGGGACATTTCAACGGTTTTTTGGGTTACCTCCACATTGTATTCGTAGCTGCTAGGTGTTTTACCGTCCGCTTCTAATGAGCCATCCATCATTACAGATGTAAAGCCTAACTGAATAGAGCGCTGGCAAATTGCGGGGCTAGTACCGTGATCTTGATGAAAAACAACAGGGATATGTGGATATTGCTCAACAGCAGCAAGAATTAAATGTCTTAAAAATGAAGAACCAGCGTATTTTCTTGCGCCTGCTGAACCTTGAATAATAACTGGGCTGTTGGTGACGTCAGCAGCTTGCATAACAGCATGAACTTGCTCCATGTTGTTTGCGTTAAAAGCAGGTACGCCATAATTATTTTCTGCAGCGTGATCGAGTAGTTGGCGTAGAGAAATTAAAGCCATTTGAAACCCCTTTGTAATATGTATGTTGATTGTTGCTGAGATACTGTCAGCTATCGAGTTAGTTTAACTTTTATGGCGGGAGGTTACTATTGTAATTCGCTTATGGAATGATTTTTTTAGGCTAGTGAAATGATGGGTAATAAAAAAGGCCTCTACCGAAGTAGAGGCCTTTTAAAATACTGCTTAGCTAAAAAGTCGCTTAGCTTTTTGGTGTGAAAGAAGAAGCGCTTTCTTTAACAAGTTCTAATACTTGTTCGTTGTAAGCTTTAGCGTCTTCAAATAAAGATTTGCTGTCAGCAACAACTTTTTCTAGACCAGTTTGAGCTAGTTCTACTTGCTCTTTAGCGAAAGCGTTAAGAGCTTCAGGGTCTTTAATGCCTGAAACAGCTTTAATGCGTTCTTCAGTTAGTTGAGCGTAATTTTTAGCCGCTTCTTGTTGTGCAGCAGCCATTTTTTCAAACTGAGCTTTGTTTAATTCGATAAGTTTAGTGATCGGTGCAGAAAATGCGCTAAAGTCATTCATGTGATATCTCCAATAGGATTTATTTAAGTTACGGTTAGTATACACAATAAATTATTGCGACGCAACATAAGATGAAAGAGAGAGTATAGAGAAAGAGTTATTTCTCTTTTTCTGGTAAAGCTTCTTTCTCAATCTCTTTTTTAAGTTGCACCGTGCTTTCTTGAAATAGTTGAATAACTTCTGCGTTATAGCCGGTCATGCTTTCAAACATTGAACGGCTATTCGTAACCATTTTTTCATAGCTGCTTTGGGCCAATGCCATTTGATCAGTGACGAAGCTAGCGAGAGCAACAGGGTCTTTAATTTCTGATGCTGTTTGCATACGTTGTTGAACCAGAGCGCGGTAATCATCAGCTGCTTTCTTTTGAGCTTCCATCAACGTATCAAAATGTTGAGTGTTAAGCTCTACTAGTTTTGAAACTGGTTGAGTGAATCCATCAAAGTTCTTTACCATGAGTATCTCCTTGTTGTTTAACTACTAAATACTGTCTTAATACTTTGTTGTATATCCAAGGCCGCTTGTCGAGGGTCTTTAGCATCACGAATAGGACGACCTACAACAATATGGTCAGCTCCATTGTAGAACGCTTGTTCAACGCTGACTACTCGTTTTTGATCATCTTCTGGGCGATTATCGACAGGGCGAATGCCTGGCGAAACGACTAAAAAGTTTGTACCTAACGATTCACGAAGTCCAGGCGCTTCCAAGCCAGATGAAATAACACCGTCGCAGCCTAATTCAATGGCACGTTTTGCGCGTGATGTGACGAGCTTTTCAACGTCACATTGGAAACCCAGGTCATCCAAATCGCCACGGTCTAAGCTTGTTAACACAGTTACAGCAAGTACTTTTAAGTTGCCTTTCTGCTGAGCCGCGGCTTGCATAATGGCGTTATTACCATGAATGGTGACGAAATCGACCTTCTTATCGCTTAACTGCTTTACAGCGCGGCCAACGGTGGCGGGGACATCAAAGAATTTAAGGTCAATAAAAATGCGTTTGTTTTGTTCGTTAAGCCAGTCAATCAATTCAAAGTAATTGCCTGACATAAACAGTTCTAAACCAATTTTATAGAAAACAACGCTATCTCCTAATGTTGTAACTAGTGCTTTTGCGCTAGCAATATTAGGAACGTCTAAGGCAACGATGAGGCGCTCGTTAACAGGGATGGGCTTGTTTGAAATCCATGACATCTCGCGTCACTCCAAAATAATAAATTAGGATTGTATTATAGCGGTGTAAAAAGTTCATGCTGAAGGAAATTTTAAGCAAGTTTGGTCAGTTATATTTTAAAGAGAGCCTATAGATAATGGGAATATTTTAAAAATCGACTATGCTTAAGGAAGTTATTGGCGCGGAGGTTGATTGAGTGGATGCTCGGCTTTGTAATGAGTGCCTCTCAATAAAGGGAATATGGTTTAAAAAATCGGATGAACACTAAACAAGAAAAAAAAGGATTTAGTCAGCAGTTAAATATGGCGTTTTTGATTGGCGTTATTTTTATGTCGTTGGCTTCGGCTGCATTTATTTCCTATGTTACTTATGAGCGAGAAAGAGCGGCCTACATTGATCATGGTAAGGCTGTTTTAAATGCGTTAAATAATCAATTGTCGGTTCCTTTCTCAGGTAGTTTAGAAGAACTATTGAGTTATTCTTTTAAATCGTCTCTAGAATTCACAGGTGTGCAAAAGTTAGTTATTTTTGACGAAGATTTCAAAAAAACATTTGCCCTAAAAAGAGATAAGGATTATGAGCTGATTAGTGGCTGGCAGGATGTTAAAACCAGAGCCGCTCACTTCGAGCGTGAAACTGAACACGGGTTTTATTTTACAGCAAGTGTTACTCATGGCTCTGCAGCTTACGTGATGCTGATTTTAGATAAGCGATCTGTTGCAAGCTATGCTAAAACTATTTTCTTCACTAATGCAGGCATTATTCTATTACTAGCGTTGTTGTTATTGGGGGCACTCAATTTGGTTATTAGACGTTTAACCAAGCCGCTAGAAGCATTTTCATCAATGATGATTCAAGCCGCATCGGGTGAAACGGGGTTGCGAACATACCATGATGCTTCGGCAGAATTGAATTACATGTCTGAATCATTTAATCAAATGATGGATATGATTGAAAAGAAGCACCTAGAATTAGAAACATCAAGGGATCAAGCCGTTCAAATAGCAAAGGTGAAATCAGACTTTGCAGCCAATGTCAGCCATGAAATTAGAACGCCGTTAAACGGTATTTTAGGCATGGTTAATTTATTGAAAGAAATGGGTTTGCCACAGCACCAGCATGAATATCTTGAGGTCGCGAGTAAGTCAGGCGATTCATTATTGCAAATGATCAATGATGTATTGGATTTTAGCAAAATAGAAGCTGGACACTTTGAGCTGGAATTGAAAGATTTAGACTTGAGGTTGTTACTGGAACAGCTTGCTTTGTTGTATGCAGAGAAAATTCAGGTGAAGGATTTGGAATTATGCTTGGATTTGCCAACAGACGAGGTCTTGTTTGTGCGCGGAGATTCGACACGCATTCGTCAAGTTGTTAGTAACCTATTAAACAACGCCATCAAGTTCACATCTGATGGGCATATTACGTTGTCTGCGCATGTTGTATCGCAAGCTAAGGGCACTGCATTGATAAATATAAGTGTGACCGATACCGGTACAGGCATTCCCGATGAATCCTTGGAGGAAATATTCAGGCCATTTGGTCAAGTGAGCGCTGAGACAACTAATGAGTATGGCGGTACAGGGTTAGGGTTGACGATTGTTAGCGAGATGACAGAGTTAATGGGTGGGTCAGTTTCGGTGACGAGTGAACTAGGTGTGGGCTCTCGTTTCCAATTATTAATACCAATGCAAGCGCACAGTATCGCGCTTGAAGAGTCAGTAAGTGAAGTTAAGCTGTTGGCGGGTAAAAGTGTTTTATTAATTGAGCCGTTCAAAGAAACAAGAATATATATAGAGGGCATGTTTAAGAGATGGGATATATCGTATCAAGTAGTTGAGAGCCTAGACGAGGCAACGGTGACGATGAATCTTGAATTAGAATCTGGGCAAATGCCGAATATTTGTTTATTCAATGTTGATTACAGCGCAGGTAATATGAGTTCGTTTTTGGAAAACTTCAAAAATGGAGAGCGTTTCTCAGAGACGCAACTAATTCCAATGATCAGATTTGGAAGCAAAATTAGTTCGGTTGATGGTGAAGAGGTTCCTTTTACTGGTTCAATTGACCGACCTGTTCGTTATGACAAATTAAGAATGACTTTGCTTGATGTGTTTGCAGGTAATGAAGATCGAGCGAAAGCTGAGGTTAAAACGAAAACGAATGCAAATATTATGTTGCAAAGCTTGAATGTATTAGTTGTGGATGACAACGCGACGAATCAACTGGTAGCAACAGCAATGCTTAACGAAGTAGCCGATAACGGGAAAGAAGCATTGAGAATGTTTAAAGAAAAAGGCTACGACCTTATTTTAATGGATTGCAATATGCCAGTAATGGACGGTCATGAAGCAACTAAAGCTATAAGGGGTCTAGATAGCGCAGTAAAGCAGCCGGTTATTGTTGCCTTAACTGCGAAAGAGCAAAAGCTTGAATTGGACGCATGCATTAAGAGTGGTATGAATGACTGTTTGTCGAAGCCATTCCAATTATCTGAATTATTAGCGGTGCTCGAAAAAGAGTTTGGTTACCCGCTAAGCGAAGATGGTTTGTCCGATATTGAATTGGAATCAGTTGACGGGTCGATAATAGTAGACTCAGTATTTAAAGCACTGGTTGTTAATACAGGTAGCGGCATTCAACAAATTGTTCACTCTTATTTATTGGATATGCCCATTTATATCGTGACGTTAACGGCGGCAATGGAAGCCGGCGACACAACAAAATGCTTAGATTTGGCGCATAAAATCAAAGGTAGTTCACGTAATTTAGGCGCAGAAGACCTTGTTTCAGTTTGTATTGAAGTTGAAGAGACTTGGGCACAAAAACTGATGGGTGATAGCCAAATTACCACTTTAAACGAGCGCTTGGAATCTGAGTTCTCACTTGTAGAAGCGGCATTGAATGCAAGGCTGGCAACATTAGAGATGTCCATACAAGGCCAAGCGAAACGCAATAAAGAAGTTGTATTGATTGTGGATGATGACCAAAGCACTCGTATGACAGTGGCTAATGTCTTAGAGCGAGAAGGCTACCAAGTTGAGTTAGGTGCGAATGGCCGAGATGCGGTTAGGTTGTTTGAAATCCTAAGGCCTAACGTGGTAATTATGGATGCGATGATGCCTATAAAAGATGGTTTCGAAGCGTGTCGAGAAATTAAAGCGATGCCTGGGGGTGAGAGTGTGCCTATTTTAATAACCACGGCATTAGAAAGTGAAAAGGCGGTGGACTTAGCGTTTGAAAGTGGTGCTGCTGATTTTGTTCCTAAGCCTATTAATTTATCAGTTCTTAGGCAGCGCGTTAAACGTTTGTTAGCAAAACAATCGGCTGATAAACATGTGCAAAAATTAGCGTATAAAGATAGCTTAACGGGGCTGCCGAATCGTGCGGCCTTTGTTGAACAATTCCAGCAAGAGTTAGAGCACGCTAAAAGAAATAACACTAAAACAGCTATATTTTTTATTGACCTTGATCGGTTTAAAAATATTAACGACAGCCTAGGCCACGAAGCGGGTGATGTTCTTTTAAAAGCCTTGTCTGGGCGGTTAGCAAACTGTATTCGTTCGGGCGATATGCTGGCACGAATCGGTGGAGATGAGTTTGTTGTCGTACTCAGTAATATGACGGATATATCGACGCCAGATCTGGTTGCTAGATCGATGCTTACTGCATTGAAAGACCCATTTAACTTGGTGGGCAATGAAGTGTTTGCGGGTGTTAGTATTGGTATCGCTATTTATCCGAATGACGGTTTATCAAAAGATACTTTATTGAAGAATGCTGATACAGCGATGTATCGAGCCAAGTCGGCCGGTCGAAATACCTACCGTATGTATACACAAGAAATGAGCGAAGTTTTGGAGCAGCGGATGCGCATTGAGTCAGAACTTAGAAAGGTTCTTTGTGATAATGAACTATCGCTATATTTTCAACCGAAGCAAGATACGACGACCCACAAAATTATCGGTTCGGAAGCACTGGTTCGTTGGCATCATCATTTGAGAGGGATGGTATCGCCAGCTGAGTTTATACCGGTGGCAGAAGAAATGGGTCTGATAAAAGAAATTGGTTTATGGGTGTTGGATACTGCCTGTGCAACGACTAAAAAGTGGCAGGATGAGCACGGTTATTATGGCTCGGTAGCGGTTAATGTTTCTGCAGTACAAATGGCAGAAGAGAATTTTGTTTCTCTCGTTGCAACCTGCTTGGATAAATACGAGTTAGACCCGAAGTATCTCGAGTTAGAAGTAACTGAAACGATGGTTTTAGAAAATATTGATTCAATGCTTGAGAAATTAAATCAAATTAAAGATATGGGTGTCAGTATCTCCATTGATGATTTCGGTACAGGATATTCGTCATTTAGTTACATTAAAAAACTGCCTGCGAGCACCTTAAAGCTGGATATGGAGTTTATTAAAGATATCCCCGAAAATGAAGCGGACAAGGCGGTAGTCGACGGTATGATTGTACTAGCGCATAACCTCGGTATGAAAGTAGTCGCAGAAGGTGTCGAGTCTCAGGAGCAGTATGATTTCCTTACAGATCACAAGTGTGACCTTATCCAAGGTTACTTTATTAATAAACCGCTATCTGAAGAAGCTTTTGTAACTGAATATATGCTGCCTTCTGATGATGAAAAGCACTTGCATTAACGCCGATTCTTAATATAAACGGAATGTAATGATGGTAGGCCTGCAATGGGTCGGTTATTCTAGCGTTTTCTTGAAAGTCTGGCTTTTTAGTGCACACCATTTATTTACACGGATTTTGTAGTTCGACCGCATCGTTTAAAGCGCAGTTGGTTAAACAGTATGTTGAGCGTGACGGAAAGCATACGCTTTTTCTTATAGACCTGTCGTATTGTCCAGCGGATGCAATGGAGACTGTTGAGGCGCATATAGCGACACTGAGTGATAAAGACTGGGGTTTAATTGGCAGTTCCCTTGGTGGTTTTTATGCAACGCACTTGGGTGAAAAATACAGTAAGAAGAGCGTGCTCATTAATCCAGCGGTGTTTGCATACGAGTTATTGTCGAAACTGTTAGGCGAGAATAAAAACTACCACAGCGACGAAGTTTTCAACTTCACGCAACAGCATTTAGATCAGTTAGAGGCTATGCATGTGCCAACTATTAAGCGACTAGAAAACATCTTGTTACTAACGCAAACAGGTGATGAAGTGCTGGACTACAAACAAGGTGTAAATTACTACCAAGGCTGTGAGCAAGTCGTTATAGAGGGAGGCGACCATGGTTTTTCAGACTACGAGCAATACTTAGACACAACATTTGAATTTTTACAAAGGACATAACAATGGCTGAAGGTCACATAAAAAAAATGCAAGCCATATTAGGCGAATCCGTTGAGTATAGTTTACCGATTGGCGATGAGCTTGTGCCGCTTAACCCGTATTTAGGAAAGCCTATTAAACTCACGCACTTGGGCGACATTCATTGTTCAAATTGCGGTAAAAAAACCAAAAAAAGTTACAGCCAAGGTTTTTGTTACCCCTGCATGATGAAATTACCGCAGTGTGATTTATGTATTATGAAACCCGAAACCTGCCACTATCATTTAGGCACATGCCGAGACCCAAAGTGGGGCGAAGACTTTTGTTTTCAAGACCATATCGTCTATTTAGCGAATTCATCCGGTTTAAAAGTCGGCATAACTCGTCATACACAAATACCTACGCGGTGGATCGATCAAGGCGCAACACAGGCATTGCCTATTTTTAAAGTTAAAACGCGGTTGCAGTCAGGTCAAGTTGAAATGGCGTTAAAGCAATATGTAGGGGATAAAACGGATTGGCGAAAAATGCTAAAAGGACAGGCAGAAGCGAAAGACTTATTACAAGAAAGAGATCGTTTGTTGGCGGAGGCAGAATCCGAGTTAAATGCTATTCAAGCAAAAAATAAAGTGGGCGATATTGAATTGCTAACGAATGCAAAACAGGTGGATATTAACTTTCCTGTATTGGAGTATCCAGAAAAGATTAAATCCTTTAATTTTGATAAAACACCCGAAATTGAAGGGGTGTTATTGGGTATAAAAGGTCAGTATTTGATTTTAGATAGCGGTGTATTGAATATCCGCAAATTCACCAGCTACAACTTACGGTTTGATGCCTAAAACAAACAGGCCCAAAGTGGTAATCTTTTCTCAAGGTGATGAAGTAATCACCGGCGCAACAGTGGACACAAATGCTGCTTACCTTGCCGACCACTGTAGCGCGTTAGGGTTTGATATTATTCGTCATATCACCGTGGCCGATGAGCTGGATGACTTGGTGCAAGTACTGCAGGATATTGATGAGCAGGCTGATATCTGCCTTTGCACAGGCGGACTGGGCCCAACACAAGACGATCTAACAACTGAAGCGTTTGCTAAGGCATTTAAAACAGAGCTAATATTTGACGAAACGGCTCTCGTTATGATGAAAGACTATTTCGCCAAGCTACACGTTGATATGCCAGCGCTTAACCGCAAACAGGCTTATTTGCCAGCAGATTCAACACGTATTGATAACCATTGGGGTACAGCCCCGGGGTTTGTCGCTAGCGGTAAAAACTGTCTTTTTTATTGCATGCCCGGGGTGCCGTATGAAATGAAAAACATGCTGGAGACTGTTGTATTAGATGATTTACGTACGCGCTTTACGGTAGAAAAAACAACGCTAGTTACACTACGAACAATGGGCATGGGCGAATCAGCGATGCAGCAAGAAATAGATAAGTTAGCCCTTGCCGATGATGTGCGTATTAGCTTTAGAGCAGGGTTGCCAGAAAATGAGCTAAAGCTTGTTTTTCCCCATGGGGCTAATGAAGGTGAGATGCACGCAACAGTTAACCGTGTAAAAGAGGTGTTGAGTGATAGCGTCTTTGCAGTTGATGGCCTAGGGCAATCGATTAAAAGCTTGCCGGCCTATGTCAGCCAGTTAATGCAAAATAAAGGATATACGCTCAATGTGCTAGAAACGTTATCGCAAGGTGATATTGCACAACAATGCGATAGTAAATACCTGATTAAATCGACCGTTTTTCCGCAGGTGTCTGGCATAATGTCGTCGTTCGCATTGTTGGGCGTAAGCATTGATGAAAGTCTAGCTATTAAAATAGCTAAACAAGAACATGCAAGCACGGCGGCAACACTAACGCTTGTGCAGTTATACGAAGAAACAGCTAGCAACGAAACGCAAATTTTTATAGTAGTTGTAGATGGTAAACGAACGTTATCCGCATCAAAAACAATACAGGGCCGTATCGAGCGAAAGCGTACGATTGCTTCTGCCGCCGCCCTTAATTTATTACGAAAATACCTTTTAAACAGCTAATTATGCCTTTAATAAAACTTGATAATGCCAGTATCGCTTTTGGCTTAAAACCCGTGCTGGACAAAGCTAACCTGCAAATAGATGAACAAGAACGTGTGGGACTCATTGGCCGAAACGGCGAAGGGAAGTCCACACTACTAAAACTGTTGGCCAAAGAGGTCTTACCCGACTCAGGTCAAGTTTGGCGCCAAGCTGGCGTTATTGTTGCGACACTTGAGCAGTCTCCCGTTTTACCAGAAGAATCCACCGTGTACGAAGCTGTTGCAGATAGCTTGGGCGAAGTAGGCCACCTAATCGCGCAGTATCACGATATGTTACTCGACCCCAACGTAGATTTAGATGCGCTAGGAAAGTTACAGCATCAATTTGAGGCATTGGATGGTTGGACAATACAACAGCGAGTCGATTCTGTTTTAAGTCGGTTGAGTTTACCGGCAGATAAAAAGATAAGTGAAATGTCCGGCGGCTGGAAACGCCGTGTAGGCTTAGCCCGTGCTTTAGTAGTAGAACCCGATGTATTGCTGTTGGATGAGCCAACGAATCACCTCGATATGGAAACTATCGTTTGGTTAGAAAAACAGCTAGAAACATTTAGAGGGGCTGTTGTCTGCATTACGCATGATCGTGTCTTCTTACAAAATATAGCCAAACGCATTATAGAAATAGACCGTGGCCAATTAACCAGTTGGTCGTGCACATACGAACAATACCTTGAGCGCAAAGCCGCAGCCTTGGAATCTGAAGCTAAAACCAACGCAGAATTTGATAAAAAACTCGCGCGTGAAGAAGTTTGGATAAGGCAAGGAATAAAAGCCAGACGTACTAGGAATGAAGGGCGTGTAAGGGCCTTACAGCAATTAAGACGCGACCGAGCAGAACGCAGGAGTTTAGCCGGCCCCGCAAAATTAGAAGTAGAAACAGGCGAGAAGTCCGGTAAGTTGGTTCTAGAGGCCGAAGATATTGCGGTAGCTTACGATGGAAAACGCATGGTGCATGATTTTTCATGCCGATTAATGCGAGGTGATCGTATAGGTTTAGTAGGCCCTAACGGCGTGGGTAAAAGCACGTTGATAAAAGCCCTGTTGCAAAATATAGAGGTAGACTCAGGCAATGTAAAGCACGGTACCAAGCTAAAAGTAGCGTATTTTGATCAGCACAGAGATTCATTAGATCTTGAGAAAACAGTGATTGATCTAGTGTCCGGCGGCAGAGATAGCATCACCATTAATGGGCGGGACCGTCATATCATCAGCTATCTGGGTGATTTCTTATTTGCACCAGAACGCGCACGATCACCGGCCAAAGTGTTATCAGGCGGAGAGCGCAACCGCATATTGTTAGCTAAGTTGTTCAGTCAGCCAGCCAATTTCATTGTGATGGATGAGCCAACAAATGACTTGGATGTTGAAACACTAGAATTGTTAGAAGAATTATTGGTAGATTATGATGGCACGTTGATCCTTGTAAGCCATGATCGTAAATTCTTAGAAAATGTTGTTACAAACTTTTGGCTGTTTGAAGGTGATGGTGAAATTGTAGATTACGTGGGTGAAATACCTGATTGGGCAAAAATTATCAAAGGTAATAGCCAAGGTGGAGCGGTAAAACAAAAAGTAGAAAAGGCAGTAGTAAGCCCAAAGAAAAAGCCAAAGCTGAGCTTCAAGATTAAAAAAGAGCTGGATGAGCTGCCAAAAACAATCGAAGATTTAGAAAATAACTTAGCTAAATTACAAGAGCTTACTTGTTCAGCAGATTTTCACTCGGGTGATCGCGACGAGATACAAAATAAGATGGATGAATTAGCTGCCATAGATAAAAAGCTACAAGCCGCATACCAACGGTGGGATGAGCTTGAGTCGATGGCAGAATAAGCCTATAGAATTAAAAAATGCTGATATAATTCATAGCCTCAAAACGCGATGATAGCGTTTTAAAAGAACGATGCCGGAGAGATGTCAGAGCGGCCGAATGAGCACGCTTGGAAAGCGTGTGTACCGAAAGGTACCGAGGGTTCGAATCCCTCTCTCTCCACCATTTACGCTATATTTCAGAACGCAAAATAACGCTACACCGTAGGTGGGGCGCCCGGTTTAATGTTGCAAGTCTCCAAAAACAGGGGCGAAGTGTTGGTTGCAACGTGTCACCGTTGGTGGTCAGCGCAAAGATATAGGTTTAGGCGGCTTCCCCGAAGTTTTACTTGCTCAAGCGCGAGAAAAAGCCCGTGCCACCAAACAAACCATTAAAGACGGCAAAGCCCCGATCCTGCAAAAAAAAGACTCAATGAGCAAGCGTTGATTAAAGCGCAATTACAGCAAACCAGCTTTGCTGATATGGCTGTCAAAGTCCATAACATCAAAAAGCACGAGTTTAAGAACGTCAGACATTGTAATCAATGGATCAGCAGCCTTAAAACGTACGCCTTTCCAACGACAGGAAAATTGCCAGTTGATAGCATAGAGCCTGCACATATCGAGCATATCCTCGAAGATATATGGATCACCAGTAATCGATAAAAAATATTTAGCATGAATGTGCCTTTCGCTCATCTCATGAAAAAGACTCAATTAGTACGCACTATAATGAGCATATCTAGCAGTGAAAAACGCGGTGGTTATTAGTGGCTAAGTGCGCCTACTAATCGGTGTGAAATCCACTACTCATTAAAATGGCTCTCATGCAGTGAATAAGGTTTAGGTAATGGGCATAAAACGAGGCAAGCCAAACCGCATTTTACAGCTCAGCTAAAAAGCCTTATGTTTGTATATAATGTCGGAAAGAAAGGTATCCAGAACCTATTCCCAACTTTAGGCTATAATCCTCCGATTTAGTTAGGGTCGTAAATGATTACAGACAATTCAGAAGCTCAAGAGTTACAACCTACTATTCTTTCCTATGTGAAAGATATTCCTAACCTGTGTTCACTTGCAGGATTAGCTTGCACAATATTAGCCATTTACTTCAGCATTTTAGGTATTTACGCTGCCGCAATGATCGGCATGGTCTGGGCTGTTGCATTTGATTGGGCGGATGGCCTCATTGCGCGAAGATTAAAAGGGCGAACAGGTAACGACAGAGCATTTGGCGGGCAACTTGATGTCTTAATCGACATCGTGAGCTATGGTGTCGCTCCTGCCATTCTTTTAATGAGCTATGGGAAATTTGAGCCTATATTTTTAGTCGGTGCTTTTTTAATGCTCGCTGCTAGTGCAATAAGGCTGAGTTATTTTAGTGTATACGGTCTTGCTGGTGGCTCGAAATACACTGGGTTAGCGCTTGATAACAACAGCCTAATACTCGTTTTCATATTTTTATTCGAAGGTATGTTTAACGAGGGAAGCTTTTCGGTCGTTCTTTATTTTAGTGGCTTAGGGCTCGCTGCTTTGAATGTGTCGCAAATTAAAACACCAAAACTTTCTGGTAACTCAGTCAATGTTTATATTCTTGCTATTTACACGCTTGGAATAACAGCCATCTATGGTGGAAAACTGTTATAACAAATAACGAAAATCACTTTAATCTAGGAATTAGGTAACATAATGGTTGTATATACGGTAGGCACCTTTGATTTATTACATGTTGGACATCTTGCATTATTGGAATATTGCGCCACATTAGGTGATACTGTCGCTGTTGGTGTTGCTTCTGATGAAGTAGTGAAATTGTATAAGCCTAATATCCCCGTCATTCCACTTGAACAACGTATAGAAATGCTTCAGGCACTACGCTGTGTAGATATTGTATTACCATATCACGAGTTGGATTATATTGCGGTTTGTAAGGAAGTTAAGGCCGATATTTTTGTTATTGGCGAAGACTGGGGAAGAAAGCCTCATAATCAAGATGTTGAAGACTTTCTAAAATCTCAAGGTAAAAAGGTTGTTCAAGTTCAATATAATCCAAGAAACTCATCGACTAAAATTAAGAAGGATGTTTTGTCTTTACACCAGATAGGTAAAAGATTTGAGGCAGAAAAAATTGCTTCTGCACTGTAAAACACATTCTAACAGTCCAATCCAGTTGACTGTAAAAAGAGGCGTTAGGTCGCTAATCATGAAAACAGCTGTAGATTTTAAGCCACTACAAAGTAATCTATACATCTTCAACTACGATGACGAACACCGAAACACTGTAAGCTATTGCTAACACCGTAGATGTTGCTGCAAACAACATAATTCGACATTTGCCGTTAGATCAGTTGAAAGTAGACCAATCATTTGTGCGTGATTTAGAGCATGACAAACAAGACAGGTCTATTGTAAAAACCACTATCGCGATGGGGCGTGGGTTAGGTCTAAATGTTATAGCCGAAGGCGTGGAAACCACGCAGCAGCAAGAGATGCTATTGGAATATGGCTGTTCTAATTATCAAGGTTACTTGTTTTCAAGCCGGTGACCCAATGATCAACAGTAGTCGGTTCTGAAAAGTGTTTTTTGTAAATAAATACAGAAATAACCAGTAAAACAGCGTGGTTTGAAAGTGTGGGGTTTGGCGAAAAATGCCGCATAAGTTATTGATTTGTATAGGTGTAAATATAAGGAAGCCCCTCTCTCCACCAACGCCCTTATGAATAAAGGTTATCGTGGCCTTGCCTTGCTCCGCCGTGCATCTTTTGATGCTTTATAGCATACCTTCCGATGTATATTTGTTGACCCAGTTTGGAGTTGGCAACTAGTTACGATAAAACCCGCTACAGACACACAACCTAATTTTTTCGACTATCATTTAATGTAACTGTAGCTTAAATGGATGTTTGTGCACCTGATCAATGACTCAAAACATAAGTTGTTATTGCAATGAAAAAACTCAAACTGATCCAAATTGTAATATTAGTTGCTATTTTATTTCTAACATCAGGTTGGCTATGGTTTATTCAGTCAACGGGGAAGGTGTATTCTCAAGTTAATAATAGCTGGAATCTATATATTGAGCATGAAACCAAAGTAACCGAAACGCTACTAGCGCTTAATGCACACCTTGGGTATGGGGGGATGATCCATAACTTTAAGAATTATGTAATTCGTGGTGACTCAAAATACCTAGAGCTTTTTAAACACGATGTCTCTCATATACACCTCAATATTAAAACGTTGGAATTGTTAGGTGCTTCTAGCCAAGAAGTAAAGAATCTAGATAGTCTAGGACTACTAAAAGCCATAAAACTAACTGTCGATGATTATGAGGAGCAACTCGAAGTTGCCTTTTCGATGTATCAAACTGAAGAGCTCCTGGCAGATATAGATGACACGGTAAAAGTTGATGATAAACAAGCTCTTAAGGCATTGGAGGCTTTACGAGAGCAAATTGTTAAGCGGTCTAATCTGATACAAAAAGCTACGAGCCTCTCATTTTCTAAAGCTAACCAATTGCTCAGTAGAGGCCAGATTTTTGCTATTCCTCTTATCATATTAACGGCCTTGTTGATCTATTATATAAGGCAGATTAGAAAATCAAATGATGGGGCAGTAAGGGCGCAAAAATGGGTTGATACGCTACTTGATACAGCACCTGAAGCAACTATTTGTTCTAATTCTAGTGGAGAGATTATTCGAGTTAATAATGAGGCGGTTTCTTTGTTTGGTTATACATCACAAGAGCTGTTAACCATGAAGGTTGAAGCACTAATTCCACGCCGGTTTTCAACGCCTCACCCAAAGCTTCGCGATTCATATTTTAAGCACCCAAAGACTCGTAAAATGTCGGATAAAACCGAATTGTTTGCACTTAAAAAGAATGGGGATGAGATAGAGGTATCAATTAACCTCAGTATGGCAGGTAACGATGAAGATAAGGTTGCTATTGCTACGATTAGAGATGTTACAGATGCTCATAAAACCACACGAGAACTAGCCTATCAAGCTACGCATGATGGGTTAACCGGACTAATGAATCGTGCTGAATTCGAGGTTCAGTTGAAACAAACTGTCCTCCTTGCAAAAAGAACAAAGCAGCAAAGCGTTCTTTGTTTTCTAGACCTTGATCAGTTCAAAATTGTTAATGACACATCAGGGCACGCGGCTGGTGATGAACTGTTAAAACAAATTAGTCAGGTATTCACATCTCATTTGCGAGAAACAGATATATTGGCACGCTTAGGAGGCGATGAGTTCGCGGTATTGATGATTAATTGCGACTTGAGTGATGCTGTTGAGAAGGCCGAATCTCTTATTGCCTTAGTTAGTGATTTTCACTTTCCTTGGGAAGATCAACACTTCACCATAGGGGTTAGTATTGGCATATCTCTCATTGATAAAAACACAGCAACGGAACAGGATGTACTTAAGTATGCCGATATAGCCTGCTACGCAGCTAAGGATGCAGGCAGGAGCAGAGTCCATGTTTATAGAGAGTCCGATGAGAAGCTTATGCTGCAACATAGCGAACTACTCTGGGTTGCTCGTATTAATGACGCCCTTGAGCAAGATAAGTTTTGTTTATATGTTCAAGAAATAAGCCCAACGGACTCGTCACTAGAGCATGTTAATTATGAGGTTTTAATTCGTCTTAATGATGACGGGACTATTATTCCCCCTGGTGCCTTTTTACCTTCAGCAGAACGTTACGGTCTGATTTCAAAAATTGATTATTGGGTTATTAATGAAACGTTTGAATGGGTAGCGCGCCATGCTGACTCCTTGCATAAAGACACGCATTTCTCCTTAAATCTATCGGGTCGCTCAATGGGAGATTCTCATGTGCTTGAGCAGATTGAGAGCTGGCTATCTTCTGGAAAGGTTTGCCCATCAAGAATACATTTTGAAGTAACTGAAACAATGGCGATTGCCAATTTACATGATGCAAATAACTTTATTAAGGCTATAAAAGAGCATGGGTGTGGATTTTCCCTTGACGACTTTGGCAGTGGACTATCTTCATTTGGCTATCTTAAAAACCTTAATGTTGATACGTTGAAAATAGACGGTCTATTTGTAAGGGATATTCTTGATGATCCCATTGATGCGGCGATGGTCGAATCAATTAACAATATTGGCCATGTTATGGGGATGAAAACTATTGCTGAATTTGTTGAGAATGATGCCATTGCAGAAAAGCTTCGTTTACTTGGTGTGGATTTCCTTCAGGGTTATGGGATTCATAAACCAGCGCCTATTGACCATTTGCTTTTGAAAGGTTGAAGATACTACAGGCGAGAAGGCTAGTCTTTGCTAAGCCCGATTAAACGGAGCTTAGGGCATACTTCAAATAAACGATTCTTCGCATAAAGTTATCGATGACTTAACAACAGGGCCTGCTGAAATTGTCACTCTCATTATATTTATAGCAGCAAAATAATTGTAGTTTTCTCTAGTTAGTCGATATAAAGTTCCTTTTCTGGTTAAGGAAATTTAGTTATCAACGCAGTCGCTTGATAAGCTCCTCTCTATTATTTAAATCCAAGAGAATTTTTATGTATGGCAATTAGCTCAACCATTAATAAAGTATCGGTCAATATTTCGGATATGGACCGGCATTATTATCACCAGCATGAATTGACGATAGCGCAGCACCCATCAGAGAATAATTTTCGTTTCATGGTGCGGCTTATTGCATTTATGGCGAATGCGCACGAGAGGCTGAGTTTTACTAAAGGCCTATCAACAGATGATGAACCGGAGCTATGGCAAAAGTCTTTAACCGGTGAAATTGAATTATGGATTGACCTCGGGCAGCCAGATGAAAAGCGTATACGCAAAGCATGTGGCCGCGCTAGGGAAGTGATTATTTATACCTATCATGAAGGCAAAGCCTCTGTTTGGTGGCAACAACAACGTGAAAAATTAGCGCGCTTTAAGAACCTCCGCGTTCTTCATATCCGTGCTGATGGTGTAGACGAAATGGTGAAACGAACAATGGCGTTACAATGCAGTATTCAAGATGGCGAAATGTATCTGGCGGATGATGATATAAATCACGTTATACGTACAGAAGAGTACCGATAAGGGAGGCTTTTGTTAAAATAGCCGTTCTTGGCACTGGATTTACGTTCCAGCCAGCTAACAAAGGAAACCTATGAAAGATCAAGATTACGTTGTTTGTGCGCTCTATCATTTTGTCCGTTTGGATGATCATACAACCTTAAAACAGCCCCTACTTAAACTAATGAACCACCATGGTATTCGCGGCACATTGTTATTGGCTGCTGAAGGCATTAATGGCACGGTAGCCGGTAAACGAAAAGCCATTGACCATTTGTTGCAGTGGTTAAAAAATAAAGATGAATTTAAAAATTTAGTGCATAAAGAGTCTTATGTGGATACGCAGCCGTTTAACCGCACCAAAGTTAAACTTAAAAAAGAAATTGTAACGATGGGCATTGAGGATATAGACCCAAACCATATTGTTGGCACGTACGTAAAACCTAAAGATTGGAACGCACTTATTACCGACCCTGATGTGTTATTGGTGGATACAAGAAATGATTATGAAGTGGCTATTGGTGCCTTTAAAGGTGCGATTAACCCAGAAACAGAGACTTTTCGTGAGTTCCCTGATTATGTGAAAGAAAATTTTGACCCAGCTAAACATAAGAAGGTGGCGATGTATTGCACCGGCGGTATTCGCTGTGAAAAATCAACGGCCTACTTAAAGCAACAAGGGTTTGATGAGGTTTATCACCTAGAAGGCGGTATTTTAAAATACTTAGAAGAAGTGCCTGAAAAGGAAACGCAGTGGGAAGGCGAATGTTTTGTTTTTGATAACCGCGTATCAGTCGACCATAACTTAGACAAAGGCCAGTATGACCAATGCTACGGCTGCAGGATGCCAATTACTGAACAGGATAAATTGCACGCGCATTATCAACAAGGTATCAGCTGCCATCATTGCTTCGATAAAACGGATGATGAGCAAAAGGCGCGTTATATTGAACGGCAACATCAAATTGAATTGGCAAAAGAGCGTGGTGAAGAGCACATTGGCGGTGAAATGAAAGAATTGATAAAGCAACACCGTCAAGAGAAAGTAGAAAAGAAACGAGCAGACCAAGAAAAGGCAGGCGTTTAATAAATGCTGATAGATAAGGCACAAGATCCTATTGGTTCGGCTTTGCTGGATTACTTCCAAACAACAGAAAATGCACCGATTACGGTAAAAATGGATATAGCGGATGACGATACGTTATCGCCAAGCTATTTCTTTAGAACCTACGATGAGTGCCCCGAGTTAGAACAGCTAGCCATGCAAAATGCAAAGGGTAAGGTTTTAGACGTAGGTGCAGGGGCTGGATCACACAGCTTATATTTACAAGAGAAAGGCTTGAATGTAACCGCGATAGACGTGTCGCCGAATTCGGTTGAGGTGATGAAAAAGCGCGGATTGCGCAATGTGCAACTGATTGATTATTACGACTTTCAAGACGGCTCGTTCGATACGTTGTTACTTTTGATGAACGGTATTGGCTTAGTGAAAACCCTTGAAGGGTTTGATAAGTTTTTCACCCATGCAAAAAAGCTGTTAGCCCCAGATGGGCAAATACTATTAGATAGTTCAGACCTTATCTACATGTTTGAAGAAGAGGATGGTTCTTATTTGATTGATATGAACGGTAAGTATCACGGTGAAGTAGAATTTAATTTGTCGTATAAAGGCATAAGCGGTGAGCCATTTAATTGGTTATATGTAGCAGAAGAACTGTTGCAAGATGCGGCTGATGCAAATGGTTTTGATTGTGAGATTATTAAGCAAGGGCCGCATTACGACTACTTGGCAAAATTGACGTTTAAAGGGAGCGAGTAATGGACTTTAAAGTGGATAAACAAGACATAACAGAAGTAAGGGTTATTGATGTGAAAATGCCGTTTATCTCAATGGTTGTTTTTTTAGTCAAATTATCAATCGCAGCAATTCCCGCCTTTATTATTTTGTCGATTGTTGGCAGTATCCTATTTGGTATATTTGGGACAGCGGTACATACGGGAATGCGCCTTTAGCTGCTAGGCAAAGTTAGCCATATAGCGTTAGTATAAGGGTATGACTAACGGGGTTAATAAAAGGTAAATTTCGTGTTTGAAGAACAAGCAGAGTGCGACAATCTTTCTCAACTTTTAAGCCAACTAAATGAACATCTAGAACAGTTTCAGCGCTTTGAACATGCAGATGCTATGGCGAGTGTTGAAAGCTGGCGTTCAGTACTAAGTGGTACAGTGCCTCAACAGGGAGTTGGTGCAACACAGGTTATTTCGGAAATGGGGAAGCACATCATTCCTAACGGGTCGCAAATTGCGAAGCCCGGCTGCACATCCTATATTACGTCGGCTGCAACGGACATTGGTTCGATTGCTACCTTAGCCGGTATTACAGCTTCGCCACAGCGTATTGGTTTAACTGCGTTTAATCATTTAGAAGGTTTGGCCCTAAACTGGTTGGCGGAAATGTTTGATTTGCCTAGCGGTATGCAAGGCGTGTTCAGCAGTGGTGGTTCAACGGCTAATTTAATTGGTTTAGGTGCAGCAAGGCAGTGGGCGTTTGAGAAAATAGGGTTGAATCCTGCTGATGACGGGGTGCAACGTGCATGCAAAATTTACGCAACGGAGCAAAGCCACCATACCATTCACCGGTCAGCAGCCGTACTTGGTATGGGACGAAATTCAGTTGTGCACATACCGGTTGATAACATGATGTGTTTGTCCCCAAGCGCGCTTAGAAAGCAGTTAGAAAAAGACAAAGAGCTTGATGCTGTTCCAGTTGCGATTGTTGCGAATGCCGGCAGTACAAATACGGGTTCTATTGACCCACTGCAAGAAATGGGCGAAATCGCGCGCGAGTACAATATTTGGTTTCATGTGGATGGCGCTTATGGTTTGCCCGGCACATTAGATCCGCAAGTACACGACTTGTATAAAGGGTTAGCCTTAGCAGATTCGGTAACGGTTGATGCGCACAAATGGTTAGGAGCGCCTGTAGGTGTAGGAGCGACATTTGTTCGAAATAAAGACATGTTGTTTAAAACATTTAACCAAGGGGTCGCGAGTTATTTAGAGCCAACAACCGTTGCAGATGAACATGCTCGAAATTCTATGGATAGCATGGGTTTTCCTTATCATGATTTAGGTGTTGAGTTATCAGCAGCAACACGTGGAGCGGTTGTTTGGGCGCTTATTCGTGAAATAGGTGTTGATGGAATGACCGCTAGAATTTGTCGGCATAACGCCATGGCTCGACGTGTTGCAAAATTGGTGAAACAACACCCAAAATTAGAGCTCGCGTTGGAGCCAATGTTGTCGGTATGTTGCTTTAGGTATATTGATGAGAAAGTGGGTGATTTAGATAAGCTGAATAAGCAAATCCATCGCCAGTTAATGACGAATGGTGTCAATATTCCAAGTACCACGATAGTAAATAATAACTTTGTTATTAGACCCTGTTTTTTGGGCGCACGAACCGACTGGCATCATGCGGATGATTTGGTTGAGGAGGTCATAAAAATAGGTGACTCATTGGTAAAAAGTTTGTGATGAACGATTAACTAACCACAGAATTAGGGAGACTTAGAGTGGGTAAACGTTACGACAATATTTTAGGGACAGTGGGTAATACACCGGTTGTTCGTATCAATAAATTAGGCCCGAAAGGCATCAATATTTTCGTTAAGATCGAATCATTTAACCCCATGGGTTCGGTAAAAGATCGTTTGGCGCTGGGTGTTATTGAAGCTGCTGAAAAGACAGGTGAATTAAAGCCTAGGCAAACAGTGGTTGAAGCGACTAGCGGTAATACGGGTATTGGCTTAGCCATGGTCTGCGCCCAAAAAGGTTACCCTTTAGTGGTTACAATGGCTGAAAGTTTTAGTGTGGAACGCCGTAAGTTGATGCGATTTTTAGGTGCTAAAGTTGTGTTGACACCCGCCTCAGAAAAAGGGACGGGCATGGTCAAAAAAGCAGAAGAATTAGCCAAGGAGCATGGTTGGTGGCAGTCAAAACAGTTTGATAACCCTGCTAATGCAGATATGCATGCACGGACGACAGCAATAGAGATATTGGATGATTTTTCTGATATCAACTTAGATTATTGGGTGAGTGGTTTTGGTACCGGCGGAACATTGAATGGTGTTGCGCGTGTGCTGAAAGAGAAAAGCCCAAAGACTAAAATCATGGTGTGTGAACCCGATAATTCGCAGCTAATAGGTAGTGATATAGCACAAGCAAGAAATGATGATGGCTCGCACAGTCAAAGCCATCCCAGTTTTCGACCCCACTTAATGCAAGGTTGGACGCCTGATTTTATCTCTAACTTAACAGAGCAAGCGGTTGCAGCTAACTATATTGATGGGTTGGTTCCCATTGATGGAAACTTTGCGCTTCAGTGCGCTAAAGGCTTGGCGCAAAAGGAAGGGATCTTTGTTGGTATAACGGCTGGAGCATCATTAGCTGGGGCAATAAAAATAGCTGAAACAGCGCCAGAGGGGACAAATATTTTATGTATGTTGCCAGATACGGGTGAGCGCTACTTAAGTACGATGCTGTTTGATGGAGTAGCAACAGATATGACGCAAGTCGAACAAGCGCTTTCAAGGTCAACACCTAATTATCGGTTTGATGTGGCGCCCAATGCAGTTGCGCCAGCGTCTACTCAAGCAGGTCCAGATAAAGCGTCTACTCAAGAGGTTGATGAAATAATTTCAGGATCGAAAGGTGAAGTGTTGATGTTTGCCTTGGAGTGGTGTGAGTTTTGTTGGGCAATTCGTAAATTATTTGAAGAGTATGGTATTCCCTTTAAATCAGTCAATTTAGATTCGGTGGAATATTTAGAGAATAATCATGGCGGCAAGTTAAGAGCGGCTCTTAGTCATAAAACAACATGGAATACCTTCCCTCAGATTTTCATAGAAGGGGACTTTGTGGGCGGTGCAGTTGATGTGTTTGATGGCTGTGTAGACGGAAGCATTATGGATAAGTTATCGGCGAAAAAAATACCGTTTAATAAAAACGTTAAAACTGAACCGTATAGCTTTTTACCCACATGGTTGCACCCGAGATAGCGTGTAAAGATGCGTCAGTACATTATTTCTTTAGATCAAGGAACCAGCAGTAGTCGCGCCGTTCTATTTGATGATCAAGCGAATATCGTTGATATTACGCAACGAGAATTTGCGCAACATTTTCCTAAACCAGGTTGGGTTGAGCACGACCCACTTGAAATATGGGACTGTCAATTAGGTGTATTAACTGAATTGCTGGCTAAGCATAAGCTTTCTGGTAAGGATATTGCGGCCATAGGCATAACGAACCAGCGTGAAACCACGGTGCTGTGGGATAAGCGCACAGGAAAGCCGATATACAATGCCATTGTTTGGCAAGATAAACGTACAAGGGATACTTGCAGTGCGTTGATCGATGACGATTGGGAGCCTATTGTTCGTGAAAAAACTGGGCTACTCATTGATGCGTATTTTTCAGGCACTAAAATAAAGTGGGTTTTAGATAATGTAGACGGTGCGCGCGAATTAGCACAAGAAGGCCATTTGTTATTCGGTACCATCGATACGTGGTTGGTTTGGAATTTAACGCAGGGCGAGGTTCATGCAACAGATTGTTCAAACGCGTCTCGAACAATGTTGTTCAATATTAATTCAGCGCAATGGGATGATGATTTACTCGGGGCGTTAGATATCCCCGCGACTATATTGCCAACGGTTAAAGACTCCAATGCGCATTTCGGCGATTATAAAATAGGCGATATTAAAGTACCTATTATGGGCGTTTTAGGTGATCAGCAAGCCGCGTTATATGGACAGCTTTCTTGGCGCAAAGGTGAGGCGAAAAACACCTATGGCACAGGTTGTTTCATGTTGTTAAATACAGGAGACGAAAGAGTGGTCAGCGACTCGGGCTTATTAACAACCATCGCTTGGCGCATAAATAATGAAGTGATTTATGCGCTAGAGGGCAGCGTGTTTATCGCCGGTTCTGCTGTACAGTGGTTACGTGATGCGTTGCAAATAATTGATAGTGCACAAGAGACGGAGGAATTAGCAAATGCCGCTGATGACGATGATCATGTGGTGGTTGTACCTGCTTTTGCTGGCCTCGGATCGCCATATTGGGATATGAGCGCGCGTGGGGCAGTGTTTGGTCTTAGTTTGGGATCAGGGAAAGCGGAATTGGCTCGAGGGACATTGCAGTCAATAGCGTTCCAAACGCATGACGTGTTGACGGTCATGCAAAAAGACAGCGGTATCCAGCTCCAAACGTTAAAGGTTGATGGTGGCGCGATAGCGAATAACTACCTTGCTCAATTTCAGGCTGATATATTGAATATGACGATAGAGCGTCCGCATAATTTAGAGTCCACAGCGACAGGCGCTGCTTACATGGCGGGGTTAAGCGTAGGTTTTTGGACAGAAGATTTTATAAAGCAACAGTATGAAATTGAATGTGATTTTGTATCGGGTATGCCTGAGGAACAACGGTTAACGCATATTAATCGTTGGAAGAAAGCTATCGAACGAACGAGAGGTTGGTTGGATGTATGAGCGATTTTATAGGCGTTTCTCATTGAGCCAATTTATCGCGTCGGCATAACATTCAAAATACTTAACATCCCCAGAAATAAACCAAGAGCCTATTTTGGCTGTGATTTCTTGCCAATTCTTGTTGCCATAAATAGCGACTTTATCGAACTCGCTGCCATGTTTTAAGCCCAATTTAAAGTCATCCCATGCGGCGCGCAGCTCCCAACCTTCTAATTCGGTTCCATCAATAAGGACTTTAACTTTAGGTTGCTTTACTGCTGCAAGCGCAGAATCAATCATGGGTGTGATGATTTCGTAGTCGTGGTGCGTTAGCTTTCCAATCGCTTTAAGGGAAAGGAAAAATTCATTATCAATTCTATCTATACCTATAGATAAACCATGTCTTGTTGTGTCCATCGCTATGTCCTCCTAATGGCTTCGACAGCTAAGCGATTTAATAATTCAACAACTGACACGTGTCGCCTAAAAAATAATTAGGTGCGCAACGCCTCTAAGAAAAATGCCAAATAATGCACCGTATATTGCAAAGCGGATAACACCGCCAAGCCGTTTTCCTATCGCGGCATAAACTGTCACGCCAACGATATCCAGTGAATTAATAGTAAATCCAGCAATACGGTTGAGCTCTAAGGGTGACATAGCGCCTTGGTTAATAAGGTCGAGCGTTATGCCGGTAAAGGCGGTTCCTCCTGCGATAAACTTGGTGATGATAGGCAGGATTGTTGACTCAGATAAACCTAATACGCTTAAAGGTGACGCTAACAGGTGCGTAATGCTTGTGATCGCACCGCTGGTTTTTAGAATATTAACGACAAATAAGGCCAGAATAAGCATAGGGATCATGCTGAAAACGATCTTTAAACCTTCTTGTCCCCCATCCGATAAAATTTGAAAAATGGTTTTGTTTTTCTCCTCTGCGGCAGAGCCCTTTACTTCAATCGTTAAATTTTCTTCGTTTTCAAAGTTTCTACATAAAATGTAATACGTAAAGGCGGCGGCCGCTAAACCGGCGCAAATAGAAGTGAGTAGTGCAACGTGCAAATTAAGCCCCACCGTTGTTAATGGTAGCGATGCGTTTGCTTGAGACATTGTCATGACCATCGCCAAAGTCGATGCAATGTAGCGACGTGATGTGTTGCCCTTATCCATAATGACGAAGGTGGCGATAGGGGCAGCAAATCCAACAAATAAGATCTTAATCATCGCGAAAACCCCTAAGCCAGGGATGCCAAAAATACGCGTGATAGGCGCTAGTTTGTTAGCGACCCAACTGAGAATGCCTTTTGCGTCTAATAACTTCATGATGGCGAGCATAATCACCATGATGGGCATAAGGATATATAAACCCATGTCTAAACCGGCTCGGCCAGAGTCGAGAGCAAGTGTAATTAATTGTTCAAGCATGTCATGTGGTGAAGATGAGTCAAGGAGTAGCAGTTTAAACGAATTATTCGCAGGTATTTATATGAAAAGCATTGTTTTGAATAGACCGTATTTTGAGCGGATTAAGGGTGCTTTATTAGTGCGTGAATTTTTGACGGATTTGTTTTTGTAATAGCCCCGCCCTAGACAATTAAAGTTATCTAAGACGGGTTAATTTTAACGGTAGTTTTCTAGTGTTATTTCTGTCCCTTTGGCCAAAGAAGTTTTGCGGGTCATGGGTATTAAATCGCCTGCTAAGCGCATAGCACCGACTTGCATAATCATGCCATTCACTGTTTTTGAATGAGGGCGCTCGCTGATAGTATCGAACCAGTTTTTAACTTGAGGGTGTTTAACCCAATGGGTTTCATTAACAATAGCGCCAGCAACATGGGAAACAAGCTCATGGTATGCCTGTAAATCAGCAAAACTGATTTGATCGCCGCAGAGGTAGATGTTTTTGCTTAACCAGTTTTCTAAGTAGCCAAGAGAGTCGTCAAGAATGGCTCGGCCTTTAGCTATTTCTTTGGAGTAATCTTGTTTGCCCCAAATACATTCTGCAAAATGTGTATAAAAGAATGCACCCGCACCTCTGCGTAAAAAAGAGGTGTGCCAGTGGCAGTATTGTTGAATAGTGGCACGTTGTTGTGCAGAGACACCAAGCCAATTTTCAGGGAAATTAAATTTCTCGTTTAAGTAAAAAGCAATTGCCGAACTTTCCCAAACAACAAAGCCGTCATCGCAAAGAATAGGGACTTGCCCAGTTGGGTTGTATTTGTCTTTAAAGCTTTGCTGCTCGTTTTCGCCGTCCATAAGATTGATGATTTGTTCATCAAAGGGTGTGTTTGTTTCCAGCATTAACTGCTGAACTGCACGGCAAGGTTGGGATGTGGGGTGATGTAAAAAACGTACTGTTGAGCTCATAAGGCGGCACTCCGTTTTAGTGAAAGTAAATAACCTCTGGTTGTCTTACTAGAAGACCTTGGCTCCATATGTTTTCTTTCAGTGCGGAACGACCCTGTGGGGAAGGGCGGGTGCAATATTAGGTAAGAACTTACTTGTCGCAGTTAGTTAGCTAGTTGCTGATTATAGAGCGCCGCTATAAGATTTGATTGGTACACCATGCCGGCCAAACGTTGCTCTGAATCAACAATGGGGATTTGCCTGTGTCCGTGCAAAGACATTAAGTTTATCAGTTCAACAATATGGGTAGAGTCGGTTAACGTTGTGACAGATACAGTCATAATTTGCCCCACAAACTCTGGTTTATTGGCGGTTACGTCATTTGTTCGCTGGATAAAACGCCGTATTTTTTCTTGTACATTTTCGTAGGCGTGTAAATCAATAAATTTGAAAAAGTCATTCCACGTCAAAATGCCAACAATACGCTTTTGTTTGTTAATAACAGGAATGACTTTAAGGTCGTGTTTACGCATGAGCTCCCAAGCGTGTTCAACTTCAGTACCAAATTCAACGGATATAACGTCTTTGATCATAATGTCAGCGCAGACCAAGTTACCCTTTATACGTTTAAACGCATTGGTTTCTACTTTAGCCAGTAAATGGCTTAATTCGCCGGGCGTCATATCAACGAACGTGTCGGTGTCTTTAAGCGCTAAATCAATATCGTCTACCGAAAAACCAATTTGATGGCTAGGTACAGCATTTGTGTAACGTTGCCTCGCTTTCTTTTCAACCGGAAGGGGGCTGGGGTAGCTTCTTTTTAATATCCAGCGATTAATAATGATAGTTAGTAGCAATAAAATAACGACATTAATAGCGACGGGAACAAGAATGAATGAATAGCCCAGTGTGCTAATGGCTGGCCCCGCCATGACAGGGGTTAAGCTTGTCGCCGCCCCAGGTGGGTGCAAGCAGCGCGTTAATAACATTAATAAAATTGAGCCGCCAACAGCAAATGCTTGCGCAGTGGTTGGGTCGCTAATATTCAATGCGCAAAACACGCCCACGGCCGCTGAAATAAGGTGCCCGCCAACAAATGGCCAAGGCTGAGCGAGAGGGCTGCTAGGGATGAAAAATAGAATAATAACGGACGCGCCCATAGAAGCGACTAGTAGGGGGTAGCTAGGCCAAGGTGTTAAAGCTTTGGTTGTGAGTGCAATAAAAAAGATGGAAAAGAAACAGGCAGCAAGAGAAATTAGTTTTGCTTTTGTGCTGAAATTGACGGGGTCAACAGCAAGGTATCTCAATATATTCATTAATTTTCTACAGTCGAATTTTCTAACGTAATGGCTGAATGAATACTGTTGATTTCAAGAAATTCTCAACAGACGTTTTTTATGTATTTTCATTGTAGTATTTATTTTAACACCATAAGCAGAACATGTTGCCGAGGCGTTTGTTAAATGGTAAGCGGGAGTTGTATTGTTCTATTTCTAACAGCATGCATGGCCAGCCCCTTTGCTTGAATATGAGCTTTTCTGTGCGCTACTTCTTGGTTATTAACCTTAAGCGTTAAGTTGCGCAGTAGTAGTCAATATCCGTCTTATACTTTAGTTCAAGCAAACATGTATGCGTTATTTAAACGCATAGGGAAAGTAAGGTAATGATTAATTGGTTACTAAAATTATTCGGCAAAAAACGGACTGTTGAGAAAACAGCTAAGAGCATGATGGATTCTGAACTGACGTATGTCAGAACGGCAAATTTAGAGTTAGGTATGTATATTGCCGAACTTGACTGCCCTTGGCTTGATTCACCATTTAAATTACAGGGATTTACTCTTGCGACGGAACGTGAGTTGCAAGCGTTAAAAAATGAATGCTATTACGTCTATATCGACCGTGCTAGAGAAAGTAAATTAAGTTTATTAGCGAAGAGTAGAGAGGTTAATAAATCGTTGGCAATTGGTAAGCCACCAAAAAAACAAGGCTCGTTTAGAAATGAAATAGAAGGAGCAACCAGTCACTACCGCGCAACCGGGCAGTTGGTGTCTGACTTCATGCAAAAAGTAAAAAACGGCGGCAGCATTGATACAAAGCTAGCTAAAGAAGCAGTTGCCTCATCGGTTAACAGTATATTGCAGTCGCCAGATGCACACTTATGGTTAATGCAATTAAAAAAGAAAGATGAATATACGGCGCAACACAGCCTAAACGTCAGCATGTTATCAATCGTTCTAGGGCGGCACATTGGGTTGGCTGAGAGTGATCTTCGGGACCTAGGCTTGTGTGGAATGATGCACGATATGGGACTTATGTTAATACCATCAGCTATTTTAAATAAGGCGACTGAATTAACGGCGGAAGAGAAAAAAATTAGAGAAACGCACACGACACTGGGGGCTGAATTATTAAAGTCTAGTGAGAATATGTTTCATGGCGCAATAGAAACCGCATTAACGCATCACGAGCGCGTTAAGGGCCAGGGTTACCCTTCCGGCTTAAAAGACTCAGGTGTTTCGTTTTATTCAAATATTGTTTCAATTGTTGATACGTATGATGCGTTAACGAGTGATAGAGGCCATACAAAAGCGATGACGCACCTTGAAGCGACACAAGTTCTTTACCAGAAAGCAGGTGAGCAGTTCAATCGCCCATTGGTTAGTAAATTCATAGAAAGCTTAGGCGTTTTTCCACCAGGTTGTTATGTTCAACTCAGTGATAAGCGCATTGCCTTAGTGCTTGAAGTTAACGAGGAATCAAAACTACGCCCAAGAGTCATGGCCATTATGGATTGCTATATGAACCCCATTAAAGAAAGGGTTGTTAACCTTGATAAGGTGTTAACGGATGCGAAAGGGAACCCTCTACGCATTCAAAGCATTATCTCCCCCGATGCGTTTAATATTAATCGGGAGCAGCACTTTCAAGAAGGGGTTATCAGCAAAGGGTTTGAAATAGCCGCAGCATAGTAAGATGTATACTTTACTTATGAACCCCGATTTTTAAATCGTAACAGATGGTTTTTATTGATTTAAACTCAGCTCTTCCCTGCGCACCCTAACGAATCATCACTAAGCGCGTAAATACCACGTAACCAAAGCTTCATAAAAGGCTGTATTATGTTTATGTTATTAGCTAACAAATATACCCATGTTTAGCTTTTAATATGACAATACATGGAAGTGGTGTCCGCCTATATCTATTTAATACGTGGAACAATGCTTCTCCTTATTAACACTGTTAAACGGACCGCTCGCTATCGCGACCTGTCCGTTAGGTTTAAAAAATGATTCGTAGCATAATCATAGCTTCACTATCTATTCCCATACTTATTTTCATAATATTCTTTGGCATAGGAGTAGTTTTCTTAGTTTATAGCTTATTTGATGGTTCAGGATTTAG
>LWTL01000112.1 GCA_002101235.1 Cycloclasticus sp. symbiont of Bathymodiolus heckerae | reverse complement strand
TAGGGTCAGACATGGCGGGATTTTCACCCATTATGTACATGGATTTCACCGTGTTGTTATGGATAGCATCCATTGTTTCAACAACGGTTAAACCAGGCTTAGCTTTAAGTTTTGTACCCCAGAGTGATTCAAAAAAGGCTCTTTCTCCATCATCGGTTGTTTTTTTATAATCAGGAAAAAACATGGGTATTAAGGCTGCGTCTGATGCGCCTTGAACATTATTTTGGCCACGTAAGGGATGTAAGCCGGCGCCTTCTTTGCCAATATGCCCACACATTAAGGCAAGTGAAATTAAGCAGCGTGCGTTATCGGTTCCGTGCACGTGCTGTGATATGCCCATGCCCCAAAAAATAATGGCGGCGTTTGCGTTGGCATATTTTCTGGCAACGATTTTTATTGTTTCGGCATCAATCCCACAAATTGTTTGCATGGACACAGGAGAAAACTGTTTTAAATGCTCTGCGAATGCTGCAAACCCTGATGTGTACTTTTGAATATAGGCATGGTTGTAAATTTTTTCTTCAATAATGACGTGCATAATGGCATTCAATAAAGCCACATCACTGCCCGGCGAGAATTGCAACATGTGGGTTGCATGGTGCTTTAACGCTTGTGCGCGCGGGTCCATAACAATCAGCTCTGTACCTTTTTTAGCGGCTTGTTTGAAGAAAGTGGCGGCAACGGGGTGGTTTTCAGTGGGGTTAGCACCAATCACAATAATGAGGTCGCTGTCTTTTGCCGCAGTAAACGGGGCGGTAACAGCACCCGAGCCAATCGTTTCCATTAAGGCGGCAACTGAAGAAGCATGACAAAGCCTTGTGCAGTGGTCGACATTGTTTGTGTTAAAACCGGTTCTAATCAGCTTTTGGAAAATATATGCTTCTTCGTTCGAACATTTTGCTGACCCGAAACCGGCTAAAGCGTCGCCACCGTATTCTTGTTTACAGGCAGAAAAACCGTTGGCTGCAATGTCGAGAGCTTCTTCCCATGAGGCCTTTCTAAAGTGCGTATAGGGGTTAGAAGGGTCAATATTAATGCCTTTTTCAGCACCTTTTTTTCTAATAAGTGGCTCTGTTAAGCGCTGGTCAGATGTTATGTAGTCAAATCCAAATCGTCCTTTAACGCATAAGCGTTCTTCATTGGCAGGGCCGTTTGCGCCGTCAACAGAGATGATTTTATTATCAGTGACGTTTAATTTAACTTGGCAGCCAACACCGCAATAAGGGCAAATGGAGCGAATGCTGTTATCAACGGGTTGGTTTGTTGTAGCAGTAGAACTTAGGGCGTTAGTTGGGCAGGCTTGAACGCATTCACCGCAAGCGACACAGGTAGAATCTCCCATAGGGTCATCAAAATCGAAACTTATTTTTACATTTCCCCCGCGATATGACATTCCAATAACGTCATTGACCTGTACTTCTCTGCACGCTCTAACGCATAAGTTGCAATCTATACAAGCATCTAGCTGAACGCTTATAGCGGGATGTGAAGCATCCGAAGAAGTGAATTCTTTTTTTGGAAAGCGCGATGTTTTAACCTGCATTGAATTTGCTAAAGCTTCGAACTCTGAGCCGGCTAAGGTATCTTCATTTAAGTCGGTTTTTAATAGCTCCATAACGATATAACGTGCCGATTTAGCACGTTGGCTTTGCGTATGTACAATCATGCCATTTGAAGGATAACGACAGCATGATGGCGCAAGGGCCCGCTCCCCCTCAATTTCAATCATGCAACTGCGACAGTTCCCGTCAGGTCTATAGCCTTCGCTGTCTTTGAAGCACAAATATGGAATGGTTGTGCCTAGTTCTTTAGCCACTTTCCATAGGCTTTCGCGGGGGTTGGCTTGAACCTGTTTGCCGTCAATGGTGAATGTAACTAAGTCGCTCACTTAAACATCATCCGGAAAATACTTAATACTAGACATGATGGGATTCGGTGCGGCTTGGCCAAGCCCACAGATAGAAGTATCTGCCATGGTTGTACAAAGCTCTGTTAATAAGGGTTTATTCCACTGTTCTTCAGATAGCAGTGCGCTGGCTTTTTCGCAGCCAATTCGGCAAGGAGTGCATTGCCCGCAACTTTCATGCTGGAAGAAATTTAATAAATTTTGGCTTGTTGTTTTGATGCTGTCGCGATCAGATAAAATAATGACAGCATGAGAACCAACAAAGCAGCCGTATTCGGTTAGGTTGCCAAAATCTAATGGCAAATGGGCAAGCGACGCGGGTAATAGTCCACCAGATGCACCACCCGGCAAATAGGCTTTGAATGAATGTCCTTCTAACATCCCGCCTGCTAACTCAATAAGAGTGCTCACTGTACTGCCTGCAGGGGCAATGATAATGCCTGGTTTTTTAATGCGACCGGATAGTGAGAAAGTACGAAGCCCGGAAGAACCGTTAGCCCCCTGTTTTTCAAACCACTGCGCCCCTTTATTTAAAATAGTGGGTATCCAATATAAGGTTTCAACATTCTGAACGAGAGTTGGGCGGTTAAATAAACCTTGTTGAGCAACATAAGGAGGGCGGTGGCGTGGAATGCCTCGTTTGCCCTCAATAGACTCGATCATTGCAGACTCTTCACCGCAGATGTAAGCACCTGCGCCACGGCGAATTTCTACGAACCCTTTGGCAATAATTTCTTGTACGGTCAGTTCGTGTATTTCATTTTGTAATATAGAGTAGATGGCGGCGTATTCATCACGTAAATAAATATAAATTTTGCTGGCATCAATAATATGAGCGGCAATGAGCATGCCTTCTAAAAACTGGTGTGGTGTGGTACTTAAATAATGCCGATCTTTAAATGTACCGGGTTCTCCTTCATCCGCATTCACACAAAAATATCGAGGGGAAGGCTCGTCTTTAACGATGCGTAATTTCTTTGCTGTAGGGAATCCTGCGCCGCCTAAACCTTGTAAATTGCTACTCTCTAGGGTTTGGATAGCTTGCTCAATACTTAACGTTTGCTCAGTGAGTGAACGTAATGATGAATATCCGCCGGTAGTGGTGTATTCGCTATAGGTTTGATAATTTGGAATGATTGGCGCTATATTATTATCGTTAATATGTTGTCTAACAGATTGGGCGCTGGCGTTGCCTATATAGTTTTTACCAATAGCAACAGCGGGAGCCTGGTTACATAAGCCCATGCACGGTGCACTTGTAATGCGAGTGTTATCGATTGTTTGAGTGCTTAATTCATTTAATAGCTCATCGGCGCCCGCCATGCAGCAGCTTAGCGAATTACAAACGCGCACAGTAAGCGTTGCCGGCGGGGATTGACTTTCTTTAATAACATCGAAGTGATGATAAAACGTTGCGACTTCGTAAACGTCTGCTTGTGATAACTTAAGTTCGTGAGCCAGAGCTAAGAGATGAGCAGCGCTGATATGTGACCATTTGTCTTGTATAAGATGTAAGTACTCAATGAGTAAATCCTTTTGGCGAGGTTTGTCGCGGAGGAGGGTGCTTATATCAGTTTGGGCACTGGCATTAAGTTGGCGGCCGCGTTCAAAAAAACGGCCTTTTCGCTTTTTTTTATTGCCTGGTCGAATGTTCTTTTTTAAGTTATCTGACATAAAGAAAAGCCTTTAAATAGACGTATAAAATAAGATAGCACAAAATAAAAAGGCCATGCAGAAGCATGGCCTTTAACGCTAAAATAAACGGGTTATTAATCCAGTTTAGGACCTACGGCAACAAGTGATAGGCCTTCTTCATTATCTGTGTATTTTTCGAAATTAGTCACAAATAACTTAGCAAGATCTTTCGCACGTTTGTCCCACTCTGCTGCATCCTCATACGTATCGCGAGGATCTAAAATATTGCTATCAACACCCGGTAACGTTGTTGGAATTTCGAGGTTGAAATAAGGAATTTCTTTTGTATCGGTATCTTCAATTGAACCGTCAAGAATAGCGTTGATAATACCGCGTGTATCTTTAATTGAAATACGTTTGCCTGTACCGTTCCAGCCGGTGTTAACTAGGTAGGCCTGTGCGTCGACAGCTTCCATACGTTTAACAAGTTCTTGTGCGTATTTTGTTGGGTGCAACGATAAGAAAGCTGCGCCAAATGCGGCAGAGAAGGTTGGTGTTGGCTCTGTAATGCCACGTTCAGTACCGGCTAATTTAGCGGTGAAGCCAGACAAGAAGTAATACTTAGTTTGCTCTGCTGTTAACTTAGATACAGGAGGTGTTACACCAAAAGCATCAGCCGTTAAAAAGATAACCTTCTTTGCATGGCCTGCTTTAGAAACGGGCTTAACAATATTTTCAATATGATCAATAGGGTATGAAACACGGGTGTTTTCAGTCTTAGAGTTATCGCCAAACTGGATCACGTCATCATCTGACAAGGCAACGTTTTCTAGTAACGCATTACGACGAATAGCGCCGTAAATTTCAGGCTCATCTTCTGAACTAAGGTTAATGACTTTTGCGTAACAGCCGCCTTCAAAGTTAAAGACACCTTCATCATCCCAACCGTGCTCATCATCACCAATTAATTGACGACTAGCATCTGTTGAAAGTGTTGTTTTACCTGTACCAGATAAACCAAAGAAAACTGCAACATCGCCTTCTTTGCCAACGTTAGCTGAACAATGCATAGACGCCATGCCACGAAGAGGAAGTAGGTAGTTCATCATGCTGAACATGCCTTTCTTCATTTCGCCGCCGTACCATGTGCCGCCAATTAGCTGCATTTTTTCGGTTAGGTTAAAAGCTACAAAGTTTTCTGAATTTAAACCTTGTTCTTTCCAGTTAGGATTATTTGTTTTTGCGCCGTTTAAAACAACGAAATCGGGTTCAAAGTCAGCTAGTTCTGCTTCGCTTGGACGGATAAACATGTTTTTAACAAAATGTGCTTGCCATGCAACTTCAACAATAAAGCGAACGGCTAAACGTGAATTTTTATTGGCACCACAGAAGGTATCAACAACGAATAAACGTTGACCTGATAATTGCTCAGTAACAACTTTTTTTAAGTTGCCCCAGTTTTCTTCTGATAAGGGCTTGTTGTCATTCTTACCTTGAGTTGACCACCAAACAGTATCGCGTGACACATCATCCATCACGATGTATTTATCTTTTGGTGAGCGACCTGTAAAGACTCCAGTGTCTACAGCAACAGCGCCAAGATTTGTAACAGTGCCTTTTTCATAGCCTATTAAATCATCACGTGTTTCTTCCTCAAATAGAAGTTCAAACGAAGGGTTATGAATAATTTCGCTAGCGCCTGTTATTCCATATTGTGTGAGGTCTAAAGTGTTAGACATTGTTGTTGCTCCGGGAAGGTTTAAGTTAATTTGTTATTTTCAATCACTGCATAGGCAGAGTGATTGTGTATAGATTCAAAATTTTCAGCTTCTAAAGTATAGGCTAAAACGCGGGTTTCATCGTTAAGTGCACTCGCAATATCACGTACAACATCTTCAACAAATTTCGGGTTGTCGTAGGCGAGCTCGGTGACGTATTTTTCATCCGGTCTTTTCAGTAAGCTATACAATTCGCTGGACGCTTGCTTTTCTACTAATTGAATAATATCTTCAGCGAAAAGGCTACCGTCGGTTGTTGCGTTTACAGTAATGTGTGAGCGTTGGTTATGCGCACCGTATTCTGATATTTTCTTAGAACAAGGGCATAAGCTAGTTACAGGAATTACAACGGATATGTTGATTTTAGAACCCGCTTCAGACCATTGGCCATCCAGTTTTATTTGATAATCAAGCAGGCTTTTAACGCCAGTAACCGGTGCTGATTTATTTACAAAGTATAAAAACTCAGCGGTGATATAACCACTTTCGGCCTCTAAAATACCAGTCATTTTAGCGAGGAGTCCGCTAAAATCTTGAATGGATAACTGTTGGCAATCTTCGTTTAATAGAGCCACGAAGCGTGACATATGCGTGCCTTTTTGATGATGAGGCAAGTTAACCGACATGTTGAATGTGCCAACGGTTGCTTGTTGATTGCCTTCTTTATCAATAAAGATAAAAGGGTGGCGAATATCTTTAATACCCACCTTATTAATAGGCATGTTTCTTGAATCTGGGCGGTTTTGTACGTCTTCGATAGTCATATAATATTCGTTTTATGCCTTACTCAAGGTCTTAAGGTGTTGTTCTATTGATCGTTTGATGCCGTCTGCATTAAGACCTGCTTCTTCTATTAATTCTTCTCTAGATCCGTGTTCCAGGTTAAGGTCGGGTAAGCCAATATTGAAGACATGAATGTTCAAGTTTTCTTCATTAATAAATTCATTGATGGCACTGCCGGCACCACCCTTAACAACATTCTCTTCTAGGGTGAAAATAACATTATGTGTTGAAGCTATGTTTCTGATCATCTCTTCATCAAGTGGCTTGACAAAACGCATGTTGATAACTGTGGCATCAAGTTTTTCAGCAACTTCTAGCGCTGGGGTTACGGTGGAGCCAAAAGCGAGTAGAGCAACTTTATTGCCCGCACGTAACTGAATAGCACGACCTATTTCAATGGTTCCAAAGGTGGCGTCTACTTTTGTTCCTGGGCCTTTACCACGTGGGTAGCGTACGGCAGAAGGGCCGTTGTATTGAATGCCCGTTGTCAGCATTTGGCGACATTCGTTTTCATCGGCAGGCGCCATAATAACCATATTCGGTAAGCAACGAAGGTAGCTGTAATCGTATGAACCCGAATGTGTTGGCCCATCTGGACCAACTAAGCCTGCGCGATCGATAGCAAAAAGAACGGGTAGGTTTTGTAGTGCAACATCGTGAATGAGTTGATCGTAACCGCGTTGTAAAAATGTAGAGTATATAGCGACAACAGGCTTTAAACCTTCGCATGCCATGCCGGCGGCTAACGTTACTGCGTGTTGCTCTGCAATGCCAACGTCAAAATAGCGAGTAGGGTGTAGTTGTTCAAATTCAACCATGCCTGAACCTTCGCGCATGGCAGGTGTTATACCGACGACTTTGTCGTTTTCTGTGGCTATATCACATAGCCATTGGCCGAACACTTCAGTGTATGTTGGAGCGCTAGGGGCTTTTTTTGGTAAATTCTCTTTGGACGGGTCGAAGGTGGATACGCCATGGTAACCCACTGGGTCAGCTTCAGCGGGGGAGTAACCTTTGCCTTTTTGTGTCACAACATGCAAAAACTGCGGGCCTTGTAAATCTTTTAAATTAGCCAATGTTTGCACTAACGTAGGCAAATCATGGCCATCAATGGGGCCAATATAGTTAAAGCCAAGTTCTTCAAACAACGTACCTGGAATGACCATGCCTTTAATATGCTCTTCGGTGCGCCTTGCTAGTTCCCAAACACTCGGCATGTTCGACATGACTTTTTTGCTGCCTTCTTTAACCGTTGTGTACAGCTTTCCTGACAATATTTTTGCAAGGTGGTTTTTTAAAGCGCCGACATTGGGCGAAATGGACATGTCGTTATCGTTAAGAATAACAAGTAGGTTGGCATCTAGTGCACCTGCATGGTTTAACGCTTCAAAAGCCATACCACCGGTAATGCCGCCGTCGCCAATGATAGCAACAGTACGTTTTTTCTCGTTATTTATTGCGGCGGCAATGGCCATGCCTAATGCCGCGCTGATAGATGTGCTTGAATGGCCTACGCCAAATGCATCGTACTCACTTTCAGAACGTGTAACGAAAGGGGTAATACCATCTTTTTGGCGAATGGTAGATATTTTATCTTTTCGACCAGTCAGGATTTTGTGCGGATATGCCTGGTGTCCAACATCCCAAATTAATTTGTCGTTAGGCGTGTCAAACACATAGTGTAGAGCGATAGTGAGTTCGACAGTGCCTAGACCAGCAGAGAGGTGGCCACCAGATTTGCTGACAGAAGAAATTAAAAAATCACGTAACTCATGCGCTAAAGAAACAAGCTCTTCCTCTGGTAGCAGACGTAAGTCGCTAGGAAGGTTGATGTTATCAAGCAGTGGATGATTTTCTAAAGAGGTCACTTAATGCCAATTAAACGTGGTTATTTAAGGTTGCATATTATCGTTTGCTAATAGGCGCGTTGCAAGATAATAGTATGCCTAATAAGAGACTACTTTAAGATAAACGAGAGACGGTAAACTCTGCGATATTGCGTAAATAGTCAGCTTGAGAGTCAAATTCAGATAAGCTGGCAATGGCATCGACATGTAAATCTTTACTCAATTGCATTGATGTTTTTAAGCCCAACAAAGCAGGATAGGTTGATTTGTTGGCTTGACGATCTTTGCCTTGAGTTTTTCCAAGCATTTTTGTGGATGATGTTTCGTCGAGAATATCGTCCTGAACCTGGAAAGCAAGGCCTACGCATTCAGCATAATGTTTTAATTGGCGATATTGCTTGTCAGTTGATTTGAATTTTAGACTAGCGGTTAACGTGATGCAGCTACAGATGAGCGCGCCAGTTTTATGAAGGTGCATATTCTCAACTTCTGCAACAGAAATGTTTTTCCCTTCATTATCCAAATCAATGGCTTGGCCACCAACCATACCGCGTGAGCCAGATGCTTGTGATAAAAGTTTAATGCAATGAACTTTTTGTTCGGCTGTACAATCAGCATTAGAAAGCACGTTGAAGGCAAGGGTTAATAAAGCATCGCCCGCTAAAATAGCCGTGGCATCATCAAAAGCTTTGTGGCAACTAGGTTTGCCTCGACGCAAGTCATCATTGTCCATGGCTGGTAAGTCGTCATGAATGAGTGAATAAGCATGAATTAATTCAAGTGAACAGGCGAGGCTGTTGAGTACAGAGTCGGGTAGGTTCAGTAAATGTCCAGTAGCATAAACGAGCAAGGCTCTAATGCGTTTACCACCGTTTAACGTTGAATAACGCATTGCATCATGCAAACGCTTAGGTTCAATGGAATTTGAGGGTAGTAGGTTACCTAACGCAGTTTCAATTTGCTGTGTTTTTACTTGTTGGAATTGAGCGAATGAAGTCATGCGTAGCTTTTTATAGGTAGCAATGATTAATCAAAATCAACGGGTTTTGCTAAGGCTGATTTACTGAGCAAAATCTCAACCTTTTGTTCAGCTTCTGTGAGAGATTTTTGGCACGTCTGAATGAGCTTAATACCTTGCTCAAACTCTTTTAATGATTCTTCTAGCGTTAGACCGCCATTCTCCATCCGATCTACAAGGTCTTCGAGCGATTGAAGTGAGGATTCTAAATCAAGTTTTTTCGATTTGGCCATAGCTGTTTTTGCTAGTTGGTAAAAGAGGGGTGAAGTGTCATCGTATCAACAAAGGCATGATTATACGTGTTTTAGGTATTAATCTGAATGAAGTAGATAAGTTTTTATTGGTTTAAATATGACGAAGTGGTTTCAGTTGGAGATTATAAATCCCTGAGTAATTGATGTTGAATAATGGTATTATTTTTTACCTTCTTAAGGTCGGCTGATGAGTTGTTTTACTCAGCAAATTTTAGAAATTTTATTGATACATATTATTTTAAGATACAGGAGATTTACATGAGCGTTTTAGTAGGAAAAAAAGCCCCGGACTTTACTGCACCAGCAGTTCTGGGCAATGGTGAAATTGTTGATTCATATACGCTTTCTGAAGAAATTAAAGGAAAGTATGCTGTTGTTTTCTTTTATCCATTAGATTTTACCTTTGTTTGTCCATCTGAATTGATTGCTTTTGATCACCGTTTAGAAGACTTTAAAAAACGTGGCGTGGAAGTGATTGGCGTGTCTATTGATTCACATTTGACACATAACGCATGGCGTAACACAGCGATTAATGACGGTGGTATTGGCCAAATTGGTTATGCATTGATTGCAGATATGACGCATTCAATTTGTAAAGACTACGATGTTGAGTCTGACGGTGGTATGGCTTATCGTGGTTCATTCCTTATCGACCAAAAAGGTAATGTTCGGCATCAAGTGGTTAACGATTTACCACTAGGTCGTAATGTTGACGAAATGCTACGTATGATTGATGCCCTACAATTCCACGAAGAGCATGGCGAAGTTTGCCCAGCAGGTTGGACGCAGGGTGATAGCGGCATGGATGCAAGTCCTGCTGGTGTAGCCTCTTATTTGTCAGAGAATGCTGATAAATTATAAGGCTATACGTTAAGTTGCAAATGAAAACGCCGTGTTGTTACACGGCGTTTTTTTTGTTTCAACGGTATTAAATTTTAGCGCTGTTTATTTAAAGAAAATAATATCTTTTGTTTGACGAATCATTTCTTTAAGTGGTGTCGTTTTAATAGTTTCTAATAACTCATCAAATTTAAATGGGTGATGCACTTCTTGTTCTACACCTACTTGTTCCATTTCTGCCAAGCCTGTTTCTAAAGCATGCTCTGAGAACTGCTTGTTTTTCCAGAAGAATGCACCCGGCATAGTCGTTGGAATAACAGTAACAAAGAACAATGAACGACTAATAGCAGCAGCGCTGGTAATGATTAGGAATAAACCTACCCATAGGTAGCTTGCGATGAGGTGTTCAGGCGCAGTGAGAATAGTGGCCAGTGTTATGGCTAATGCAGAACCCAGTAGGACATTCCTTAATATCCATGATTTGCCAAAGCGTGTGTTTTGAATATACCAAGAGGCAACACCTTCACTGCTTGTTTTACGCATATCTGATGTGTGGAAGATATGTCCAATAATCTCAGCGGCTAAGCCAATAAAGGTAACGCTGGCGAGCGTACGGATTAATAAAGCAGAATCTGTGAACGGAATGGTTAATAAACCCAATAGAACGCCGCCTAAGCTGAATAAACTGCCATAAAACGATGTGGCTGTTTGCCAATGATTCCAGAAAGGGCGAGCTTTTATTTGGTATAGCTTAACCATGTAGTACACACCCAATGCGCCACTGATGCTGCCTAATACGGCGCAAATAGATGCTAATATTTGCATGAAGCCATGATCGAAAAACGATAAGGCAACATACCCCATAAAGAAGGTGTAAAAAGCGGACACGCCGGCAATTTCTCGACTAAGCGGAGAGTGTTTAAGATTGTTAAAGCCACGATAAAAACGGTGTGGTTTTCCGAGGTGCATATTCAGTTTAAACAAACCTATCGTTAATACGACAAACATAACAACTAAAACAGGGCTGAATAAAGCGCTTTCTTTAACCGCTGATAATGCCTCTAAGCCAAGAATAGAGCTCAGTACGAGGAGTAAAAAAGCACCCAGTACGGCTTGTGCGCTCAAGGTAAAGATAACGTGGGCACTTTCGTGTGAGGTCAGTAATTTTTTCCAATTCCAATGTTTCGCTTGACCATGCTTTGCATCCAATTCAGGTTTGAATATTCCTGCTTCATCATCACGGTGGTACTTTAATGGCATGCCATCAGTTCGTGTCATTTCACGATGAGTAGGCACAGTTTGTTGGAAACGAATATTGGGTTGCGTAATATCAGTTGTTGGAAAGCCTGGTATTTCAGCTTTAGCCTCTACGCGGTTTTCTGGAATATTTTCTATTACGCCAAATTCGAGTGCATTGCCTAAACATGCGCTGACGCAAGAAGGCTTTAGACCAACTTCTAGCCGGTCAACACACATATTACATTTGCTCACTTCACCTGCAACAGGGTCTAATTGTGGTGCGTTGTATGGGCAAACCCATGTGCAATAGCCACAGCCAAAGCAAATATCGGGATCTTGTAATACTGCGCCGTATTCAGCAAATTTGGTATAAGCACGCGTAGGGCAACCCTTTAAACAAACAGGGTCATCACAATGGTTACACGCCATTGAAATATTTAAGCGTTGATAGTCGGGGTAGGTTCCGCCTTCGACATAACCTACTGAACGGAATGAAATATGGGCAGGATTGTCGTTTTTTTCACTACAGGCCGCTTCGCAAGCATGGCAACCAATGCAGTTGTCCGCGTTGAAGTAAAAACCGTGCTGTTTGTAACGGTTCGGGTTTTCACCAATACCGCAGTCATCATTAATATTAAGGCTAACGTTTCTTAATGAATCGTCGTCTTGTGTTAGTTCAATATCTTGACCGTAACGATTTTTTTGACGGGTTTCTTTGTCCCATAAAAAAGCATATTTTGGTTCGTCACTGCGTACTTCAAACATTGTATAGGGTCCTTAAACTTTAATTTAGTACGTTCTCATTTCTTTATTCATTCGAGCGGCGGCTTCTTGGTCTTCGATCTTTTCGATACGAATGGCACCTTGTTTAAAGGCTGGTTGCCGTGAATGAGGGTCGAGTAAACCCAGTGTTAAACGGTTTACACAGTCAAAGAAATGGAATGGGATAAAGACAGCGTCTTTAGCAACACGGTGCGTTAACATTGCCATAACAACCGCATCACCACGGCGCGAAACACAGCGTACGTAGGATTGATGCTCAATACCCAGCTCTTTAGCAGCATCGGGGCTTATTTCCATAAACGGAATAGGGCTGTATTTATTGTTGTTACCCACTTTGCCTGTTCGTGTTCTTGTATGAAAATGTTCGACTAAACGACCAGAATTCAGCCAAAATGGAAAAGCTGCATCTGGGCGCTCATTATTATCGATAAATGGTAAAGGGATAAGCTTCGCTAAACCGTCTGCAAAAGAGAAGGTCGCAGGTTCGGTATAAAGACGTTTGCCGCCTTTAGGAGGAGCTTCGCCATTTGCAAGTTGTTCTTCTGTATAGGGCCATTGGATACCGCGACTTTTTTCAATCAATTCGTGCGACATGCCAGAAATGTCCAATAAACGGCCTTTAGATAATTCACGCATTTCCTCAAACGCACCAGCGGGTGTTTCTGGGAAAACGATTTTCTTTTCTGAATTGAAACGAGTCGCCAGTTCATTGAAGATATCGAAATCCGATTTACTTTCGCCAACCGGTTCGGTTACTTTACGAATCATATTGACACGACGTTCAGTGTTGGTCATAACGCCTTCTTTTTCAGCCCATACAGCAGCAGGTAAGAAGGTGTGTGCGTATTCAACACATTCCATATCAACGTAAGCATCTTGTACAACGAGAAATTCTAATTTATCAAGAATTTTACGAATACGCGGCGTGTTTGCCATTGAGGTCATAGGGTTTGTTGCAACTAGCCATAAGCCTTTGATTTCGCCTGTTTCGATAGCAGGAAAAATATCGGTTTGCGCCATACCGCGCTTTTTAGGAAAAAAGCTTTCTTCAATACCCCAAAAATCAGCAATTTCTTGACGTTCATCGGCGTTTTCTAAATAACGGTAACCGGGTAGGCCAGAACAAGATGACCATTCACGTGTGCCCATTGCATTACACTGGCCTGTAATGGACAAGCTTGTACCGCCGGGTTTGCCAATATTGCCTGTGATAAGACTTAGGTTATTTAAGCCAACAACGCCATCGGAACCGTGCGTACTTTGGTTAATACCCATGGTCCAAATATTCATCGCCGTACCTGCATTGGCATACAGCCTTGCAACATTACGGATGGTGTCTTCATCAATGCCACATATTTTATAAGCAGTCGTTGGATCGTATTTTGCTACTTCTTCTCTTAGTGCTTTGATGCCCTTCGTATTAGCTTTGATATAAGCTTTATCTTCCAAGCCTTCGTCAAAAATAACATGCATGAGTGCATTTTGAAGAACAACATCTGTGCCGGGGTTAACGGCTAAGTGAATGTCCGCAAATTGAGCGAGCATGGTAACGCGAGGGTCAATAACAATCAGTGGAAAATCACGCTGTTCTTTGGCTTCTTTCATACGCCAATAAATAATAGGGTGCTGTTCAGGTAAGTTTGAACCCCACGCCATGAGGCAATCGGTATGACTGAAATCTTCGTAGCAGCCTGGAGGGCCATCTAGGCCAAAGGAGCGCTTATAACCCGATACGGCTGAAGCCATGCACAAGGTAGTGTTCCCGTCGTAATTATTTGTACCAATCAGTCCACGAGTGAGTTTTCCAAGCGTATAAAATTCTTCGGTAAAAATTTGCCCTGTAGAAACGATGGCAAACGAATCACGCCCGTATTTTTCTTGAATGCGTTTAATCTCAGAAGCGGTGTGATCTAAAGCATCATCCCAACTGGTTTTTTTAAAATCTTGGTTTGTTTGTTCGCGCATCAGAGGCGTATCGCCACGGCCAGCAGCATCGAATAATTCGTGCTCAAAAATCCCTTTAACGCAAAGTTTTCCACGGTTAACATCTGCGCCGCCTACGCCGCGTGTTCCGACCACTTCATCGTTTTCATTTTTGCCAATTTCAATAGCACAACCGGTTGAGCAATAGCCGCAAGTGGCGTATGTCCAGCTGGTGATTTTTTTGTCGGCAATTTTTATAGGGTTCTTTTGCTTTCGGCCAAATAACATTGCTTAACTCTCTATTTTTTCGGTAAAAGTGTATTTTTGCTAATAAGAACAGATTGTCCTTCAACACGAAGTGTTAAAGGGCGATCAACGTGTTTATCCATTTCAACGTTTAGCAGACTGCGTCGCGTTTCTTTAGTTCCACGATCTATAGCAAAAGTATATGTTCCGTCACGTAGATGGTCATGCCATGCTAAGTAACCTGTTAATGAGGGGAGGCTAGAGCCAATAGGTGGGTCTTCGTGTAAGCCAATTTTTGGGCCTAAAATGCGCGCGTGGAAGTTAGTTTCACTAGAAATGGTTTTACTGGTGAGTAAAATAATTTCTTGAGCGGCCATTGCCGGCGCACTAGATTGGCTCCAAGCATCAATATTAAAGCGTGCTTTGCGGACAACTTCTTGAGATGCTACTGGTACAACTAAGTACGGTAAGCCACATGAAACAAGCAATGTTTGGAAGTCACTGTGATTTATTTCAGACTCGTCCAATGACAAAATGCTAGCCAGTTCTTTTTTAGTCGGCGTGAAGCGATCAACGATAGGGTTGCTTTGTAAGGTAAATTGAACAGGGCAGGTATTGTCATCAGTTTTACTGATATTGACAGTTAGGTCTTGTGAGTTTTGCTTTAAGGTAACCGCAGTATTTTTATCCGTTAACGTTACTTGACCTGTTTCTACTAATATGTGGCCAGCGGCTAAAACAGGGTGTCCTGCAAAATCAATTTCACCGTGTACAGAAAAGGTTCTTAATTGAAAAGCGCCAGAGTCTGCTGGAAAGATAAAGACTGTTTCTGATAAATTTATTTCTTTAGCAATAACAGGTAATAAGTTTTCGTCGATATCTTGCGCATTGGGAAATACAGCAATTTGTGCACCTTGGAAAGGTGTGTCGGTGAAAACATCTAATGTGTAATAAGTATGGCTCATGATATTCCCCGTTATTTAAGCTGTTAAACCAATGAATACGCGATTATTGTCTATGCGAATGGCATATGACTCGACTGAGACAGTTTCGTCTTCTACGCATTGCCCTGTGGCTAACTCGAAATGCTGCTTATAAATCGGCGAAGCAACAACGATTGTATCGCCAATGCTTCCTACAATACCACGTGCTAAAACGTTCGCATTGCTGAACGGGTCATAGTTACCAATGGCAAACACTTGAGCTTCTTTACCAATTGAAAAAAGCGCTATTTGTTGGTCACCCACTAAGGCTGCAACACCGGAGTTTTTAGGAATGTCGTTCAGCGCGCAGATGTCGTGCCATGTCATATCTTGTTGTTGTGCTGTTTGCATGATGATGTCCTAGGCGTTAGCCAATTGTTTGCGTTCGTCTTCATTTGCTGGGCGAATTTGTTCGCGCTCTTCAACAAATACGATGTTGCTATCGGCAGCGTTTGCATTCACAAACGGTTTAAATGCCTTTAATTTATCAGGGTCTTCAATGGTCGTTTTCCACTCACATTGGTAGGTGCCAACAACTGATTCCATTTCTTTTTCTAGCTGTTCAGCAAGACCAAGCGAATCATCAATAACTACTTCACGTAAGTAATCCAAACCGCCTTCTAAATTGTTCATCCATGTAGCAGTACGTTCTAAACGATCGGCTGTTTTAACATAGAACATAAGGAAGCGATCGATGTATTTAATGAGTGTTTCACGGTCTAAATCAGTGGCGAGTAAATCCGCATGGCGAGGTTTCATGCCGCCGTTACCACATACATAAAGGTTCCAGCCGTTCTCGGTGGCGATAATGCCTACGTCTTTGCTTTGTGCTTCAGCACATTCACGCGTACAGCCTGAAACAGCAAACTTAATTTTATGTGGTGAACGTAAGCCTTTGTAGCGATTTTCAAGCTCAATGGCTGTGCCTACACTGTCATCTACACCGTAGCGACACCATGTGCTACCAACACAAGACTTAACAGTACGTAGTGATTTACCGTAGGCGTGGCCTGTTTCAAATCCGGCATCAACCAACTCTTTCCAAATATCAGGAAGCTCTTCTAAACGTGCGCCGAATAAATCGACACGTTGGCCGCCCGTGATTTTTGTATACAAATTATATTTTTTAGCAACTTGGCCTAAAACAATCAGTTTGTCAGGTGTGATTTCACCGCCGGCAATTCTAGGCACGATGGAGTATGTGCCGTTATTTTGGATGTTACCTAAGTAACGATCGTTGGTATCTTGTAAACCGGCATGCTCTTTTTCAAGAATATAATCATTCCAGCACGAAGCGAAAATAGAAGCCGCTGTTGGTTTACAAATTTCGCAACCGTGACCTGTGCCATGCTTTTCGATTAAGTCGTCAAACGATTTAATTTCGTTAACACGAATAAGAGAGTACAAACCCTGACGTGTGTACGGGAAATGCTCACAAAGATCGGTGTTTACATCAACACCCATTTTTTCTAATTCTTTGTTTAATACTTGCCCAACCAATGCAGTACAACCACCGCAACCTGTGCTGGCTTTAGTACATTCTTTAATCGCGCTCATGGTTGTTGCGCCGTCGGCAACGGCAGTACATAAATCACCTTTGCTGATATCAAAACAAGAACAAATTTGAGCCGTATCAGGTAAAGCTTCAACGCCTATGCCTGCTACTGCGCCATCACGTTGAGGTAGTATCAATGCGTCAGGTGTTTCAGGTAATGGGATGTCGTTAAGTTTTAACTGTAATAAATTGCCGTAATCGTTAGCATCGCCAATAAGCACTGCGCCTAATAGACGAGTTGAATCTTCATTCACAACGATTTTCTTGTAAACTTGCTCAGGGCCGTTTATATAAGTGAAAACCTTTGCGCCTTTCGTTGTAGCGTGTGCATCACCAATACTGGCAACATCAACACCCATTAACTTTAATTTAGTGCTCATGTCAGCACCTTTAAAGGCATTTTCTTTGCCGGCAATATGGTCAGCCGCAACTTTAGCCATTTGATAGCCCGGCGCAACAAGACCGTAGATCATTCCACCCCATAAAGCACACTCGCCAATAGCGTAGATGTTTTCATCTGAGGTAAGGCATTGGTCGTTAATAACGATACCGCCGCGTTCGCCCATTTCTATGCCGCTGTCGCGTGCTAATTCATCACGAGGACGGATGCCCGGTGAGAACAGAATGATATCTGCTTCAATGGATTCGCCATCAGCAAAATTTAATTTATGTACAGCGTCTTTGCCTTGTTCGATAAGAGATGTGTTTTTGCCAGTATGAATTTTGACATTCATCTCTTCCATTTTTTCTCTTAATACCGTGCCAGCACCATCATCGATTTGCACGCTCATTAAGCGCGGGCTAAATTCAATAACATGTGTTTCAAGGTTCATATCTTTAAGCGCTTTTGCAGCTTCAAGGCCGAGCAAGCCGCCGCCAATAACTGCGCCAGACTTTGCTGTTTTACCGGCAGCACTGATTTTTTCAAGATCATCAATCGTTCTGTATACAAAACAGTTTTCACGTTCGTGGCCTGGAATAGGCGGCACGAAAGGATATGAACCTGTTGCTAAAACAAGTTTGTCGTATTCAACTGATATGCCGTTATCTGACGTGATGATTTGTTTTTCGCGGTCAATATGATTAGCGCGATCACCAATATATACAGTGATGTTATTATCTTCGTAGAAACCTGGTTCTACCAACGATAAGTCTTCGGCTGTTTTACCGCTGAAGTATGATGAAAGTTGCACACGATCATAAGCGAGCCTGCTCTCTTCACAGAAGGTGATCAGTTCATATTCTTCTGCTCCATCTTGACCGTTTAATTCTGCAATAGCTTGCATGAATTTATGCCCAACCATACCATTACCGATTACTACTAACTTCTTTTTTTGCGCCATTATCTTTATAGTGATTTATTGTAAGTTCTTACGCTAAAGCAGCAATCATGCCAGTTTGTATAAATAGGGTTAAGTTATTGATTGCAATAAATTTGTAGTTCATGTGGCGCACAAAAAAATTAAGGCCGTTTTATTGATGCACATTATTGGTGCGTAAGCGGTGATGCGGCGCACCAAAATTAACTTAATATAGCGTATTATGCTGGTGATGTGCATGTGCAGCATTTAAAATCAATAACTTAGCTTTTTGGCACAAGTGTTGCAAAAGTACCCTTAACTGTTATTTAAAATAGAGGTACTTTTAGTGTCAACACGTCTTAATCTGTTTTCTTTTAAAGGTAACATCAGAATACTGCATACAACATGGTTTGCTTTCTTTATAAGCTTCATGGTGTGGTTTAACCATGCACCCTTGATGTCAATTATTCGAGAAGTGTTTAACTTAACGAATCAGGAAGTATCTGTTCTATTGATACTGAATGTTGCTTTAACGATTCCTGCCAGAATCATTGTTGGCATGTTGGTCGATAGTTATGGACCCCGCCGATTATTTTCAGGCATTCTGATTGTCTCTGGCTTTCTTTGTTTGTTTTTTGCATGGGCTCAAACCTTTCAGCAGCTAGCTTTAGCACGGTTTTTACTGGGTTTTGTCGGCGCTGGATTCGTTGTTGGTATTCGTATGATAGGCGAGTGGTTTCCAGCTAAACAAACAGGTGTGGCACAAGGCATTTATGGCGGTTGGGGTAACTTTGGTTCAGCCGGTGCTGCCATGTTACTACCAGGTTTAGCCTTATGGTTTGGTGGTGATGATGGCTGGCGATATGCTGTTACGACGACTGCTGTATTAGCGATTGTTTATGGTGTTGTTTATTACTTTTCAGTAACAGATACGCCGCAGGGTTCGACGTACTTTAAGCCTAAAAAGGTAGGTGGCATGGAAGTGAGTACGAAAGCTGACCTTGCGTTATACCTTATTATGAGTATGCCCATATATGGTGCGTTAGCTTTATTGGCTTGGAAGCTTTCACCGTCTGGAATGGGTTGGATCAGTAGTGAACTAACGATTGGGGCTTATGTTGCGGTTAGTGCGGTTTACTTATATCAAGCGATGCATATTGTGAGAGTGAATAAAGATGTATTGACGAAAGAAACCCCAGAAATGTTTCGTTACCAGTTTAGACAAGTAGCACTGTTAGACTTAGGTTACATGGTGACATTTGGTTCAGAGCTGGCGTTGGTTTCTATGTTGCCATTGCTTTATATAGATATGTTCGGCTTATCACCTATCACGGCAGGCTTGCTTGCAGGTATTTATCCTGTAATGAATTTAATAGCGCGCCCGGGTGGTGGCTTAATGAGTGATAAATTTGGCCGTAAACGCACATTGGTGGTTTTGTTTACAGGTATTACGATTAGTTTCTTTGTTTTAGGGCAAGTGACCGAAGAATGGGCTATTACAACAATGGTATGCGCTACGATTGTTTGTGGTCTTTTTGCTAAAGGAGCGTCAGGTGCTGTTTATGCCATGGTGCCGCTTATTCAACGCAGAATGACAGGGCAGATAGCCGGTATGGTTGGCGCTTACGGTAATGTCGGTGGCCTTGTGTTTTTAACTGTGCTGTCTTTCGTATCGCCTCAAATCTTCTTCATGGTCATTGGCGGAACAGCTGGCGTTGTTTTGTTGTTAATGCTCATCTTCCTAAGAGAGCCTAGCGGACAAACAGCTGAAGTGCTTGAAGATGGGACTGTAGAATTAATTGATGTAACGTAAAGCAAGGTTCAAAAGGTTATTTCAAATGAGTGAATCAACAGCATTAATCAGTATTGGGCAATCGACTGATAAAGGGATTAAAGAGGAAAATCAAGACAGCTTTGGCGTGTTATTGCCGGAAGAGTCTGCTTTAAACCATAAAGGTATTGTGGCGGTTATTGCTGATGGCGTAAGTGGTTGTGCAGAAGGTAAGTTGGCGAGTGAAACTTGCGCAAAAAGCTTATTGATGGATTATTACTGTACACCTGACTCATGGACGGTGAAAACATCGGTCCAAAAAGTATTACTCGCAACAAACCGTTGGATGTACGGGCAGGGCGTTGCCAGTCAAGATGAGCATAAGGGCTTGGCGACAACATTAAGTGCATTGGTAGTGAAATCTTCAACGGTTCATCTTTTTCATATTGGTGACACGCGCATATACAGATTAAGAAACGGTGAACTTATGCAATGCACAAAGGATCATCGATTTTGGGTTTCTGAAGAAAAGAATTACTTAACGCGAGCAATGGGTATCGATTTACATGTGGATATCGACTACCGAAACTTCTTGGTAGAAAAGGGCGATATCTTTTTAATGACGACAGACGGTGTTCATGAGTTTGTTAGTGATGAAAAAATGATAATGTTTATCGAAGAGAGCCCCGATAATTTAGACCGTGCGGCAAGATCGATAACTACATTAGCATTAGAAAATGGCAGTTTAGATAATGTAACGTGTCAAATTATTCGGTTTAATGAATTACCACAAATTGACGAAGAAGAGGTTTACCGTAAATTAACGGAGTTGCCTTTCCCGCCAGATCTTACTGCAGGAATGAGACTAGATGGGTATCGTATTGAGCGTGAACTGCATGCCAGTAACCGTACGCAAGTATATTTAGCAACGGATGAAGAGTCTGGGCAAAAGGTTGTTATTAAAACGCCATCGGCTAATTATGCGGACGATGCAAACTACTTAGATATGTTTGTACATGAGGAGTGGGTCGGCAAGCTCATTGATAATAACCATGTACTAAAAATTGTTGAGCAAACCAGGCCACGTCGGTTTTTATACTATGTAACTGAGTATATAGAAGGGCAAACATTGCGCCATTGGATGAATGATAATCCAAGCCCAACAGCACATGAAGTGCGTGCGATTGTTCGCCAGCTTGCTAGGGGGCTAAGGGCTTTTCACCGTAAAGAAATGATTCATCAGGACTTAAAACCTGAAAATGTGATTATTGATATGCACGACACGGTGAAAATCATTGATTTTGGTTCAACTAAAATTGCTGGTGTTGAAGAAATCACAACGCCATTGGAGCGCTTAAGTTTATTAGGGACGCAACACTATACCGCGCCAGAATACTTTATGGGTACGTCATCAAGCCAACGTTCTGATGCATTTTCGTTAGGTGTGTTGTGTTATGAAATGTTAACAGGTGCATTTCCATACGGTGATAAGTATGGTGAGAAGGGTGTTAGTAAGTTGAATTATATTTCTGCACGGGAACATAATGAAGATGTACCTGTGTGGGTTGATGGTGCTTTAAAGAAGGTTCTTTCCAAAAAGTCATCTCATCGCTATGAGGAGATTTCAGAATTTATTCATGATCTAGCCCATCCGAATAAAGAGTTCACCGAGATGAAAGATATTCCATTGATGGAACGTAACCCAATGATTTTCTGGAAAGGCATTGCTTTATTGAGTGTGCTAGTAAATATTACTTTACTGCTTTATAGGTAATTCAGGGAGCTAGGCTCCTACAAGATAATATTACCTAAATTGCTGCCAAGGTTCTTTAATTTAGGTGAGTTAATTGTCGTTATATTGATAGTTTTTTGATCGCGTAAGTAACGTGAAACAACTTCCCAGATGGGCTTACCATGGGCTTTTGACCCAACAGTAGCCCAACCTGCAACTTTATAATACTTATTTGCCTCGATAGACTTACCGTTATCCAATGTCATATTGGTAATACGTTGGCCAGTAGCTGCGGTGGGCTCGCAGGTGTAGTTCATACCGCCGACACGAACCATGTCACCGCCTTGTTGGTAAAAAGGGTCTGGGTGAAATAGGTTATCGGCAACGTCTTCTAAAATCGCCTTAATCTCCTTACCTTGCATATCTCTTGCGTATGTTTCTGGGTAAGTGATGCAGGTTTGATCCATAACATGTTCGAAAGTGATGGCTTGACCAGGTAGTACAGTCGTTCCCCATCTAAAACCAGGTGACAGAGATATTTCTGCATTTAATTCATGACGTAATGCGTCACAAATTAATTGATCAAACGTACCGTTAAAATTTCCTCGACGGTATAAAAGGGACTCGGAGACAGCAAGTTCTTCGCTCAATGTATCTAAATGAGGTTTACGAATGCTCTCAATCAATGCCGCCATTTCGGCGTCGGCTTTAATGAAATTAGAAAACACGGGTAAAAGGCGGTATTCATATCCTTTAACAACACCATTTTGAATGTTTAAGTCGAGGACACCAACAAACTTTCCGTTAGAGCCGGCATTTGTTACAACGGTTTTTCCGCTACTATTTTTAACAGTAACAGGTCTGGGTACACCATCATGAGTATGGCCGCCAAGAATGAAATCAATACCAGTGACAACAGAGGCAAGTTTCAAGTCTACATCCATCCCATTGTGCGATAAAAGGATAACGGCACTGGGCTTTTCGTTTTCTTTTATTTCGTCGACAAGTTCCTGTAACTCTTGGTTCTGAATGCCAAAGCTCCAGTCGGGAATAAAACGTTTAGGATTAGCAACAGGCGTGTAAGGGAAGGCTTGGCCAATAATAGCGACGCGATGACCATTAATTTCTTTGATACTGTAAGGCATGAAAACATGCCCCGAATCTTCATCGTGGGCTCTTTTTCCTTCGAATAGGGCATCTTCTGTTAGCTTAATGTTTTGGGCCAGAAATTCCCCGTTAAAATCATCAATATTTGAGAATACTTCTTCATCTTTATATGTAAACTCCCAATGTCCGGTCATAACATCAACACCGAGTAAATTAGCAGCCTGAACCATGTCCTTACCTCGTGACCAGTAGGCTGTGGCAGAGCCTTGCCAAGTGTCGCCACCGTCAAGTAGTAATGAGTTTTCATTACCACCAGCTGAGCTCCTAAGTGATTTTATTAGTGTACTTAAATGGGCGAAACCGCCAACCTTACCGAATTCTTTCGCACCAGCATTGAAGTTTAGATACGTAAAAGCATGCGCTTCAATAGAGTTTTGAGAAAGAGCATTTTTTTTTAAGAAAGCCTCGCCAACAATATGCGGTGTTTTGCCTAGCGCTTCGTGTAAACCAATGTTGACGTTGGGTTCTCTGAAGTAAATAGGGTTCAACTGCGCATGACAATCTGTAATATGGAGTAGGCGTGCGTTACCCTTTTGGGGTAACTCGTAGTTTGGTTGAATGCTAGAAAAAGCTAAACTTGTTTTAGGTAAAATACCAGCAATCGCACCTGCTGTTAGAAGGCGATTAAATTCTCTACGATTCATTTTAGTACCTTGAAGTGAATTATTTTGGTAGGTTATTTAACCAGTTTGTTTTTTCACGCTCGGCCTGAACTAAAGCCAATTTTGATTGTGTGGAGGCTTTCTTTGCAAGTGCTATAGCCGTTATGTAGTCATTTTCTTGTAGGGCCTGTGTTGCTTGAGCCATAAGCGGCTTAATAGTGTTCCACTCGTGACCGGCTGTTTTAGTTTTGTCCCATAAGTTGTGTGCAGTGAGGATGGCTTCCTTAGCTTGTGATTGTGTTGCTGCTTGAACAGTAGTTGTTAAACAAGATAGGAAAATTAAGAAAGACAGTAATAATGATTTTATTTTCATAGATAAATGCCTTGTCTATTTTCTCGAAGCGGGGCCATTAATAGGTAAGCCGTTGCTCATGTATGTTAAGAAATATTCTAAGTTTCGGTAATCCTCACTTTGCCCGGCGAGCGGTTGTGCACGTACTTGTTTGTTACAAGACGCAAATCGACGATGTAAGGTGCCAAAGTTTTGCCAAGCCATTCTATAAACAGGAAAGTGAGTAGGATGGCCTAGTGCAGGACTTAGCGTTTCTGAACGTGCTTTTCGACCTACATTTTGAATATGACAGTTGGCGCATGAAAAGTTTAATTGCCCGCGTTTAGAGTAAAAGTATTGCTTACCTTCTTCGTAAGCTATAAGCGCATTATCATTAGGGACTTTAATTTCAATTAAAGAGCCTTCCGATGTGGATGCCATATAGGCTGAAATTTTTGCAATATCCCCTTTTTGATAAGGCAGAGCAGATTCGCCATTTTTCATACGGCATTCGTTAATAGCTAATTCTAAGGTGATAACACTATTTCGCTCAGTATCAAATTTAGGATAATTCTGACGAATGTTTTCACCGCCATTTTTAAAACAATTGGCGTAGTTTTTGCCATTTTTAAATGGGTTGTTAAAGAGTTCTTCGCCAGCCTCCAAGTCATCTTCATAAGGAGGGAAGTCACTCATAGACTCCCATTGGTCTCGTGCATCTTGGTCAAGCGCGTACACACCGTTGCCAAAATCTTCTTTAGATACATCAGGGAAACGTTCCATATAGAAACGCTGGAAAGTTTCTTTATCTTGCTCTGGAGTTGCATTGGCGATATTGATACAGCCCAAAGAAGTAAAGATGACTAGTATATTAAGAAGGTTTTTCATGCGTAGGTTATTTGATTTTAGCTTCCGTTTTTTCTACATCACCCGTGTTGTCATTCCAGCGTAGTTCTAGAGTATAGCCTTTCTTTCCGCCTTCAAATGAAAAGGCAAGATAAGGGTTTTGTGATACAGCTGTGCCGAATTGAGCAACAAAAACAACTTTTCCGTCATATTCGCAGGTTAATTCTTGTATGTATTTTGCGGGTATTTTTTCGCCGGTTTCTTTGTTAATACGACGACCTGTTTCCATAGGGTGTTTTGCTAATACGCGAACTTTAGTAATGTCATTTTTAAATTTTGCTTTAACTTTCATTGTTATCTCCAAATAGGATGAAATTGAATTACGCTTTAGGCATAATTAATTTGATTTTGTTTAACCGCCGCAGCCGCCGATCGTTACTTTTACTTCTTGGCTTTTGCTGTAAAGGTTGCCATCTGCTTTTATAACAGCAGTAACGGTACTTGTTTGAGCTAACCGAATGCGTGTAGAGATATCGGCTATTGTGCCAACAGGTATTTGGAATGTTGCTGTTAATGGCTGTGGGTTGTCTTTTACAAAAATACTGATTGACTCAACATTTTTCATATCTGTTTTAACTGAAACAGGTACAGCACCGCCATTTTCTGCAATTTTTGGTACTTTTAATTTAACTTCATCGCTTTCAATTAGTTCGTTAGAGCCAAATAGACTTTTGTAAGCATCTTCTGGCTTTTCTGCATTAAAGGCGTCGCTCGCCCAAGCGGCCCATGAGGTGATAGGTGTCATTAAAGCTAAACAAGCGGTAGAACCGACTGTTAGCATGTTTAAGAATTTTCTACGTGAAATAGCCATGTTTTCTCCGTTACTAGTAAGTTAAAGGGTATAGAGGTAATCGAGTAATTTTTCAATCTCAGCGTCGCTTAGAATGTGGTGTTTTCCAAAAGGAGGCATGATTGAAATAGGGTTTTTTATGGTTGCATCCCAAATTTGTGCTTTAAGTATGGCACGGTCTGGGAATCTTGTTTTCATTACGATTAAAGGTGGGCCTATGTTACCGGGCATATCGCCGTCATCCATCGCGTGACAAGCTAGGCAGTTGCCTTTCTTTCTATCGAAAGCTATCTTTTTACCGTCCATTTCGCTAGCTAATGCTATGTTTGAGATAATAGATAACGCGACGATTATAAAAAGGAACTTGAAAGGGATTTTTATGGATAACATATTTATTCAGCCTCAACCATGTAATGAACGGCATTTTTAACATCTTCATCGGTAAGGGACATATTTCCACCTTTAGGGGGCATCATGCCTTTTTCACCAAGGAATCCACCGATAGCATGTTTTACAACAGTATCCATGCCTTGCTCAAGTCTTTTTGCCCAACTTTCTTTATCAGTTAACGTTGGAGCACCAGCAACACCGCTGCCATGACAGACTAAGCAGCTTGAAGTGTAAATTGCTTTGCCTGCAATGGCCGTTTCGCTAAGGCTGTTGTTTTGTTCAGTCGTTGATTCTTCTTTTTCTTGATCAGGCGTTATGCCGCTGAGTGATTGAATAACCACGATTTTACTAGGATCTTTACATTTTTTCATGCAACGAGTGTTATTTGTATCGGGTCTATCATCGATATAGAAATTGTCTTCGTTTGGCATTTTTATGGATGCTAAATTGTCTTGTGTTAAAACAAAATCATCTTCGACGAGGTCGTTTAAATACAAAACGTAAGCCGTAATGGCATAAACTTCATCAGGCTTTAATGATTGTGGTGCAGGGAACGGCATTGCTCTGTTTATATAATCCCATAAGGTTGATGCGTATGGCCAGTAGCTACCGACGGTCTTTTCTGGACGGTCTTCTCGTAATGAATCTTCGCCGCCCGCTAGAGGAGGCCAACGTCCTACACCTTCGCCAAATGAGCCGTGGCAAGAAGCACACTTTGCTTCGTATAATTCTTCACCTACAGAGATAGATCCTTGTCCTTTTGGCAAACCTTTGCCGTCAGGGCGTACGTCAATATCCCAGCCAGCTATTTCTTCGGGTGTTGCAGTTTTTCCAATACCAAAGTGGCTTATATCCTCGGCAAGCGCAATACTTGAAAAGGTAATAGCGACTAGAAAGCTAAGGCAAACTAATAACTTATTTAAGCTGAACATTTTTAATCTTCCCGTTGCTTTGTAATTGCCATGTGTGGATAGAATTCTTATGGTAAATGGAATTTGTTCCACGAATGTCACGTAGTTGGTTCAGTGTTGGTTGCACATAACCGGTTTCATCAATGGCTCGGCTTTGTAATAGAAGAGGCGCGCCGCTCCATTTGAACGGGAGTGAAAAGCGAGTTAATGCTTTCGATAAAACTAAACCTTTTAAACGAGCGGGGCGCCAAGTAACGCCACCATCAATTGAGACATCAACATGCTTTATTTTGCCGCGACCACTCCATGCTAAACCTTCAATTTCATAAGCGCCTTTTTGCCCCCATGGGTTTTCTGGGCAAGGTGATGTGATAACAGAGTTAGCTTCCTGTTCGTATGAGAAGCGACGTGAGCGCCCATCAGGCATTAAATCGGTATATTTGGATGTCTCTTCGCGATGATGCCAAGGCTTGTCACCAATTTCTAAACGACGTAGCCATTTAACGGAGGTGTTTCCTTCCCAGCCAGGGTTGAATAAACGTACGGGGTAACCTTGTTCAGGGCGAAGCATTTCACCATTTTGCGCATAGACAATTAACGCGTCGTCTAATGCTTTGTCCATTGGGATGCTGCGACTCATGGCTGCACCATCGGCACCTTCAGCTAATATCCACTTGCCTTTGGTTTGTACGCCAACCTCAGCTAAAAGGGTTGATAAACGGACACCGGTCCATTCGCAACAGCTGATCATGCCATGTGTAAACTGAAGTGCTTCCATTTGTGGGCCGCGCCATTCCATGCCGCCATTTGCTGGACATTCTAAGAAATTAATGACGGACTCAGATGGGAAACGCATTAAGTCGTCCATCGTAAAAATCAAAGGGTTATCGACTAAGCCATGAATCATTAACCTGTGTTCTTCAGGGTTAACGATTGGCGCACCCGCATGGTAGCGTTCAAATACGAGGCCGTTAGGTGTAATAATCCCTTTGAGCTCTTGGATGGGAGACATGCTGATAGATGAAATCTTATCGGCTGTTAACCATGGAACGGTTCGACGGATAACGTTTTTTTCGAACTTTGATGGTATTCCGTAAGGTGTTGAGACAACACCGCTTCCTAATGTTTTGCTCCAACTAGGAATGTTTGGCGGGAGGTTATCTGAAATAGCGGCGCTCGTTGCAGCAGTCGCAGCGAGACCGGTACTGAATTTAATGCCTTTCTTTAAAAAGTCCCTTCGTGAAGAAGAAGGAACTTGGTTCGCTAATCCAGCAAGGTATGCTTTGGAACTTTCAGGTTTCTTTGAGTTCGACATATCTCTTCTGTGTAATTTATTTTAATTAATTCTATAACAAAGAAAATAATATACATATAGCAAATAAGAATAAAGATTCTTTGTTTTACATTTTATTGAGCATTTCTTGCGCTTGGTTTTTTTCAGCCTCTGTGCCGGTTTCTAATACCACGTTTAATGCTTCACGGGCTGATTCAAGATCTTCCATTTCAATGTAAGCTTGTGCCAGTCCAAGTTGAGTATCGGCGTTCGATTCATCAGTTTTAGATGGCTCGCTTTCATCAAGCTCTAACTCAATTTCGTTGGTTTTTGGTTCGTCGTCAACGGTTTCGTTATTGTCGATAGGTGTTTCATTTTTGATGAGACCAAAATCAAACTCAAACTCACTACTTTCTTCAGTATCTGCACTCTCTTGTAATTCGGGGTCGTTGGCATCTTCTTCGGCTGCTTCTAAATCGATAACTTCATCGAAATCAGCCGTGTCATTTTTAGACGTGTTTTCATGTAGGGGCGCAAGGAAAAGAGAGGATTCTGGGCAAATCTCAGCACCCATATCAGCAATATTGTTCCAAGTATTAGGATCCGAGTCTTGTAAAGACGATAGTGATGCGGCGAGTTCTTCAAATGCATCTGCATTACCCGATGAAAAATGGACGTCCACTAACTTAAGCTTATAGCCTAAGTTTTCAGGGTCATTCGATAGGGCTTTATTGATTAGATCCTCTGCTTGCTGGTACCTGCCATAAGCAATATATACATCGCACTCTGTAATAGGGTCAGCCTCTTGGCTTTGAATATTACTGTCAAATTCACTGGGAGTGAATTCACTTAACAGTGGCTCTTCTTCGATAAAAGTAGAGGTGGTACTAGTTTCAGCTTCCTCTATGTTTTCACTAGGGGTTTCTTCTGTAACGTTTGGTGTGAATACAGGGTTCTCAGAAACAGAGAAGTCATTTTCTGCAGATTGTTCTTTCTTTTTACGGCGAGCTAAAAACAAGCCAAGCAGGGCGATAACTAACCCACCACCATAAAGAGGGAGGTTGTTGTCGGTGTCTTCGGCAGGCTGTTGAACGGGAGCAGGTTTTGGTGCAGGCGTTATTTCTGTTGTTTTAGTGGTTTGTAGCTGCGCTAGTTGTTCATTTTTTAAAGCAAGCAAACGTTGTAACTTATCGACTTGTGACTCTAGGTCATTAAGGCGTGATTTGACCTCTTTGTTTTCTTCTTCAAGCGTTGTTGCCATTTCAATAGCCATATTGGCTGTGTCTTTCGGGCTATTTGACCCAACTGGTGTATCAATAGAATTCCCTTCAACAGTGACGCCAGTATTTTCCTCTTGCTTAGGGGTAAGAAGAGATAACTTTGCTTCCTCTACGTTATTTTCAAGTTTTTTTTTAATATTATTTGTTGCCGCGGCTTGCTGAGTTTCGTTTTTTGCTTCAGCAATAACGGTTGTTGGAGTTGCTGCTTTAGTTGAAGACGACCAAAGAACGTTTTGATCATGATATTCGTTATTCGCCTGCATGGCCGAGCGACTGTTTACTTGCTCATTATTTGGAACTTGGAGAATGGCGCCTTTTTTTAGAGCGTTAATATTTTTTTTGTAGAATGCCTTAGGATTATTGTCGTATAGAGCGAGCATCATTTGTTGATGAGTCACTGTGCGGTCGTTAGCGACTAGTTTTTTAGCAATGCCCCAGACAGTATCTCTACTTTTAGTCGGGCCATACTCTTTAGCAGGTGCTGCCTGAGAAACAGGCGCTATATAGGCCGTTACTTGATTGCTTGTTGTTGCAACGGGTGTGATTGTTGGGCTTTTAGCTAATGCAATTGGTGTTGTTCTAACATCAGACATGGTGATTGGCGGATCTAAAAGAATCGTGAATTCCTTTAGAGTGCGTCCCTGAGGCCACTCAACTTCCAATATGAAATTTACAAAAGGTTCTTTTATAGTTGCGGCAGAGCGGATATCAATAACAACCTCACCGTTCTTTCCAATAACAGGCGTGAACTTTAGTTGGGTTAAATAGTGGGGACGGTCGATACCCGCCTTCTTAAATGTTTCTCTTGAAGCTATACCTATAATAATATTGCTAGGGTCCTCATTTTTAGAGCTAATAAGGGGTATCTGTGCATTTAAAACCTGGTTCAACGCCGAATGTGTTTTTATTTCACCAACGCCTAATGCAAAAGCACTAACTGAATTCAGTAAACAGAATGCGGCAACTGCCTTAGATGATTTCTTCATTTTATTGCTCCTAAACTAGCGATAGTTTTTATTCCTTAAAAACACAAGGTGTTGAATTAAATAATTATAAATAACTATAGTCTAAAGATATTTTTTTACTAGTACTTCTGCGATTTGTATACTATTTAGCGCAGCACCTTTGCGAACGTTATCAGCAACGACCCACATGTTAAGTCCATTTGGGTGAGAAATGTCTTCTCGAATACGACTAACGTAAACATCGTCATTACCTGCGGACTCGGTAACAGCTGTGGGGTAGCCGCCATCAACACGGTCATCGATAAGGGTGATGCCATCGAAGTTTTCCATGAGTTCACGAGCCTGTTGAACGCTGATTTTTTCTTTTGTTTCAATGTGTAATGCTTCTGAATGCCCATAAAAAACAGGGACACGAACTGCAGTTGGATTTACTTTAATGGAGTCATCATTGAAAATTTTGTTAGTTTCCCAAACCATTTTCATTTCTTCTTTGGTGTAGCCATTTTCTAGGAAGACATCAATCTGAGGCAATACATTAAAAGCGATCTGTTTAGGATAAACCTTGGCTTCAGCTTTTTTTCCGTTAAGCAATTTAGCGGTTTGTCCTGCGAGCTCCTCAATGGCGTCTTTGCCTGTTCCAGATACAGCTTGGTATGTGGCTACGTTAATTCGTTCAATGCCAACGGCATCGTAGATTGGTTTAAGGGCCACTAACATTTGAATGGTGGAGCAATTAGGGTTAGCAATGATACCTTTATTTGTATGTTGCGCGATGGCTTCAGGGTTCACTTCTGGAATGACAAGTGGGATGTCATCGTCATAACGAAAGTGAGAGGTGTTATCAATAACGATACAACCTGCAGCAGCTGCTTTTGGTGCGTACTCAGCAGAGACGGAACCACCCGCTGAGAATAAACCAATTTGGGCTTTGCTAAAGTCAAAATCGGCAAGATTGCCAATCTTTACACTTTTACCGTTGAATTGAATACTGCCACCAGCTGAGCGACTGCTCGCTAGAGGATATAGGTTCCCAATGGGGAAATTTCGTTGTTCAAGGATGGATAGCATGGTTTCACCAACCGCACCTGTGGCGCCTACAACAGCAACATCATATGTTTTCATTTGTATGTATTCCTACTAAAAAATTATTTATTAAAATTAAAAACGTCATCACACTTTAACTAAATGAGATGACGTTATATATATTGTTAGCCAGATAGAGTGTTACCTGGTTATTGCAAATGTTTACCGATCGAGAGCGGCGAACATTTTATTTGTAATGTCTTGAACGCTACCAACGCCTTCAACGGTATTGAACTGAGCAGCTGAGTTTTCTGCCACTTTTGAATAAAACTCAATAAGAGGAGATGTTTGGCTGTGATATGTTGCAAGTCTATCCCTTACAATGTTTTCTTTGTCATCATCTCGTTGGATTAATGCTTCTCCGGTTACATTATCTAAGCCTTCTTGTTTAGGAGGGTTGTAAACAAGGTGATACGTTCGTCCTGAATCTAAATGAACGCGTCTTCCGGCCATACGGCGAACAATTTCTTCATCATCAACAGAAATTTCAATAATATGATCAACTTCAATGCCCATATCGGCAAGCCCTGTGGCTTGAGGTACAGTACGAGGGAAACCGTCGAGTAAAAAACCATTGGCACAATCAGATTCGGCCAAGCGCTCTTTGATTAACCCTAAAATGATCTCGTCAGATACTAAACCACCAGCATCCATCACCTTTTTTGCTTCAACACCTAAAGGCGTACCAGCTTTGACCGCAGCTCGTAACATGTCACCTGTAGAAATTTGTGGAATGCCGAATTTTTCAGTAATGAACTGAGATTGCGTACCTTTGCCTGAACCTGGACCACCCAAAAGAATTATGCGCATTTATTTTCCCTTATAAGTATTGTTTTTTCGATCGCGAAAAATAACACAATACTGTTTTTTTATCTAGTAAGGCGTAGTGAAACGCAAAAGCTTTTTGGGTAATTTAAGCTGCAAATTGTTTTATCATCAAGTCAATTTGATCGCTTTGAGCTAACACTTTATCTAATTCCTCGTGGACGACTGAAGAGCTTAGATTGAGTTGTGCGCATAAGGCCAAACTTAAGTGCTCTTCTCGGTGATCTCCTAAGTCGTGCAACCCGAGCGCATTATTTACAAGAGCAATAAGGGTAGAGTAGTTTTCATGCTCGCCTTTGTAGGCTCTATTATGGTGTTCACGAGCAACAATAACTATTTCATTAGGTAAGTGCCACTTTTCCAGTAACCATGAGCCAAGCTCTGCGTGCCCCATGTTGACGGCATTTTGCCCAGCACCCATACCTAAAGCATGCTTTTCAATACATGTTATGCACCTTGAAAGGTTGGCAGCATAGAGCCTATTCAGTAAGAAAAACTCTGGTTGAAATAGGTGACCAAGTAGCAAGAAACCAAAGTTGTGAAGTAAGCCGGCTAAATAAGCTAAGTCCTGTTTCGGACGGTTTTCTTTGGGTATCTTTTTTGATAATGCTTGCGCAAGTGTGGCGCTATATACCGCATGCTTCCAGAACTCATTTAAACCTAACGGCCCATCAGGTGGATTTTTCAAACGTTTGCCAACGGACAGCCCTAGCGCAATATTAATAACGGATTCAAAACCAATAACACGTGCTATGGCTTCGCTAACGGAGTTTATGTCACCTTGATAGTTAAAGAATGCAGATTTTGCATAGCGAATAATTTGCGCCGTTAGGCTGGGGTCGCCTTGTATAAGGCGAGCTAGATCATTAGCGTGGGCACCATCGCTATTTTTTAAACGAATGAGCTCGCTTGCCATTTGTGGCATCGCGGGTAGTTTGTATAAGCGTTCGAGTTTTGTGCGTTTTTCAACATCGGGTGTGAAGGCTTCTTGTTGCTTAAGGTCTGTTGTAGTTAACGGTATGGCCGTTGTTTTTGTAGTAAATGAAAAATAATCGTGCGAAGGAATAAGTTTCCTTAATTGGTGTGATGAAATTTGCACCAGCTCTCCAGATTTCCCAGACTCAAAAATAACTGTTTCATAGTTTTCTATCGATTTTGAAATAAATGACTTTTGAGTGTTGTTGGTAGGTATTGGCACAATTCGAACGCTACTTTTTTGTGGAATAAGGTTTGTTTTATATCCAGTTGCAGAGGTGACTTTTTTAAAGTCAATCAGCTCATCGTGAGGAAGGGTCGCTAATACAGAGCCTTTATCTGACTGTAAAAAGACAGAACGTAGAACGATTGCTTGTTGAGTGCTTAATTGTTTGGCGTTTTGTTCTAATGTTTTTGATGGTGCAACACTAATAATCCGGTAGCTAATCGTGTTCGCTTTTAAAAGACTGATGAGTGAGTTGTACTGCATCATAGATATATCTCCGTAGTGGGTAAGAGATATAGTAATGAAGGTGATTTAAATAGTTGAGAATGGGTTCACAACTTTGCTTGTTGAGTGTTTTGAATTGAAAACAAAGGCCCTAAGTGAAGGGCCTTTGCTCATACGGGCTTTACCTGGTGATTTATTTAATAATTTTAATATTCGCGTTTTTTCTTAAGGTTTGAATATGTTTTTGAATATGCTCCTGCTCAAGAGCAGCAGCAATATTAGGTTTAACTGTTTCAAAAGAAGGCGGGGAGCCATTGCGTTTGCCAGAGCGTAAAATGATGTGCCAACCGAATTGAGTACGTACGGCTTTTTTCGTAAATTCGCCATTTTTTAGCTCAAGCACGGCTTCAGAGAATTCTGGCACCATACGTTGAGGTGTAAACCAGCCTAAATCGCCACCCTTAGGGCCGGTAGGGCCAGTTGAATATTCTTTAGCTAATTTAGCAAAGTCACCGCCGTTATTTAGTTTATTTATAACCTCTTTAGCCTTAGCGCCATCGTCTAATAAAATGTGACTGGCTTTAAGTTCAACGATTTTCATATCGCCAATTCTGGCGTCGTACTCTTGTTTTAAGCGAGCCTCTGGAATGGGGTTGTTGTCAAGAAAGTTAATCATTGCTACTTGGGATAGCATACTTAATTTGATGAAATCCATACGTGCGCTAAACTCAGTACCTTTATTTAACTTCTTTTTAATGGCCTCTTCTTTGAGTAACTGCATGTTGACAATGTCATCAATTAATTGGCTAGCTGGCATTTTGTTTTTAGGGTCGTTTTGACGACGCTCAAGCGCATAAAACTGTAGGGCAGACTGTTTTAACTCACTGCCATTAACAATAGCAATGGTCTTGTCTGCTTCGGCAAAAGCCGTATGCGATGCAGCGACAAGCAGTACTGATGCGATAAAACCTGATGTGGCTTTCATTTAAATTCCTTGTTGTTGAGGTTGTTCTTCCGGTGTGAATGCTTTGATGCTTAATGCATGAATGTCACTCTTCATCATGTCGCCTAAAGCTTTGTAAACAAGTTGGTGTCGCTGTATGCGAGATTTGTTATCAAATTCGTCGGATACGATTGTAAGATAAAAATGTCCTCCGCCTGATTTAGCGCCTTCATGACCGGCATGTGCTTGACTATCATCAAGCACCTGGATGAATGTAGGCTGAAGTGCTTCGGTAAGTGTTTCTTTTATAATATCGGTACGGTTTGTCATGTTTTTATTTACTCAGTTGAATTGTCGTTAGTGATTTCTACAGGCTCGGAGATGTATTTCATTAAATAAAAGCCTTGAGCAATAATGAATAGAACAGTCATCCCCATCATGCCAAATAATTTAAAGTTAACCCACGTGTCGGTATCAAAATTGTACATAACGTAAAGGTTTAGGCCGCCTTGAATAATAAAAAAAGCGCCCAAATACCGTTTAGCTTTGTCCAAATATTGTCGGGTAATGTGAGGCCGCTACTCATCATTCGTTTAATAAGCGGTGTTTTGCCAATAAAATGAGTGAGTAAGTAAGCAGGCGAGTGCAAAGAGCCAATTGATGACGGTTGGTTTCCACTTTATAAAAGTTTCGTCTTGCAAGTAAAGTGTAGCGCCGCCGAAAATAAGGATGATGAAGAACGTCATCAAGTGGCTAGAGTCAAAGCGGCGGTTTTTTAACCAATATAAGCTTACTTGTACGCTAGAAGCGGCAATAGCAACAACGGTAGCCGCATAAATACCTTGCCACTTGTAGGCAATAAAAAATAGTAGTATGGGGAAAAAATCAGTTAAGAACTTCATGGGAGGTTAAAGCAAGTTTTAAGCTAGCGCGTCTATACCAAGTTGCTCATGAAGCTCGTCACGTATGTCTTGGTTTTCTAGGGCTTTATTGTCTAGGTATGATTGGATTAATTTTTGATTTCTGTTTTCAACATCACTGGTGCGAAAATTAGCTTTTTCGTTGTTATTTAATGATTCAACTTGTTCAAATAACTCAGTACGTTCAGCGTTAGTTGGTGTTGATTGACCGTTCGTTTGGTTGTTCTCAGAACGTTTGCTCGCGGCATCATCATTTGGTGTAGGCTCTTTGCTAAGAACTTTCTTAGGCGCAGTAGCTAAGCTGACATTAGGTAAATTTGCTTGAATGATCATGTGTGATAATTGCTATAATGAGCCAATAACGAGTCTCGAGTTCTCGGGCGGTTTGTTAAGACAGCTAATTTAACACAATTAACCTAATTTCACTATGAGCCCATTAGAACGCTACCTATCTGATCAAGCGCAGCACGGATTTATTGAAGATGATGCTCAGTTGGCAGTGATACAGCGGCTAACGGAACTTTACGAAGGCTTAGAAGCACCTAGCGTACAAAAAACAGTGGCAAAGAAGGGCTTTTTCTCAAAATTCAAGTCTATAGAGCCCTCTATATTGAATGCGCCTAAAGGGTTATATTTATGGGGTGGTGTAGGACAAGGTAAAACCTACCTTATGGATATTTTCTACGATTCATTACCGTTTAAAGAAAAGCAACGTACACATTTCCATCGTTTTATGCAGAAAGTTCATCAACAATTGAACGGCATAAAAAATGTGGAAGACCCTCTGCAGATAGTTGCTGACCAAATAGCCAGCGATAGCAGGGTACTGTGCTTTGATGAGTTTTTTGTTTCAGATATTACCGATGCAATGTTATTAGGTAGACTGTTTGAGGCATTATTTAAACGAGGTATTTGTTTGGTAGCCACATCTAATATAGAACCCGATGGTTTATACAAAGGCGGCTTACAGCGTGCGCGTTTTTTGCCAGCCATTGAAGCGTTGAAAGCGAATTGTGATGTGCTTAAGCTAGACAGTGGAACTGATTACCGGCTACGTGAATTAGAACAAGCTGAAATTTATCATTCCCCCTTAGATGATCAAGCCGATATTGTGTTGTCAGAATTGTTTGAACATATGACAGCAGCGGATGTAGAGCCTGAATCAAACCTTGAAATAGAAGGGCGACAAGTGGGCGTGGAACATTGCGCAGAAGGGGTTGTTTGGTTTGAATATAAAACCATTTGCGATATTCCACGAGGAGCCGCTGATTACATTGAAATTTCGCGGCTGTTTCATACAGTTTTCGTCTCCAATGTCACGGTTATGAATGATATGACGAACGACATAGCCAATCGTTTTATAAACTTAGTGGACGAGCTGTACGATCACAATGTCAAATTAATTATATCTGCCGAGGTTCCTGTTGAACAACTCTATCAAGGTACGAAGTTGGCATTTCAGTTTGAACGAACTACAAGCAGGCTATTAGAAATGCAGTCACACGATTATTTAGAACGCCCTCATTTACCGTAAACCGGAGATTATTATGGATAAACAAACGCAAACAGAGATTGAAGCGGCTGCTTTTAGGCGCATTATCAAGCACTTTCAAACCCATACGGATGTGCAAAATATAGACTTAATGAATTTAGCGGACTTTTGCCGTAATTGTTTCTCAAAGTGGTATGTAGCGGCGGCTGAAGAACGTGGCGAAAATATTGATTATGATGCCGCGCGCGAAATAGTATATGGCATGGCTTTTTCAGAATGGAAAAGTAAGTATCAAAAATCGGCTACGCCAGAACAGTTGGCAGCGTTTGAAGAAGGGCAAAAGAGGCGTGAAAATGCTTCAGATTAATGTATTAATAATACTTAATACTTAATAGTTAAAAAAGTGCTTTCGCTGATTGTATGCGAAGCCTAGAGATACAAAGGAGGGTTCTACGTTTAAATAAAACGATTGGTTAATAATGCCTTGTAATTAACATGTAATAGCGTAACAATATCGTAAAAGTAACGGCCTACGCTTCCGCCTACCTACTGAAAATAATAAGACTGTAAAAGGAAGGCTATGAAGGGTGTTGGTAAGGCTATACAAGTTGATGTGTATAGCGATGAAATTTCAGTTTTTAAGCAATCAAAAGAAGACCTTCTATCACTAGGTTATGCGTTTCGATTTTGTAATGATTTAGCTTCTTTTGCATCCCCCCAAAATATTCCAGATGTTTGCATCGTTGAACTCTCTAAATTAGACGAGAGTCATGATGTACTAAGGTCTTTGGATAAACCGTATTTGGTATCAGGCGTAAATTTCCACAATAATCACACCGCTTCTTCAGACGCACTTGAACACTCGGTTGGCTTCATTAATGGGGCTCCGTCGGTTTCAGATATTTGTGTGAATATCAGGTTAGGCTTGCTGTGGCATAAAGAGCGAGAGCACTTTTCTCGTCGCGGGCAAGATATTGATGAGAAGATAAGAAATAATCGTATGACGGGCATTGCTGTTGGCATGCTGATGCACAAAAGTGGATTGGTAGAAGAGGACGTGCTGAACTGTTTAAAATCGACTAGTCGTAGTAAGCAGCGTCGAATGGTAGATGCGTCCTGTGAAATTATTGAAAACATTCACAAATCAAACGAACTTTCTTTAGACTCTGTAGACCTCTTGGAAGAGTGGCTCCTATTAACGGTTTCACATAGAACATAAATAACATAATGGCTTCACTAGGGTGAGGGTTTGGTGATTTTATGAAACTACTTATAGCGGAAGATGACAATACAACGCGGTTGTTGCTGACACAGTTGGCAATGCAGTGGGGTTATGATGTGGTGGCTGTGAAAGATGGCGCGGCAGCATGGGATGTTATGCAGTAAGAAGATGCGCCTTGTTTGTTATTGCTAGACTGGGGAATGCCAAACATGACGGGCATTGAAGTTTGCGAGCAAATTCGGGGAAAAAGTAAGGGTCAGTCACCGTATATAATTATATTAACGGGGCGTGATCATATTGATGATATCGTTGAGGGCTTGAGTACAGGCGCTAACGATTATATGTTAAAGCCGATCGATAAAGATGAGCTTCACCTCCGCTTAGGTGTAGGCGTTCAAAAACTTCAAGAGAGAAAAGAAGTTAACGACGACTTAAGTGCGGCAGACAGCAATGTTACAGATTATAAGCGGTTATTTGAAGAGTCTGCGGATGCTTTTTTGTTATACAAAAATGGTAAGTATATCGATTGTAATCAAGCAGCGGTGACGATGCTGGGTTGTGAGAGTAAAGCGGAAGTACTCAAAGCAGGGCCATCGGCATTTTCAGCTCATAAGCAAGGTGATGGTGAATTATCATGCGAAAAATCGGAAAGAATAACGTCTTTAGCATTTGAGCAAGGCAGCCATCGTTTTGAGTGGAATCATAAGCGAAAATGTGGAGAGGTATTCCCAGTTGAAGTGTTGTTAACGGCTGTTCCCATTGACGATGGTGATGGGCTTCATATTACATGGAAAGACCTTACTCACCATAAAGGTAAAGAAAAAGAATTGAAGCGTTTAGCGCATTATGATGTGCTAACGAAATTACCGAATAGAGCGTTATTTGTAGATCGTTTTAAACAAGCCGTCGCCCATAGTAAGCGTACTAAAACATTGTTGGCTGTTTGTTTTCTAGATTTAGATGACTTTAAACCCGTTAATGATAACCATGGTCACCATATTGGCGATAAAGTTTTAATTGAAGTCTCAGGGCGAATTAAGCTGTGTTTAAGAGAAGGGGATACTGTGTCGCGACAAGGCGGAGATGAATTTACTTTGCTGTTAGGTGGGCTTGAGCACAGTGTGCAGGCAGAGCAAATTTTAGAGCGAATGCTTGATTCATTGTCGCAACCTTACATTGTTGATAGTACGTCACACAATATAACAGCATCTTGCGGTGCATCTATCAGCCCTGGTCACTTGATGCCGCTCGATGAATTATTGAATCAGGCCGATACAGCTATGTACTACGCTAAACAGTCAGGGAAAAATAAGTTTAAGTTCTATGACCATGAAGCGGAATAGGTCTGAAAAGCACTGAGCTATATGATTGGGTAGAGTGCTATGTCATGGTGACTAACTCTTCTGAATTAGTCGGGTGAATAGCGACGGTGTCATCGAAATCTTTCTTGGTTGCGCCCATCTTTATTGCAACAGCAAAGCCTTGTAGCATTTCATCGGAGCTTTCTCCAAAGAGATGACAGCCAACAATTTTTTCGTCTTTTCCAACAGTCACTAGTTTCATTGTAGTGGGTTGTTTGCTTTCGGACAAAGCTTGAGTCATTGGGTTAAAGGTTGAGCTGTAAATTTTAACCGTGTCGCCATATTGCTCATTGGCTTGCTGTTCAGTTAAGCCAATGGTGCCTATAGGTGGGTGCGAGAAGATAACGCTAGGCACTAAGTTGTAGTCTAACTTTCTATCGGTTTGGTCATTGAATAAACGGTCACTTAAACGCCTTGCAGCAGCAATAGCAACGGGTGTTAGCGCGATTTGTCCGGTGACATCACCTACAGAAAAGATATGGTCTTGTGTGGTTTTTTGCCACTCATCAGTAGGGATAAAGCCGCGTTTGTCTGTTTCAATACCGGCGTTTTGTAGGTTTAAACCTTGGGTGTTGGCGTGGCGGCCTATAGCCCAAAGTACTTGGTCAAACTCACCGTCTACGGTTCCATCTTTGGTATGGATAATAAAGGTACCACGTGCTGTTTTTTCTATAGAAGTAGGGGAGGTGTTTGTTTTAAGTGTAATGCCTTGGTGTTGCATGGCTTTAGATAGCTCTTTGCCTAGCATGCTGTCGAACTGCCTAAGGGTTTGTTCACCGCGAATAAGAAGGCTGGTTTGTGTGCCGAGTGCTTGGAACACGCCGGCTAATTCAACGGCAATAAACCCTGCACCAATAACGGCTACTTTTTCTGGCTGTTTTTCAAGTTCAAAAAAACCATCAGATGTAATGCCGTATTCAGCACCCGGCATTTCTGGAACAGAAGGCATGCCGCCGGTTGCTATTAAAAAGCGTTTTGCGGTTATTTTTTTATCGCCAACTTGAATGGTATGCGGGTCTATAAATGAGGCAGCGCCTTCAAAAAAATCGACCTTATTGTTGTTTAAATTGTTGGCGTAAATGCCGTTAAGTCGCTCGATATAAGCGTCTCTTTTTTGCTTAAGTTCTGTCCAGTTAAAACCGTTTAAGGAAACATCAAATCCGTAGTTTTTAGCAGCGCCAATGGCGTCTGCTGTTGCGGCTGCAAACCACATAACTTTTTTCGGCACGCAACCCACATTAACGCAAGTGCCGCCTAAACGAGCTTGTTCAATAACGGCGCATTTAGCGCCATAAGAAGCCGCTCTATTTGCGCCTGCAATACCGCCGCTGCCGCCGCCTATGGATATTAAGTCGTAGTCGTAAGTCATATAATTCAACCTATTAGCTGTTGTTCTTAAAGTAAAGTGTTTTCTAAAACTTTGCTGTAAGTAATGGATAAAGCATCTAAATCTTTAACGCTTACACACTCATTTATTTTATGAATGGTTTCGTTAATAGGGCCTAGCTCAATCAGCTGTGCGCCACTGGGTGCGATAAATCGCCCATCGGATGTGCCGCCGCCAGTTGATAAAACAGTGCTTATTCCGGTGACATCCTGAATGGCTTTTTCAACAGCGTTTGTGAGGGTTCCTTTTTCGGTTATGAAGGGAAGGCCAGACACGTTCCAAGTGAGCTCATAATCGTCAGAATTTTGATCGACAATGTAGGTAACGCGGCGCTTAATTTCCTCGGGCGTTAGTTCACTTGAGAAGCGCAAATTGAAGATCATATCCGCATGGCCTGGCACAACATTTGTAACGCCTGTACCCGAGTTTAAATTAGATATTTGAAAGCTAGTAGGTGGGAAATAGTCGTTTCCTTCATCCCATTTTTCAGCCGTTAAAAGCGATAAAATAGGCGCAAGCGCGTGAATAGGGTTTTTAACCAATTCTGGGTAAGCAACGTGCCCTTGTTTGCCGATAAGCTTTAAATAACCGTTGATAGAACCACGGCGGCCAACGCGCACCATGTCGCCAAATGTTTTATGGCTTGACGGTTCGCCAACAATGCAAAAATCAATTTTCTCATTACGCTTATCGAGCGCCTCTATAACTTTAACGGTGCCATTAATGGCTGGGCCTTCTTCGTCACTGGTGATGAGAAAGGCAATAGAGCCATTGTGGTTACTGTGTTGTGCAATAAAGCTGTCACAAGCGGTTAGCATGGCGGCAAGGCTGCCTTTCATATCGGCTGCGCCACGTGCGTAGAGCAAGTCGCCTTTAATGGTCGGTTCAAACGGCGAGGTGTTCCATTCGTCTAGTGGGCCTGTTGGCACAACATCGGTATGACCAGCGAAACAAAATAAAGGTGCTTCGGTGCCACGGCGCGCCCAAAGGTTGCGGGTTTCACCAAAGTTCATCCATTCAATATTAAACCCGCGTTGTTGCAGGTAATCAACCATGATGTCCATGCAGCCTGCATCTTCGGGTGTTAAGGACGGCTGCTTTAAAAGCGCTATGGCTAGGTCTAACGTTTCGCTCATATTTTTATAAGTGTTCTTTGTAGTCGGTTGTGGAGAATCCAATTAACAGGGTTTTACCGGTGTTAAGAATAGGCCGTTTAATAATGGCTGGGTTTTCCAGCATGAGTGCTAAAGCGCTTTCTTTATTGATATTGGCTTTAACATCATCAGGCAATTTACGCCACGTTGTGCCGCGTTTATTGACCATGACTTCCCAGCCTAAGGAATCTTCTAGCGTATTAACTAGCTGAGTGCTTAAGCCGTCTTTGCGGTAATCATGAAAGGTGAATTCGACACCATTATCAACCAACCAGTTTTTGGCTTTTTTAATGGTGTCACAATTCTTAATGCCATATAAAACAACTGGCATATTAATCTCTTAGAAGGTCGTTTAAGCCTGTTTTGCTCCGTGTTTTAGCATCAACTGTTTTGATGATAATTGCGGCATACAAGCTGTGTGTGCCGTCTTTTGATGGCAAGTTACCCGGTACAACAACAGAGTATGGAGGAACGCGACCGTACATTGTTTCGCCTGTTTCGCGGTTATAAATTTTAGTGCTTTGGCCAATGTAAACGCCCATCGAAATAACAGAACCTTCGCCAACTATAACGCCTTCAACAACTTCTGAACGTGCGCCGATAAAGCAGTTGTCTTCAATAATGGTTGGGCCTGCTTGTAGAGGCTCTAAAACACCACCAATGCCTACGCCACCTGATAAATGGACGTTTTTACCAATTTGTGCGCATGAGCCTACTGTTGCCCAGCCATCTACCATTGTGCCACTATCAACAAACGCGCCGATGTTAACGAAAGAAGGCATTAATACAACGTTAGGGCCAATGTACGAACCAGCACGAACAACTGAACCCGGTACTGCGCGCATACCGCCTTTTTTGAAGTCTTCTTCTGTGTAGTTAGCGAATTTTGTTTCTACTTTGTCGTAGTAACCGTTGTTGTCACCGTCCATTACGCGGTTATCGTTAATTTTAAATGATAGAAGAACGGCTTTCTTCAACCACTGGTTTACCACCCATTCGCCGTCTTTCTTTTCGGCAACGCGGCCTTCACCGCTGTCGAGTAGAGCAAGAGCGCTTTCTACGGCTGAGCGAATATCAGCTGAAACTGTTTTAGAGTTGAAGTCAGCGCGGTTATCAAACGCGTCGTTAATGATGTTTTCAAGATTTTGCATGGTTTGTCCTAAATTTTAAAAGTTTATAAATGAATATGGTTTGCTTAAAGGCTATCTGCAAACTTTTTAAGTCGATGAGCGGCATCTTCGCATTCTTCAACCGAGGCAACAAGCGCCATGCGTACATGGTTTTTGCCGGGGTTGCCACTTTCGGTATCACGAGACAAATATTGCCCCGGTAGCACAGTAATGTGTTGCTGTTCAAACAGCTTCTGTGTGAAGAGGTCGTCTGCTATAGGTGTTTTAGTCCAGAGGTAAAAACCAGCGTCTGGAAATTGCAGGGGTAAGCTATTGCCGACAATATCAATAACACGGGTGAACTTCTCTTGGTAAAGGGTACGGTTGTCTTCAACGTGTTGTTCATCTGACCATGCAGCAGTACTAGCGTGTTGTGTAGGGACCGGCATTGTGCAACCGTGGTAGGTACGATAACGGAAATACTCGTTAATGATACCGGGGTCGCCTGCGACGAAACCAGAGCGTAACCCTGGTGCGTTTGAACGTTTGGATAAGCTATGAAATACAACGCAACGAGCGAAATCTCTATTGCCCATAGCTGCACTTGCTTGTAATAGCCCAGTTGGTTTAATGCTGTTTTTGAAATAAATTTCTGAATAGCATTCGTCCGCAGCAATAACAAAATTATAGCGGTGTGCTAGTTTGATTAACTGGCGTAATAAGGCCGAGCTATGAACCGCTCCACTGGGGTTGCCAGGATTGCAAATATAAAGTAATTGGCATTTCTTCCAAATGTCTGCCGGCACAGAATCGTAATCGGGTAGGTAGTTTGTACTTTCATCGCAATTGATAAAGAACGGTTTAGCGCCAGCTAAAAGCGCAGCTCCTTCATAAATTTGATAAAAAGGGTTTGGCACCACCACTGTGCTGCCTTGTTGTTTATCAACGATGCATTGGGCGAATGAGAATAGCGCTTCACGTGTTCCGCTGACCGGCAGAATATGGGTGTGCGGGTTGATGTCATTTGTTTGAATGCTAAAACGTTTGCATAACCATGCTGCAATGCTTTCCCTTAAGGCATCTAACCCACGTGTGGTCGGGTATTGACCTAATGTGTTTAAATTATTTAATAAGGCATCCGTAATGATTTTTGGTGTAGGGTGTTTTGGCTCACCAACGGACAAAGCAATATGCTTAAGATGTGCAGGAGGCGATACGCAGCTTTTTAACTGAGCTAGTTTTTCAAAAGGGTAAGGGTTTAATAATGCCAAGTCGGGATTCATGATGCCAAATAGTAAATGAGGAAGATGGGGTAGTATAAATTATTAGCCGACGGGTTAAAATTAAAAGAAAATAGGAAATAACCTCAGTGTTAATTTATGGCTAAAAAGTTACTGCAAATATTCGCTAAAGCGCCCGTTATTGGGAATGTAAAAACGCGTTTGATACGAGATATAGGTGCTCAAGCAGCTTGTGATGTTTATCTAGAGTTATTGAATAAGACGTTAGGCTTGGTTGAAGGCAGCGAGTTTAAAGTGGAGCTTTGGTGTGCGCCTGATGACAACCATGAGTTTTTTCAGCAATGCGTGAATAAATATGACGTTGAGCTTCGAAACCAATGTGGGGGCGACTTAGGTGAGCGTATGCAGTATGCATTGAGTGCAGGTCTAAATCAGTACTCTAATGTGGTTTTAATTGGCGCAGATTGCCCTGTTTTCAGCATGACTTATTTAATGTCAGCTTTCGAGACGTTGAGCAGCGTGGATGTTGTATTTGGTCCAGCTGAGGATGGTGGTTTTGTGTTGGTTGGCTGTAGGAAAGCGCCATCAAACTTGTTTAATGATATGACGTGGAGTGGGACGGATGTGCTCGCTGAGGCGTTGCGATTAACAGATAACTTAGGTTTGTCGTCACATCGGTTAGCAACATTATGGGACGTAGATGTCATCGATGACCTTAAACGTTGGCGTGTATCTTAAGCGAGGTACTCAATTAATAAGCCAATACCGATAACGACACTCATACAAATACCGCAAATAGCAAGTAGTTTAAAGCCAAGTGGCCACTCTTTAAGATTCATGCTTTTGGATGAACTCTTTGATATGTTGGATAGCATCAGTGCCTAAGTGAACATTTGTCACAATGTCGCCTTCAATAAATACAACAGTAGGGGTTGCTCTAATATTGAATTTTCTAGCGATATCTAGGCTACTTGAAATATCAATAATATTTACTTGCTGGTGATCCGCAATGATAACAGGCGTTAAACTTTTGCATGCGCCAGAGTGAGGGCTATGAAAATAGTAAAGTTGCCATGCATTGTCAGATTCTTTTTTAAGTGGGTTGAGCTCACCAATGAGTTTGTAACGGCTTAAATAAATTTGTCCGTAATAAAGGACGAGGAGCAGAAGGATTGCCGCAGCAAAGACGAGAGAGTAGTTCATGGTTTGTAAAAATGGTTGGAGTTTGATCGCCAGTATAAACCTATTTTAAAAGCATATAGTGGTTGCTTAAGTACTTTTATTGACCAGCTGGGCGTATGTTAAATAACTTAATGATCTGAACTATGGGTTGTTATAATGTGCAAAATAATTAATATTTGTAATGTGTCTGTAAATGAAAGCAGTTAATTCTCAAGAAGCGATTGTAAAGTTAGTTAACCTTTCAAAGGTCTATGACGGAAAAGCAGTTGTTAACAAGTTAAATATTGCTATATCTCCTGGAGTTTTTTGTGGAATTCTAGGGCCTAATGGAGCAGGCAAAACGACGACGCTAAGAATGTTAATTGGCCATTGCCCTATCGATAGTGGTGAGCTTTCAGTTTTTGGTCTGTCGGTGTTTGATAATGCTTCAAAAATCAGAGCATCAGTTGGCGTTGTCCCGCAAATGGATAATTTGGATCCTGATTTTACAGTAGAAGAAAACTTACACGTTTACGGTAAGTTCTTTGGTCTTGGCTCGTTAGAATTAAAAGACAGAATTAAAGAGTTGCTTGAATTTTCATCGCTAGAAGAGAAGGCGAACAGTAAAATATCAGAGTTGTCCGGCGGTATGAGACGACGTCTTACGTTGGCTCGTGCATTAATTAATAAACCCAAACTTTTAATTTTAGATGAGCCAACAACAGGTTTAGACCCACAAGCACGGCAAGCGATTTGGCAAAAGCTTCGAGAATTAAAAAAACAAGGTTTAACGTTGATTCTTACAACGCATTATATGGAAGAGGCGGAGCGTTTATGCGACCGCGTTATTGTGATGGATCATGGTGAAGTGATGGCAGACGCGCCACCAAAGCAATTGATAAAAAGTGAGATTGAAGCGCATGTGCTTGAAGTTCATGCGGCGAATGAGTTTCTTATTGAAGAGCTTAAGCAAGATAAAAGTATGGCTCGTTTCGAGCATTCGGGTGATATTTGCTTCTTTTATGGTGAAAAATTAAGTCATGCGCTAGACGTTCTTGAGCGAAGCTCGCACGATGACTATTTGTTTCGTCCCGCAAATTTAGAAGATGTGTTTATTAAGCTAACAGGGCGTGATTTACGTGAATAAACTATCCAACTACCAGCTTTTTTTATGCCGTAGCTTATCGATATGGTCTAGAAATATTCGCGTATGGAGTAAGCTTGCTGGTCCTTCTCTAATGGGCAATTTTGGCGAACCTCTTTTATACCTGTTGGTGCTTGGCTATGGATTAGGCCAATTTGTAGGTGAAGTTGAAGGCCTAACCTACATGACGTTTTTAGCATCTGGTGTTATGTGTACCAGCGCCGTTAATTCAGCGAGCTTTGAAGGTATGTACTCTGCTTATACGCGAATGGAGGTACAGCAAACATGGCTTGGAATGTTGGCCACGCCGATTAGTGTCGGTGAAGTGGTGTGTGGTGAGGTGCTGTGGGCAGCAACGAAAAGCCTGATTAGCGTCAGTGCTATTCTGATCGTTTCTACAGTACTTGGCCTTGTTGAAGATGCGTTTGCAATTCTTATCTTACCTATAGCTTTTTTAATAGGTCTGTGTTTTTCTTCATTAGCACTTCTGGTAACGTCGAGCGCTAAAAGTTATGACTTTTTCCTTTATTACACAACGCTGTTTATTACTCCGATGGTTTTGCTAAGCGGAGTGTTTTTTCCTATAAATACATTGCCGATAGCGGTTCAATGGTTAGCTCAAGCGTTACCGCTGTACCATGCTATTTCTTTGGTGCGACCACTGATGACAGGCGGAGAGGTTACATTTGTCTTTATGCACTTGTCAGTGCTCGTTGTATTTGGTGTAGTAGCGGCTAGAATAGCTACTCACAGAATAAGAAAAAGGCTTATTAAATAAGCCCTTTTTCGTTAAAAGTATTTCTAGTGTCGTTGCTTTACTCTGCGATAACGACTTTGTTTCGCCCTGTTTCTTTGGCTTGATAAAGTGCGGTATCGGCGCGGTCGATAAATGTATCAACACTGTCGTCGGTTTTAAGTAACGCAATACCTGCTGAAACAGTCACTTTGCCAATACTTTCGCCACTGTCTTTGCGCTGTAATTTACTATTGCTCATTGCAATACGTACTTTTTCTGCAAATTGTTGGGCGGCATCGATTTTTTGGTTATTTATAATGATGGCAAATTCTTCGCCACCATACCGAGCAATGTGGTGATCTTTGCCAATAATTTGAGTTAGAAGTGCGGATACGTAACGAATAACACGATCCCCGACTAGGTGGCCAAAATTGTCATTGACACGTTTAAAGTGATCGATGTCGAGCATGATCAATACAGAACTAACTTTATTTGAATTGTAAACAACGCTATCGATAGCTTTATCAAAAGCGCCCCGGTTTTTAAGCCCTGTTAGGGAGTCTTTTTCTGCGCTGGCTTTAACGGCTTCTAACTCGGCCTTCATTTTTATAATTTCAGTATTTGTTTCCTGCATCCGCGCTTGAATTTCTTGGTTATTTTTAACCATGTCGCGTGTATCTTGCATTACCTGCTTTAAAATCATAGCAGCAGCCTGAGGGTCATCGGTAGATGATAGTGTTTGAGCGTGTTGAGTTAAAGAGCAGCCATAATTGTCGGCACCGCTGTTTACATGCTGTATCTCTTCACTTGCGTCAGCCATTGCCTTCTCTAAAGCATGCTGAATTTTTTCTTGCTGTTCTAAAGAGGCGGCACCATTAATATATTTCTCATACAGCTCAAGCATGAGAGCGAGGGTGAATGTTTTCTTTTCACTAATATGAGAGTCAACGACTTCATTCAATGCTTGAGAATTTCCAGATAAATAGCTGTAAAAAACAGAATAATTTATGGGTGTAGGTGCCAGTTTCTGCTGAGAGAGCATAGGAATAACTTGTCTTAGATATTCAGCGGCTTGTTTTGGTTCGTCTTGATGTTGCATCGTATTCCCTTATTCGCGACTGGTAGGCGGTTTAGTAAGCTGGAATTTTTTTCAGTTCCGTCTGGTAAGTAATGATAGTACATCATTTCGCGTTTGCTACAAGTTTCTAGAGTTTTGTGACGTTGTTCACAGTTTCTTTACGTAACGGTTAAATTAAGCTCGGTCGATTCGTTTCTTATCCTTTGTTTTAAAGGTAAACTTAGGTGAACTAATTTGTATTTAACAACTGAAATTCAGAGACTTTAATGTCATTAGCAACTTCCTATTTATTGAGTTTTTTATTAATTCTTATTCCATTTCATGCGCAAGCTGATTTGTATAAAAAAGTGGATGATAAGGGGCGTGTGTTTTTTACCGATAGCCCAGAGGGACATGGGTATCGGTTGATTATGCGCACACCTAAAAAAGGGACAGTTGAGTATAAGAACTTCATGCAAAACCGCCGTAAGCTGGCCCCTTTGATTCAGCGGCAGGCTAGGGAACTTAAAGTTGACCCTGCTTTAGTGATGGCCGTTATTCATGCAGAGTCTGCGTACGATAAAAATGCTATTTCTAGGGCGGGAGCAGTCGGGTTGATGCAGTTAATGCCCGCTACGGCGAAGCGATTTGGTGTTACTAACAGGAATGATGCGGCGCAAAATATCCGCGGCGGTGTGCGTTATTTAAGGCACTTATTAGAGAAATTTAAATTTAATATAAAACTAACCTTAGCGGCATATAACGCAGGGGAGTCAGCAGTTAAAAAATACGGAAATAAAATCCCTCCTTACCCTGAAACGCAAAATTATGTAAAAAAAGTTATTTCCTATTACGAGCATTATTTAAGCGGCAAAACAATTTTCTGATTAAGGGGTTTATGTGTTTACTTCATACAATGTTACGGGTGGGTGATTTGGATCGTTCAATTAAATTTTATACGCAGGTATTAGGTATGGAATTGCTACGCCGTAAAAGATTACGAGGAAGGGCGGTGTTATTAGCCGCGAGGCAGGGCCAATGAAAGGCAGTAATCGCATTTTGGCATTTGTTAAAGGTCCTGATGGTTATTCAATAGAGTTATTAGACTAAAGCTATAAAACGTTATGTCCCATTGTCTTTAATATTCTAGCTAGTTTTATTAAAGGCAGACCCACGAGTGCATTGGGGTCGCTACCTTCAATTTTTTCAAATAAGGCTATGCCTAACCCCTCAGATTTAAAAGCAGCTGCGCAGCCATAGGGCTTATCCTGCCCAACATAATATTTTATTTCTGCTGTAGATAGTTGCCTCATATGCACAGTGCAAATATCCATGTCACTTTCATATGCCCTAGTTTTGGAGTTGAGAACGCAAACGCTGGTATAAAAAGTAATGGTTTTTCCTGATGATAACGTTAATTGTTGTATGGATTTTTCAAACGTGCCTGGTTTGGTGAGCTGAATTTCACCTAGCATGGCGACTTGATCCGAACCAATTATCAAATGATCGGGAAAGTCGCCAACGAGTGCTTGAGCTTTTTCAACAGCAAGGCGGGCCGATAGCTCGATGGGTGACTCGCCTTGATGACACGACTCGTCAATGTCTGGGGAGGCAGCGTCAAACTGTGGGCATATTTTGCGTAATAGCTCTTTTCTGAACGGAGAGCTAGATGCTAATACTAATTTGGGATGAACTTTCATATAATAGGATTAAATTAAATTTATTGGTATTTTACCTAAAATATGAGTAAGACGTTACAGATTGAAGTAGACCCCGTGTTATGTGCAAGTCAAGAGCGTTCCATTTTTGGCGAATTGAATTACAATGAACTACAACAAATTCAACAAGATATAGAATCGTCTAGTGCGCCCATTGTGGCAGATGTGATGTTTTCTAAAGTAGGAAAATTTGTTGTTTTAACCGGTCGGATTTATAGTGATCTCGTGCTACAATGCGCCGCTTGTTTGGAACCTACAGTTTTTCCTGTCGATATAGACGTTAAACTAGCTATTACTAATAACGAAGACCGGCTGAGTTTGGTTCCAGAAGGTTACGAACCTTATTTGTTTGAAGGTGATCGTTTATTGATGAGCGAGGTGATCGAAAGTGAAGTGGTTTTGGTGCTTCCGTCTATCGCACGGCATGACGTTTGCCCAATAGAGTTACCCAAAAGTAGTACAAGTAAAGATTTTAAGCTCGAAGCGGCGGTTAAAACGAACCCGTTTGAAGCATTAGAAAAATTAAAGAAATATTAATTCTCTGGAGAATTTGAGATGGCAGTTCAAAAAAGTAAGAAATCACGTTCAAAACGCGGTATGCGTCGTTCACACGATGCGTTATCAGCACAAACATTGTCAACTGAGCCAACAACAGGTAAAGTACATTTGCGTCACCATGTAAGTGCCGACGGTTTCTATCGTGGCGAACAAGTAGTAGCAGATAAAGACTAAAAAGTTTTTAGACTCAAACTTTTTGAGTCAATTGGTGTTGATTTGAAACGGGCTAAGGTCCGTTTCAAATTCCAAAACAAGTCTTCACGTATACACTAAGGCGATATTGAATGTTAAATGCAAAAATAACGGGTACTGGTAGTTACTTACCTGAAAAAATTGTTACGAATAAAGATTTCGAATCCATTATCGACACAACGGATGAATGGATTTATGCGCGAACAGGCATAAAGCAACGCCACGTTATAGCTAAACACGAGACAACCTCTAGCATGGCGGAGATGGCGGCTAATCAAGCGCTTGAAGCGGCAGGGGTTAATGCATCTGACATCGATTTAATTATCATAGGCACCAGCTCTCCCGATCGAGTTTTCCCCAGTACAGCGTGCATTCTTCAGCAAAAACTAGGTGTTGGTGATTGTGCCGCATTTGATGTGCAGGCAGCATGTTCTGGCTTCATTTATGCCTTAGGTATTGCCCATCAATTTATTAAATCGGGTGGCGCAACAAAAGCGTTAGTTATTGGTGCAGAAGCCAATTCAAGAATTCTAGATTACACCGATCGCAGCACGTGCGTTATTTTTGGCGATGGTGCGGGTGCTGTTGTGGTTGAGGCATCTGATGAACAAGGGATCATGTCAACGCATATGCATTCAGACGGTCAATATCAAGACCTTTTATATATAAACAACCCAATCAAAGACCAGCAGCAAGACGGCGATAAAGCACACATGACAATGCACGGTAATGATGTGTATAAAGTGGCGGTTAAAACGTTAAGTCGAATTGTTGACGAAACCCTTGAAGCCAACGGCATGAAAAAGTCCGACATCGACTGGCTAATACCGCATCAAGCAAATATCCGAATCATCTCCTCGGTGGCTAAAAAATTGGGTATGCCGATGGAAAAGGTCGTTTTGACGATTGAAAACCAAGGCAATACCTCAGCGGCATCGGTTCCTTTGGCATTAGATTTAGCTGTTAGAGACGGCCGTATTAAAAAAGGCGATACGATTTTAATGGAAGCGTTTGGTGGCGGCTTCGTTTGGGGTTCCGCATTAGTGCGAATGTAATAGCTAGCGCGCATATTAAAAATAAACTAAAGAATAATAAATTATGTCAACACGTAAAATAGCAATTGTATTTCCAGGGCAAGGTTCGCAAGCCGTTGGTATGCTGAAAGATCTTTCTGACTCATACGCTCAAATTAAAGAAACCTTTGATGAGGCATCTGCTGTCTTAGGACGAGACTTATGGGCATTGGCTCAAGACGGTCCTGCAGAAGAGCTCAATAAAACACAAAACACACAGCCATTGGTATTAACGGCAAGTATTGCGGTATGGCGTGTTTTACAAAGTAAATTAGATATAAGCCCTGCTTATTTTGCAGGTCATAGTCTTGGCGAATACACCGCACTTGTTTGTGCCGGCAGCTTAAGTTTTGTTGATGCCGTTAAGTTGGTTGAACAGCGTGCGAAATTTATGCAACAAGCCGTGCCAGAAGGAGAGGGCGCAATTGCTGCTGTTCTTGGTTTAAGCGTTGATGATTTAATCGCTATTTGCGATGAAGCAGCGCAAGGCGAGGTGGTATCGGCTGTTAACTTTAATGCACCGGGGCAAGTTGTTATTTCAGGTAACGTAGCGGCCGTTGGCAGAGCGATTGAATTAGCTAAAGAGAAAGGTGCTAAAAGAGCGATGCAACTTCCAATGAGTGTTCCAGCACATTGTTCATTAATGAGCCCTGCAGCAGATAAATTAGCGGCAGTGATGTCGGGTGTTGATTTTAATAGCCCAAGTATTCCAGTTATACATAATACGGATGTTGCGCAGCACGCTGAGATTGCGGAAATTAAAGAAGCCTTGATTCAACAGTTACATACACCTGTGCGTTGGATAGAAACAGTTGAAGCACTCGCTGGTTTAGGTGTAGACACTATTATTGAGTGTGGCCCAGGAAAGGTTTTAGCAGGGCTTAATAAACGTATTGATAAATCATTAGAGCTGTACTCATCAGGCGATGAGCGCTCATTAAACAAAACGATAGAGGCATTATCATGACAGACAAAACAATAGCATTAGTAACAGGCGCTAGCCGTGGCATTGGTAAGGCAATTGCGCAACAGCTCGTTGCAGATGGTTTTTATGTTATTGGCACAGCAACATCAGAAAATGGTGCTGAAGCGATTTCAGGCTACCTAGCAGACTCAGGTACCGGTATGAAGTTGAATGTAACGGATGCTGAATCGATTAAAAGTGTTTTAAAAGACATTGTGGGCAGTGTAGGTGCGCCAACAGTATTGGTGAACAATGCCGGTATTACGCGCGATAATTTAATGCTTAGAATGAAAGATGATGAGTGGGATGACATTATTTCAACCAACTTAAGTTCTGTCTTCCGCGTAAGTAAAGGCTGTTTGCGTGGCATGATGAAAAACAAAAAAGGACGTATTGTTAGTATTGCTTCAGTTGTTGGCGTTACTGGTAATGCTGGGCAAGCAAACTATGCGGCAGCGAAGGCTGGTATTATTGGCTTCAGCAAGTCATTAGCTAAAGAAGTGGGTTCACGAAATATTACGGTGAATACAGTTGCTCCTGGCTTTATTGATACGGATATGACCAAAGCGTTGGCTGAAGATCAACGTGCAGCATTACTTAAAGGTGTTCCATTAGGACGCCTTGGTGATGCGGAAGAAATTGCTCACGCAGTTTCATTTTTATGCTCAGATAAAGCAGCGTACATTACAGGTGAAACACTGCATGTTAATGGCGGTATGTACATGGGTTAATCTAAACAAGTTTTGTTTAGATTGATGCGGTAACCATTTGATTAAAATAAATTAAATGGAATTAGTTGTTGGTAAGAAGGTGATCAGTAAGGGTTAAATAAACAGAAAAGTTTAATCTTTAGTCATTTATCAATATAATAGGACTTCCACGAGCATGGCTGGTGGTTCATACAAATATAGAGGATATACAAAAATGAGTAATATTGAAGAACGCGTCAAAAAAATCGTTGCAGAACAGCTTGGTGTAAAAGAAGAAGTAACAAACGAAGCTTCATTCATCGATGACCTAGGTGCAGATTCATTAGACACTGTTGAATTAGTAATGGCTCTTGAAGAAGAGTTTGATTGTGAAATTCCTGATGAGCAAGCTGAAGGTATCACAACAGTTCAACAAGCGATTGATTACGTTAATAGTAACGCAGAATAAATCAGTTTCTTTTTTCAAGCACGGCTTGCTTCGGCAGGCCGTGCTTGTTTTATATTAGAGGGTTAGTATTGTGTCAAAACGTCGAGTAGTAGTAACAGGGTTAGGATTAATTTCACCAGTAGGTGGTAATGTTTCTGATTCATGGGAAAGTATTTTAAAAGGCCAAAGCGGTATTGGTTTGATTACTCGATTTGATACAACGGACTTTCCTTCAAAGTTTGCAGGCGCGGTGAAAGACTTTGATGCCGAAGACTATATGTCTCGAAAGGACGCAAAGAAAATGGCCCCGTTCATTCATTATGGCGTTGCAGCAGGCATGCAAGCATTGGATGATTCAGGTCTTGAAGTAACTGATGAAAATGCTGAGCGTATTGGTGTTGCAATTGGTGCAGGTATTGGTGGGATTTCGAGCATAGAGACAGGCTTTGAAGGCTTCCAAAAGGGAGGTCCGAGAAAGATCTCTCCCTTCTTTGTTCCCTCAAGCATTATTAATATGGTTGCCGGTAACCTGTCTATTCTACGTGGACTGAAAGGCCCAAGCTTCTCTATTGTTACAGCGTGCACAACTGGCGCGCACAATATTGGTGATGCGATGCGGGTTATTCAGTATGGTGATGCTGACGTAATGGTTGCCGGTGGCGCAGAAATGGCGACCTCAGTAACATCTTACGGTGGTTTTTCATCAGCTCGAGCCCTTTCACGTAGAAATGACTCACCAGAAACAGCCAGTCGTCCTTGGGATAAAGACCGTGATGGTTTTGTTTTAAGTGATGGTGCGGGTGTTTTAGTGTTAGAAGAATATGAGCATGCTAAAAAGCGTGGCGCAACAATTTATGCGGAACTTGCTGGTTACGGTATGAGTTCAGATGCGTTCCATATGACCATGCCTTCAAAAAATGGTGACGGCGCATATCGTTGTATGAGAAATGCACTAAAAGACGCGTCTTTAAACCCAGAGCAAATCAGCTATATCAATGCACACGGTACATCAACACCGGCGGGCGATTTAGCTGAAACACATGCAGCAAAAACTTTATTAGGTGATTTAGCGTATAAAACACCGATGAGTTCAACAAAATCTATGACAGGGCACATGTTAGGTGCGGCTGGCGGAGCAGAAGCTGTATTTTCAGTATTAGCGATTCGTGATCAAGTGGCACCACCCACCATTAACCAATTTACACCAGACCCAGAGTGCGATTTGGATTATGTGCCCAATGAAGCGCGTCAAATGACTATGGATGTTATTGTTTCAAATTCATTTGGTTTTGGTGGGACCAACGGTACGCTAGTATTTAAGCGTATTTAGTCCTACCCAATCCCAATGGGGCTGGTACTTCAAAATTGTGGCAGCCTTATAAAGGCAGAAATACCTTTTGGTGTTGACCTGCTTGATTGTCACGCTGTAAATCCTGCGCGCTATCCTTTTCTCCTTGAGAGTCACCATTTTGATGATGGTGTTCAAGGCGTTGATATCCTATTTGCTTACCCAGGTGAACAAATTTGTGCCTCAAGTATCGGTGATACTGATTTTTTCACGGAACTCGAACAGAAATTCAAAACATCTAAACCAAATAAAGTAGAAACCATTAAACACAACCTACCATTTACTGGCGGCTGGTTCGTGTTTTTGAGCTATGAATTGATTGGTTCAATAGAAGAAAAACTCTCTACACTCGAAGTAGATGAAAGCTTACCAATTGCGAGTGCTGTTCGCATTCCTGCTGCTATTATTAAAGATCATAGGAATAAGACCTGCTGGATCGTCTGTGAAATAGGTTTAGAGCATCGAATAGAGGAAGTTTGGTCTGACATTCAGGCATCCATAAAAAGCCCCTTAAAATCACCTAAGGTTTCTTTGAAAGAAGATACACCTGAATTATTTCTTAACGGTGTTGAAAAGATTAAAGCTTATTTAAAAGAAGGGGATACTTTACAAGTTAACCTTTCGCGACAATGGGTCGGCAAGATTCTTGATGATGGAAGTTACTTAGATGTGTATCGGTCTTTGAGATCTCATAATCCTTCGCCATTTTCGGGGTTGGCTTGTTATGGGGAAAGTGTTATTTGTTCATCGTCGCCAGAGCGTTTGGTGAGTTGCTCAGGTGATAAGGTGCAAATGCGACCAATTGCTGGAACTCGACCAAGGCATGCAGACAGCAGAAAAGATAAAACGTTAGCGGACGAGTTGTTGGCTAACACCAAAGAAAATGCCGAGCATATTATGCTCATTGATTTAATTCGTAATGACTTGGGACGTATTTGCCAAACGGCAACAGTATCTGTAGATGAGAAAATGACATTAGAATCTTATGCGGCTGTACACCATATAGTTTCAAATGTGAGCGGTGTACTGAAACCAAATCTCACACCTTCAGATGTTATAAAAGCGGTATTTCCCGGTGGGACAATTACAGGTTGCCCCAAAGTTAGGTGCATGGAAATTATTCAAGAATTAGAACAAACGCCGAGAGGCGCGTATACGGGGTCAATGGGTTACATTAATCACAATGGTGATTTAGATTTAAATATTTTGATTCGTACATTTACGGTAAACGGTAAAAAAATTAGTTTAAGAACTGGGGCGGGTATTGTTGCTGACTCAATTGCAGAAAATGAATTGCAAGAAACACGGCATAAGGCTAAAGCTCTATTGGACGCGTTAACGCTATGTTGAAAAAAAATATGTTGGTTAACGGAAAAACGGATGCTTTAATTAGTCCGCTGGATAGAGGTCTTCAATATGGCGATGGGCTTTTTGAAACTATCTTAGTTGAATTCGGGTGTGCTACTTTTCTACAAGAACATTTATGTAGATTACAAAAAGGTTGTGATGTTCTCGGTTTTCCAGTTTTAGATATAAAAACGATTACGGATGAAGTATCACAATTAGTTTCGGACAAACAGCATGGCGTGATCAAAATCATTCTAACGCGTGGCGTTGGGGAGCGTGGCTTTTTACCGCCAGAGAAAATTAATGTTACGCGGGTGATTATGTTTTCTGATCTCGAAACAGGCATTGACCAAACATTAAAGAGTATAAATTTAGTTTTGTGCAAAACGTGCTTGGCTAAGCAGCCTTTGTTGTCGGGGATAAAACATTTAAATCAATTAGAGCGCATTTTGGCCCGTAGTGAATTAAGAGATGTGGCAGATGCTGAAGGTTTGATGCTAGATACGGATGGTTCTGTCATTGAAGGCACAATGAGTAATATATTCATTGTGAAAGATGATTTTTTAATAACGACGAGGCTTGATAATTGTGGTGTAGAAGGTGTTATTCGAAAGGCTTTGCTTCAGCAGGCAGAAAAAGAAGGTATAACGTGCAAGGTAGAAAAATTATCATTAGATGACGTGAAAAATTCAGATGAAATATTTATGACCAATAGTTTAATGCCTGTTCGTGTAGTGAAACAATTAATCCTCGGTGAAACCGTTGTTAATAAAGAAATAAGTACGTATGCCGTGTGGGCAAAAGACACTGTGTTGGCAGCTATTAAGCAGCAAGTGAATGTGACATTGAAGAACAGTATATGAGACGTTTAATCGCCTTAATTATTATTACTACTAGCTTATCGGTAGGCTGGTTTTGGATGTTGTATCAAGACTCTATTAATAGTTCGTATATTACCGATGAAATGGGCTCGGTTGTTGTTAGTGTAGAGAGGGGTGAAAACCTTAATCAAATTATTTCAACTTTGGATAAACAAGGCGTAGTTGATGGGCGTTGGTTTAAATGGCTGGTACGAATTGAAGGTGCGGCGAATAAAATTCAAGCGGGAGAATATGAATTCTCTCCGGGCTTAACGCCCGTTCAAATATTGGGTTTTCTTGTTAAAGGCAAGGTGAATCAATATGCTATCTCGATTATTGAAGGGCAAACGTTTAAAGAAGTGCTTAGGGATATACAAGAACATCCCGCTATTCGGCAAACACTTCCAAAGAAAGCGGAGATGTCGACATATTTGGAGCTGATGAATATTTCAGAGCAACATTTAGAAGGGCTTTTATTGCCGGAAACTTACTTTTTCATTAAAAACACGACAGACGCCGAAATGATCAAACGAGCGTACCGTTCAATGCAAGTGTTTGTGAATTCAGCTTGGCCAAACAGAGAGCGTAAAGCGGTTATTAAAAACGTGTATGAGGCGCTAATATTGGCCGCTATTGTTGAAAAAGAAACAGGTGCGGCGGAAGAAAGGAAAAAGATTGCAGGCTTGTTTATACGCCGCTTAGAGATAGGCATGAAGCTACAAACAGACCCAACAGTGATTTATGGTATGGGGGATATTTATAAAGGCAATATAAGATTTAGAGATCTGCGCCAAGATACACCTTACAATACGTACACACGATACGGCTTGCCACCAACGCCTATTGCGATGCCGGGTAAAGCGTCTATTGAAGCTGTTTTACACCCAGTTGAAACAAAAAGCTTATATTTTGTAGCGAATGGTGATGGAACACATGTTTTCTCGGAAACCCTCAAACAACATAATGCAGCAGTTGATAAATATCAGCGGAATAAGTAGCCATGAAAACAGGAAAATTTTTAACACTTGAAGGTGTTGAAGGAGTTGGTAAAACCACCAACTTGAACTTTATAGCGAGTTATTTAGAAGAAGCAGGCAAAGAAATTGTAACAACAAGAGAGCCTGGTGGAACCGCGATTGCTGAGCAAATAAGGGGGCTGCTGTTAAACCATAACGAAGAGTCGCTTTGTGACGAAAGTGAACTTTTATTAATGTTTGCAGCACGCGCACAGCACCTAAAAGAAGTGATTAAGCCAGCGTTGGATGCTGGGAAGTGGGTGCTTTGTGATCGCTTCACCGATGCGACGTATGCCTATCAGGGTGGTGGACGTCACTTCAACATGGCTGATATTTCTTGGATTGAAAATTTTGTTCAGAAAGGTCTGGCACCTAATAAAACAATTCTGTTGGATTTATCTGTTGAAGTAGGCCTGAAGCGGGCCGCTAGTAGAAGTGAACCCGACCGATTTGAGTCAGAAAAAAAGGCTTTTTTTGAAGATGTTAGGCAGGTTTATTTAGATAGAGCGAAGGCCGAGCCGAACCGCTTTTGTGTTGTTGATGCATCTCAAACGATAGAACAAGTACAGCAGAGCATAGCTTGTTATTTAGACGAATTATTACTCGATAATGTCTAGCCAAACATCTATTGTTTATCCGTGGCTACGAGGATATTGGGGGCGATTGTCACGCTATCAAGCACAAGATAGGTTACCTAGTGCCATTATGTTGGTAGGTTCTGAGGGCTTGGGTTTACTCGAGTTTGCTACAGCGTTTGCTGGTCGTACGTTTTGTCTTTCAGCGCAGGCTAATGGATTACTTTGCGGTGAATGTGCGTCATGCTTGCTGTTTAATGCAGGCAATTATCCCGACTTTTTTCACCTTGATCCAGAAGAGGGTAAAGCAAGCATTAAGATTGATGCTATTCGGAAGTTAAGTGAAGCATTAGCTTTGAGTAGTCAGTACGCAAAGCCGCGTGTTGTTGTTATCAACCCTGCAACGGCTATGCTTCACCAGGCGGCCAATAGTTTATTGAAAACATTGGAAGAGCCAAGTGAGAACACGTGCCTTATTCTTATTGCAGATAAGGTGTCAAAAATTTCTGCAACAATACGCAGTCGTTGCCAGATTATTACAATAAAGAATATAGATTTATCAGAAGCTGAGAACTGGCTCAAAAATCAAGGCTGTGAGAAAGCGAAAGAATATTTAAATTTAGCTAATCACCTGCCTATTTTGGCGTATGAATTATGGCAAAAAGAAGCTTTAGTTGTTAGGACCGAGGTTTTTAAAGATTTTATGAGCTTGGTTAAAGGACAGTTAGATCCTTTGTTATTTGCTGGAAAGTGTGTCGGTTTAAAGGGGTTCCCCGTTTTAACATGGTTAACATCTTGGCTAACCGACGCTATTAAATGTTCAAATAACCCAGAAGATTCATGGCTTTTGAACCCGGATTTAAAGGATGACTTGAAAGTTTTGGCAGAGACGCTAAACTTAAGTAATATACATAAGCTGTTGGAAAAATTAGGCCAGTTAATAAACTTAGAGTCTAGCCAAGTAAATCAGCAGTTATTATTAGAAGATTTTGCGATACAGTGTTATTCGCTCAAGATTAAATAAAGGGTTTAGGTATGAGTACTCAAGGAAATGAAGCACGTCAGGGAATTTTATCGTTAACGATAAAGGATAAAAACGCTTTATACGCAGCTTATATGGATTATGTTGAAGGAGGCGGTTTATTTATTCCGACGCATAAAAAATACAGTTTAGGTGATGAGGTTTTTATGCTGTTGAGTTTAATGGGTGAGACTGAACGTATCCCAGTTGCCGGTAAAATCATTTGGATTACACCTATTGGTGCTGAAGGTTCACGCTCAAACGGTGTTGGCGTACAGTTTAACGATCAAGACGGTGGCGCTGCTCGTAATAAGATAGAAACATATTTGGCAGGAACGTCCGAAACAGGAAGACCTACGCATACTATGTAAAATAGTTTTGCCGATGGATAAGTAGCGGCCTTTATGGCCGTTTTTTTATTATAGAGAAAGCATTATGTTTATAGATTCACATTGCCATTTAGATCGCGTTGATTTAACACCCTACTCAAATAATGTTAGCGAATATTTGGAGGCAACCCAAGCCGACTTACTAGATCATATGCTTTGCGTATCGATTGACTGGGAGGCATATCCTGCTATGCGTGACTTAGTAGCTGGGCAAGAAAAAATATCAATATCCGTTGGCGTTCACCCAAATGAGACAGAAGGGCATGACCCCAGTGTGGACGAATTAGTTGCAACAGCAATACGCGATAATGCAATAGCTATCGGCGAGACTGGTTTGGATTATTATCGCCTTGAAGACGAGGGGCACCTTAGTTGTCAGCAGCAACGTTTTAGAAATCATATCACTGCCGCAAAGCTAACAAATAAACCGATTATTATTCATACTCGTGATGCGAAAGAAGACACCATTCGAATCATGGATGAAGAAGGGGCGGGGGAAACAGGCGGCGTTTTACATTGCTTTACAGAAGATTGGGAGATGGCAAAGAAAGCGCTGGACTTGGGTTTTTATATCTCTTTCTCTGGTATTGTGACGTTTAAAAATGCAAAGCAAGTTCAGGAAGTCGCACAAAAAGTACCTCAAGACCGATTTTTGATAGAAACTGATTCGCCCTATTTGGCACCTGTGCCGATGCGTGGCAAACAAAATTACCCAAACTACGTTAAGTATGTTGCTGAAAAAATGGCAGAAATAAAAGGGTTTCCGTTAAAAAAGATTGCCGATATCAGCGCTAAAAATTACAACACTCTATTTAATCGTTAATAAGTTATTTATTTGAAGGCGGAAACAACTGCTGAATTTTTTCTAATAAAGCGGTGCGTTCGGTTAGTGAGTTATGAGTAGCTTCCAACTCTTCAGCTAATTCCTTATGTCTATTCTGTAGTTCTTTTATAGCTTCATGCGCGAGGCTTAAGTCTTTATCAGCTTTAGTTTTATAGTTTGTATTGAAGCGCTGTTGGTAGGCAGATAATAACTCACTTAACATTCCTTCAAACGTTGACTTATCAATGCTACTTGATGCGCCGAGGTTTTTAATGTGTTCAATAACGTCATAAAGAGGTTTGTTGAATTGGCGTTGATAACAGTCGGTTAATTGTGAATTGATATGACGTAATTCATCTTCTGATCCGGTGAATTGGGCGAATAATTTGAGGGCTGTTGAATCTAAGCTATGTAGGCTTTTACCGTATTTCTCAAAATAAACCTGTTCAAGCGTTGTAACAACGTCGCGAATGTCTTCTTTAGGAAAGGCGTTTAGTTCTAGATAATTATAAAACTCACGTACGGACGAGGTGGCTTCAATGTTTACCGGTTCGGTTTCTTTTGCTTTGGCAATTGTTTGGTATTGATTGATGGCAGTAAAAAATGTCGCGGTGTCATCAGAACTTAAATTGCCTTGCGATAATTGCTTGATGCAATAGTCGGCAGCTTGCTTGAAGTTTAAAGGAGTTGGAATATGCTTTTCTTTTATGACCTTATTGATGAACGGAGTAGATGGTTCTACAGGCGTTTTTTCAGTTACTTTGTTTTCAAGCCCACTTTGTTGCCTCCAAAACTCACTAAATGAGTCAATCGATTGATCGCCTATATTCTTATCAAGATTAAGAGCCAGTTTTTTAAAACACTCGCTTGCGATTGAGTCAGGGCTTAAGAGAACTGCAGGGCACTGAAGAGTGACCGATGAAATCATAGTTTCATCTACTTGGATGTAACCTAAATAAGAAATATCAACATCGATGTATTTCTTAACAGCAGATTCAAAACGTTTGTAGATGGACTGGCTGTTGTCGTAATTCATAGCCATGTTAACGATGACGTAAGAGCTGCGGTCGTAATTTGAGCGTTTTAATACTTTGAGTAGAGAAAATGAATCTGTTAAGGAGGTGGGCTCTGGCGTAATAATGACAATAGAAAACTGTGATGCTTTGATGAAATCTAATACGTCATCACCGATGCCAGCTGCTGTATCGATAATCAGGTAATCAAACTCTTGCTGAAGTTTGTCTAATGCGGCTAGTAAAATTGTTTTTTGCTCAACTGATAGGTGCGCATATTCAGCAATACCGGTGGCGCCTGGGATTATTTTTAAGTCACGAGGGCCGCTTATTATGATTTCTTTTAAGGTTTTTTCGCCATTTAAAAGATGTTGCAGCGTGTATTCGGGTTGAATGCCCAGAAGGATGTTGATATTTGCTAAGCTGGCATCAGCATCAAAGATACAAACTTTTTTATTCAATGCAGAAAGAGAGAGGGCTAAGTTAGTGGCAGTGCTAGACTTGCCTACGCCACCTTTACCACTAGTAATGGTGATAACTTTTGCTTTAGGTTGTTCCTTATTATTTATACTTGTATTGCTGTACGCTAATTCCATTAGATTCGTCACCAAAGTGCTATTACAATAACCGTAAATTTAAGATACTTTAATTTTACCAAAATACCCTTCTTATTAGTTGAATAATTATATCCAAAAAAAATGAATAATAAATCGCAATCACCTTTTCATGGTATCGCTTGTTTTATGGCAGGCTTTGATTTAATCAGACAGCGGGGACTTCGGCGGTTTATCGCTATTCCATTAATGATAAATACAGTGTTGTTTAGTGTGGCCGGTTGGGTCTTATGGCATTACTTAACAACGACCGTAGAAACCATGCTACCTAGCTGGTTAGCATGGTTGTCGTGGCTTATTTTACCTGTGTTTATGGTGAGTGTTTTAACGGTTGTTTATTATGGTTTTACATTACTAGCAAATATTATCGCTGCGCCGTTTTATGGGCAACTCGCAAAGTGTGTAGAAGCGCACCTTCGAGGAGAGCCTTTGAAAGACGTAAATAAGGGTTCTTTGCTTAAAGAAGCACCTCAATTACTGGGGTCCGAGATAAGGAAGCTTTTGTATTACTTAGTTAGAGCAGTACCACTGCTTTTATTATCATTAATACCCGGTGTTAATGTTATTAGCCTACCGCTTTGGTTGATATTTAACGCATGGTTTTTAACGTTTGAATACACGGGGTATACATTTGAAAACCATCATGTTTTGTTTAATGAGCAGAAACAAATTTTACAAAAATCACGAGTGAGTTCTATGGCTTTTGGTGGAATGAATTTATTTGCGATGAGCATTCCTATCTTTAATTTCTTTGCACCGGCTATGGCAGTTGCGGGAGCAACAAAGATGCTTTTCGAACAAGGAGAGCTTGATTAAGCATCTATTATTTGAGTAATTAAAATATTATTTTCGATAGCAGTGATTTTGCAGGAAGTAACGCTGTTAGTTAATGCTACTGGGTTATTTGTTAACGTTTTAACGCGTAAATAGTTAGGGCTATACCCTAAAACAGAGGTCGAACCATCTTCACTCAGTTGCTGGCCTTCTTCCCACAAAACATCAACGGTTGAACCAATTAACGCGTTTAGCTTGGACTGTTTTATAGAGCTAGATAGTACATGCAGTTCTTTACTGCGCAGCTTCTTTATTTCGTTCTTAACTTGATTGGGCATAGAGGCTGCTTTTGTTCCTTCGCGTATTGAGTAGGTGAAAATATGCAAATCACCAAACTGCATCTCTGTTACAAAATCGATTGTTTGTTGCCACTCTGCGTCGCTTTCCCCAGGGAAGCCAACGATAATATCGGATGTGATATTAATGTTTGGGATGAGTTTTCGAGCTTCAGTAACAAGGACGCGAAATTCATTGGTTTTACAACGGCGGGACATTCGTTTTAAAACAGAATCTGAGCCACTTTGCATTGGTAGATGCATATGTGGCATTAGCCTTGGGTTTTCAAATAAACTTAAGAAACCTTTGGGAAGGTCCCAAGGTTCAAGTGAACCCATGCGTATCCTAGGTATGCTAGTTTTCTCTAGAAGTGACTTGATAAGGGTGAATAGGTCGCTATCAATGTCACTGCCGTATCCGCCGAGATGAACGCCGGTAATAACAACTTCAGAGATACCTTGTTGTTGAATTGCGTTAATTTCATTAACAATATCATCGATACGACGACTCTTTTCATCACCTCTTGCGATGGTCACAATGCAAAAACTACAACGGTATCGGCAACCATCTTGAACTTTAATAAAAGCACGCTGGCGACCTCTAGAAAACAGGGCAACTTCATTGGGCTCTGTTGCAATACTCGGCATACTTACTTCATTTAGGTTTTCAAGAGTCAACTCAACCAATTGTTCTTTTTGTTGGTTGTTAATGAGCAAATCAACACCGTCTATCGATACGGTTTCTTCTTTATTTAAGGTGGCGTAACAGCCGCTAACAACCAGTTTAGCCTTAGGGTTTTGTTTATGCGCTTTCCGGACGAGTTGACGGGATTTACGTACAGCACCTTGTGTTACTGCGCAGGTATTGAGCACTAATATATCGGGCGCGCCGTCCTCATCAACAAGAGTATGACCGCGGGAGCTAAAATCATTCGCCCACGATTCAATTTCAGCTTCGTTTAGACGGCAGCCTAAGGTTTTAAGATGAACGCGCATGGAAGGGTTTATAAATTATAAAAAAAGTATTTTACGCTATTTGCTTTGTTGGCAGATAAAGTCGATTACTTTTTGTTGGCACTGGTCTGTGTTTTCGTACAGTATGCCGTGCCGATTGGAGTTAACCCAATGATGAGTTAGTAGCTCATTCGGGATGCGGCTAGATATTTCAGATAGGCTGGACGCATCAACAACAGGATCATTATTTCCTTGTATTAATAGGGTAGGGCAGCGTATTTTTTTTATCCGTAACATGGTTTTTTTTATTAACAGTAAGAGCTGATTAATGGCCGAAATGGGTGTGTGGTGATAATTAATATGAGGGTGCTCTGGCTTGTTTTCTTTAAACGGCATGATGCCTTCGAAACCACTCACTTTTTTGATTATTTTATTGGTGAAATCGGCCGCTTTAACAAGCTGCACCATGGGGTCTTTAAGTATGATGGGAGTGGAGCATGCAGTAACCGATGAAATATGAAGGTTTTTATTACAAGCTGCCATTAGGGCTAATAAGCTCCCACTTGAGAACCCAACAAGGTGAATGAGCTTCGTGTAGCACTGGGCGATTTTAATGCTTTGACGAAGGGATTGTTGCCAATCTTGCCATGTTCTAGTGTGTAAATCCCAAGGGGATGTGCCATGCCCTTTAAGTCGGCAACCGACAACGATGTAACCCAAACGATAGAATTTATCACCTAATTGTCGCAGTTCAGCAGGTGATGAAAGCAGGCCATGAACGAGAACAACGCATTCGCCATTGTGATTGTCAGGTTTTAAAAGGTAGGGGAGTGCAGAGTGCTCTGATATTTTTTGCTGCTGGTTTATTTCTTCATGCTTTTTTTCTTGAAATTGCGCTAAATCCCAATGGTATTCAAGTAACTCATCTTCAAACCGCATAGCTGCAAATTTCTCCAGCTTTTTATTGAATTTGAACGCAAGGCTGGTTTTTATTGCGGATTGAATTGGTGGAAGTGAGGCAACCTCGTTAGCGTAAACAACCAGAGGGTTCTTATAACGAATACTATCAAAATCGGTTTTAGAGGTAAGGTTATAGGTGAAGTTATAGTAAACACCCTGCGATTCAAGCAGCTTCGCCTTATAGACGCCTCTAAGAAACTGGTTAAACGTTTCACTTTTCGTCATTAATAAATTTCGATAAATAGAAGGGTTTTTCAGCGTCCGATGAAAATTTAACGACTCGTCTTTTTGTAATAATTTAATGGTGCAGTAAATAAGGTGGTGTAGCTTCCTTTTATTAACGTGCTGCTTGCCCTGGTCAACAAAGTGCATAATAAGTGTTGAGGCAATGTGGGCAATATTAACCGTAACATTGCTATAAATAGCGTGCATATAATCATCACGAATTTTATTTGTATTGCGCTGATAATTAAGCCTGAATAAATAGCTACTCCATGCTGTATCGTTTTGAACTTTATTGAAAATTTCATTCAGTGATAACTCGGAATTTTTAACGAATGATGCAGTGATAGAAGATTCAATTTTTGTCCAATAGTCTTCGGCAATAATAGGCTCACCTAAATGTATGTCCATATCGGTATCTTTTAGCAAAAAATTACCTTCGATGAGTAACTCTTCCGATAGCCGTTTATGTAAATTATCGACAAAAAACTGAACGCTGTCTTTTAGCGCATTACCGCTTATGCGTAGCGGGTAAAAGGTGATGTTACATGGAATAATAATGGTCGGTGTTTCACAAACGCGCAGTAGAGTTTGGGTACTATCAAAACCTAATTCGTTTGCCCATTGTAGTAATAACTTATCATTATTATTTTGCTTTATTTGACGAACAGCTTGTTTGAAAATTGCGATAGCAAGGGCTATAACAGCAGGGCCTGTATGTAGTTTTCTGCGCTCATCATGAGATCGTGAATAGATGCGATAACGTCCTTTTTCATCCAGCATGCGGCGATCTTTTACAATTCCGCCTTCAGGAAAGGCGACGAGTTTTTGTTGTTGCAAAATATCTTTTGAAACGTGATACATCAACGAATCGGCATTATTGGGAATGCCACCAAGTTCACTTAAATAGCGGCCAAAAATATTATCTGTAAAGAGTTCTTTGGACGCAATAGAACGCGAATAAAGCTTTGTTTTTTCGTAAATCAAGTACTGTGGAATAAGCGCTTCAAACCGAGCAAAATGATTAAATAAGAATATATTGCCATTTTGCCAAGCGGATTTATTACCATGGGTACGTATTGTTAAGCTTAAAACTTTGAATAAAGTTTTCATGGCATGATAAGTCCACCGATACGTATCGGGGTTTATCTGGTATTGCTCAGAGCTATTTATATCTTTTGAGTCGTCGCTCATACTCGTGTTTTAATTAACCCTTACCTGTTTTAAATAATAGTAATTCATTATGTCGAGTTTTACCCCAAAAACTGTTATTCAAATACCACGCTTAAATGAGCAAGCTGTGCATGTGTGGAATGTGAACCTTGAATACGATGCGGGAACCGATGGTGAAGGCGCATTGAAAGCGAGTGAGCTGGCTAAAATAAACCGACTACGCAACCCTAAGCATAGGGCGTATGCAGCATCTATGCGTATCCAACTGCGGCAATTGTTAGCGCTGTACCTTGATGTTGAAGCTGCTGACATAGTATTTGATAAGGCTGAGTTTGGTAAGCCTTACATTACTAATTCAAATTTATCTTTTAATGTGTCTCATTCAGATAATCAAGCATTGGTGGCAGTCAGTTTTCATAAAGAGCTAGGCGTAGATATTGAGTGTTGGCGAACACTCGATAACTTAGAAGCGTTAGTGCAGCGTAACTTCTCTGATGATGAAAAAAAGTGTTGGTTGGAGTTACCTGATGTCCAACGAGAGGCCGTTTTTTTTAGGCTCTGGACTTGCAAAGAAGCTTTTATAAAGGCAACAGGTAGGGGCTTGGGAATGGGCGTTTCACGTTGTGGTTTTGAACTAGAGCCGCCGCATGAAATAAAACTCTGCCCAGCAGAATATGGAGAGGCTTCAGCATGGCGGTGTAGGCCTTTAGAAGTTGGTGATCGTGTTAGCGGAAGCATTATTGTGAAGACGAAATCATTTGAGCTTTCCACTTACAGCTTTGACCCTGAAAAGCCACCCCAAATAACGCTAGAAATTCAAGCCTAAATAAACTGAAAGTATTTTTTCGGTTAAATGAAACTTATGCCCTTTGGGTATAGAATGCGCATTACTGTAAATTTGATGTATTAATCTTACTAAATACTTTTCCTTATGATGAATGAATTTCCTAAAACGCTCATTGAGGCGCTAGACAATAACCAAGATGCCAGCAAATGTATTACCTATATAAGCGGCAAGGACAGTGAGCGCACGGTTAGCTACCCCGATTTAAAACAACGCGCGTTGGGTTTGTTACATCACATTCAACAAAAAGGTGCTACAGAAGGTGATGAGCTGATTATTCATTTAGGTGAAAATGAACAGTTTATTGATACCTTTTGGGCTTGTCAGTACGGCGGCATCGTTGCTGTCCCGCTGGCGATTGGTACAAGTGACGGGCACCGCCAGAAAGTCTTTAATGTATTTGAAAAACTAAAAGCACCGTACATCGCAACGTCAAGAAAGGCACTGCAGCGCTTAAAAGTGTACGCTGAGGAACAAGGCAAAGAATCGATATACAACGAAATTCAGAAAAAAGCACTGATGCTTGATCGCATTGAAGAATTTGAAACGCTTGGACTATCTGCAAAAATCGATCCTGAGCAAACAGCCTTTATTCAATTTTCATCCGGCTCAACAGGTGATCCTAAAGGGGTTGTTCTTACACATAAAAATTTAGTAACTAATTTATACGGCATCATTGAATGCAGCGCCTTTGATGAGCGCGATAGCTTTTTTGGTTGGATGCCGTTGACGCATGACATGGGGATTATTGGTTTTCATTTGACGCCTTTATTCGTCAATATTGATCAATACATCATGCCAACGGAGCTGTTCGTTCGTCGACCTAACTTATGGCTTGAAAAGGTCAGTGAAAAAGAAACGACGATTATTGCATCACCGAACTTTGGGTATAAACATGTCTTAAAGCGTTTTAAACCAGAAAATCAGGATGACCTAAATTTATCAAGAGTACGTCTGATATTTAATGGAGCTGAGCCTATTTCTGCGGATTTGTGCAGGGAATTTAATGCTGTTATGAAACCGTTTGGGTTGAATGATAGGGCAATGTTCACAGTGTATGGATTGGCTGAAGCATGTTTAGTGGTTAGCTTCCCTGAGCTTGCTCAAGAGCTCTCCACGGTGCACATCATGAGGAACTCTTTAAGTGAAGGTCAGCCTGCGCAAGTTGTAACAGAAGCTGAAGCCGGCAGTGTAGAGTTGGTTCGATTAGGTAAAGCGATAACAGGGACTGAATTAGCTATCGTTGATGGCAATGGGAGCCCTGTTGCGGACAATGTGATAGGGCGTGTTTTTATTAAAGGCGAAAATGTCACAGAAGGTTATTATCAAGCTCCGTTGTTAAATGAGGATCTTATAACTGCAGATGGCTGGTTGGATACGGGCGATCAAGGGTTAATTAATGAAGGTCAATTGGTATTAACAGGTCGAACCAAAGATTTGATTATAGTTAATGGTCTTAATTATTATGCGCCAGACCTTGAGTCTGTATGTGAAAGTGTTGACGGTATAGAGTTAGGCAAAGTCATTGTTTGTGGTATTCGTGATGCGAAAGAAGCCGTGGATGATTTGGTTGTTTTTGTGTTGTATCGTGGCGAGCTAGATTCCTTTTATCAAACTGCAATCGATGTAAGGCGTGAACTGAGCGAAAAGTCTGGTTTAGACGTTGCGCACGTGTTGCCGATCAAAACAGTGCCAAAAACGACGAGTGGTAAAGTGCAGCGTTTTGCCTTGTCTAATCAATTTATTGATGGTCAATTTAATGAAGTGATAGCAGCGTTAATTGAGTTGTCTGAAACGCGAACAACGGAATCTGTTGCCGCAGGCAGCCCTGTCGAAAGGACTTTATTAGAAATTTGTCATGACGTAGTGGCAGACCAGAAAATCAGCTTAAACGACAATATTTTTGAAATGGGAACGAGTTCATTAAAGCTTGCGCAGATACATGAAAAAATTGATGAAGCTTACCCTGATGTTGTGGAGTTAACGGACTTTTTTGACTACCCAACGATAGAAGCATTGGCCGGATTTATTGCGACAAAGGTTGAAGCTTAGATAAAGCTTTAGTCGTAAACACCACGCTTACGTTTCCATTTACGGTTGGACCACATCCAATCTTCTGGGTTCTCTAGAATCATTTTTTCTAATATTCGCGCGTACTTTTCAGTGATGGCATAACCTTCTTTTTCATAAGGCGCTTGGCCTAGTTCTTCAAAGTAAATTTCGTAGTGCCCAAGGCTTAGTCGTTTCATACCCACGAAAATAACGGGATATTTAGTGAGCTGAGCAATTTTCTGAGCTCCGACGGCAAAAGAACTGTCTTGATTCAAAAAATCAGTCCAGTATTTTTCTTCTTTTCGCACAGGCGATTGATCAGCTACCATAGCAAATCCTCGAACTTCTTTGCGGCGTTGCATAATCTCAATCAATGCGTTTTTATTGGGAATAGGGCGGGCGTCGAAACGTGAGCGTGACTTTTTCATATGCTCATCAACCGCGAGGTCGTGCAGAGGCTTATAGACCACATCTATAGGGAATGATAAGCCGAGGCTGCAACCAGCCAGCATCCACTCCCAATTGCAGTGATGCGCGGCTAACATAAGTACGGACTGGTTATTTTTAGCGAATTTTTCGATTACTTCAGGGTTTCTAATGACGACGCGTTTGCGTATTTCACTTTCTGTTAACGTGCCTGTTTTGATGGCTTCTACAATAACGTAAACAAGGCGTTTGAAATTTAATTTAGCTAATGCTTCAACTTCATTAAGCGGCATATCAGGAAATGAATTCTGCATATTAGACAAAATCACATTACGTTTTTTCTCAACAAGGTAGTAACCCAGGATATAAATAGGATAGGCGAATATATATAGTACACAAAGCGGTAACTTACCGAATAAAGGGTAAAATTTAGAAATGATGGATTGTCTGTTTTTAGCCATGGTTGCTGAGGTAATGAAACGGAATTATAGAATGCTGAACATTCTAACAAAGCAGCCCGTGTATTTAGGCAAAAAATAAGTACCCAATTAAAATGGCGACGGTAATACCAATAAAATCAGCAAATAAACCACAAGCGACGGCGTGGCGGGCTTTTTTAATACCCACTGAGCCAAAATAAACCGCAAGTACATAGAAAGTCGTTTCCGTACTGCCCTGAACAATAGAAGAGAGGCGGCCGGCAAATGAATCTGCACCGTGTAAATGCATGGTTTCAATCATCATAGCGCGTGCGCCGCTGCCACTAAGGGGCTTCATAAAAGCAGTTGGTAGCGCGTCAACAAATTGATTGTTAAATGAAAATATAGCTAGTGCAGAGCGTAACGCATCTAACATTATATTGTAGTGGCATAGTTAAGTTGGCCACCTAATTAGAGGTGATATTATTCATCTCAAGATAAAAAGGTGAGCGCATGATGAGAAGAAGCAGACCAACATTTACCCCTGAATTTAGGCTTGAAGCAGCAC
>LWTL01000111.1 GCA_002101235.1 Cycloclasticus sp. symbiont of Bathymodiolus heckerae | reverse complement strand
GATGCTTCAAGCCTAAATTCAGGGGTAAATGTTGGTCTGCTTCTTCTCATCATGCGCTCACCTTTTTATCTTGAGATGAATAATATCACCTCTAATTAGGTGGCCAACTTAACTATGCCACTACACTGGTTCGAGCCCAGGCGAAGGAGCCATATAATAAAAAAGCCCGCATAATGCGGGCTTTCAAAAACCAAAAGAGTATTTTTACTTAAAACTCAAATACTTCTTCTTCTGCAACCATAAACAAAGGTGCGCCGCCTGTAGAAATTTCTACAGCGTGACCAATAGTTTCTTGCCCACCTTCAGACTCAGCACACGCAGCTAAGGCTTCCATTGATGGAAAATGTACTTCTGCGATTCTATAGTACGGCGCTTGAGAACCATCTGCCATTGAAAGTATTTTTGTTGCTACTAATTTAGTTTTTCCGCCTAGCTTTTCTACTGCCATTGGAACGTGCTCATCGGTGTATCTTTTTTCAAAGGCATCGATATCTGTTGGTGTTGGGTATGCAACGATTAATTTTACTCCAGCCATGTTGGCGCTCCTTTATTATTTTAGTCATTAGTATGATCCGGCCTGTTATTAAGCCGAACGAATTATCCTAGTTTGATAGCTATTAATGTCAAGCTAAAAATTTCTTACGCAATAAAAAGCCCCGTATTAACGGGGCTTTTTAACAAACGTCTTAGTCTACTCCTTACATATTGCGCCTGTACTGGCCGCCTACCTCGAAGAAGGTATCCGTAATTTGCCCTAATGAACAATAGCGCCCTGCTTCCATTAGCACCTCAAAGACGTTCTCGTTACTTTGAACCGCTTTTTGTAGTGCCTTAATGGCGATATCCGCTTTTTCTTTATGTTCCTTGTGTACGTTACCTAAGCGACTTAGCTGACTCTGTTTTTCTTCCTCAGTTGAACGCGCCAGTTCAATACTAGTTTCGTCACCATCCCCTTTTGGGTTTTTGAAGGTATTAACACCAATAATGGGTAACTCGCCGGTATGTTTCAACATTTCATAATTCATGGACTCGTCCTGAATTTTGCCACGTTGGTAACCCGTTTCCATTGCGCCCAGCACACCACCACGTTCTGAGATACGTTCAAACTCGCGAAGAACGGCTTCCTCAACAAGGTCGGTTAATTCATCAACGATGAAGGAGCCTTGTAATGAGTTTTCGTTTTTCGCTAAACCGTACTCTTTATTGATGATGAGCTGAATAGCCATCGCACGACGAACAGACTCTTCTGTTGGTGTCGTAATCGCTTCATCGTACGCATTGGTATGTAGGCTATTGCAGTTATCGTTAATCGCAATAAGTGCCTGCAATGTTGTACGAATATCATTGAAGTCCATTTCTTGCGCATGCAATGAACGGCCAGATGTTTGAATATGGTATTTCAATTTTTGTGAACGATCATTCGCGCCATATTTAAAGCGCATAGCCACCGCCCATATACGACGAGCCACACGACCCATCACAGTATATTCAGGGTCCATACCATTAGAGAAGAAGAACGATAAGTTAGCTGCAAAATCATCAATGTGCATACCGCGTGACAAGTAGGTTTCTACATACGTGAAGCCGTTTGACAGCGTAAAGGCTAATTGTGAAATGGGGTTCGCTCCCGCTTCTGCAATATGGTAACCAGAAATTGAAACTGAGTAGAAGTTACGGACACTCTTATCAATAAAGTATTGCTGAATATCGCCCATCATTTTCAAGCTGAATTCTGTTGAGAAGATACAGGTATTTTGGCCTTGGTCTTCTTTCAAAATATCCGCTTGAACAGTGCCGCGAACATTCGTTAATGCCCAGTCTTTAATTTCGTTACGCTCTTCTTCAGAGGGATAATGTCCTTTTTCTGCTTCAAACTTAACGCATTGTTGATCAATGGCTGTGTTTAAGAAGAAGGACAGTAACGTAGGCGCAGGGCCATTAATGGTTAATGATACGGACGTAGTTGGCGCACAAAGGTCAAAGCCATCAAACAATACTTTCATATCATCCAGCGTGGCAATTGATACGCCAGAGTTACCGACTTTACCGTAAATATCTGGGCGTACGCCGGGATCGTTTCCGTATAAGGTTACAGAGTCAAACGCTGTTGATAAACGTGTTGCTTCTGAGTTTTCAGACAGTAACTTAAAGCGCCTATTAGTTCTGAATGGGTCGCCTTCACCGGCAAACATACGCGCTGGATCTTCGCCTTCACGTTTAAAGCCAAACACCCCTGCTGTATACGGGAAGTTACCCGGTACGTTTTCTTTTAGTAAGAAACGTAATTGTTCGCCGTCATCTTCATACACCGGTGTAGATACTTTAGGAATTCGTGTGCCCGATAAAGAGTACGTTGCAATATTGGTGGTAAATTCTTTACCGCGAATATTGTTAATGTAGGTATCTTCTTTATACGCTGTTTTAATGTCTTCCCATACTTCAAGCAGACGCTTACAACGCGGGTCAAGCGCATCTTCTCGCTTAGCAATTTGCTTTTCAAAGGCACCATCCACTGCAACATCGTCGCCCAACATACGCTGCGCTTCTTTAAGTTGCTGACGTTCTCTTGCGACCGTCACCTGCTCTTTAATTGTTTTGTGATACGCACGTACGGCTTCAGCAATTTCAGCCAAATAACGTTGACGTTCTGCAGCAATAATAGAGCTACTCGTTGTTGAGCGTTTTAATTCAACCGGTGCAAAAAATTCGCCTTCCCATGTATTCAGCTCTTTGCTTTCAAATGTTTTTAACAGCCCTTGGTATAACGCCGTTACACCATCGTCATTAAACTTAGATGCAATGGTGCCGTAAATAGGCATGTCTTCCATCGGCGTGGTGAACAATTCGTAGTTACGCTGATATTGTTTTCTAACATCACGGAATGCGTCTTCACTGCCTTTACGGTCAAACTTATTAATAACCACTAAGTCGGCAAAATCCAACATATCAATTTTTTCAAGCTGACTGGCGGCACCAAACTCTGGTGTCATTACATACATGGATGTATTCACATACGGCACGATACCCGCATCACCTTGGCCAATACCCGGTGTTTCTACGATGATCAAATCAAAGCCGGACACTTTACAGGCATTGATAATATTCGGTAACGCTTCAGGCACTTCGCCTTGTGTGTTACGCGTTGCAATAGAGCGGAAGTAGATATTAGGGTGATTAATAGCATTCATACGAATACGATCGCCCAATAATGCACCGCCTGTTTTACGCTTTGTAGGGTCAATCGCAATAACAGCTATTTTCAAATCTTCAAGCTCAAGTGTAAAGCGTCTGATTAACTCATCCGTTAAGGATGATTTGCCCGCACCGCCCGTGCCTGTAATGCCCAACACAGGAGTTTTAGTATATTCAGCCGCCGCCTTTGATAGCTCGCCTAAGCTCTTATCAGAAACAGTCTTTTCATCTAACCCCGTTATTAAGCGGGCAAGTTTTTTGTATTCGTTATCTGTTAACCCATCAAAGTTCGATGGCAGATCAACCGTTGCTAGGTCATAATCAGATGTTTCAATCATCTCATTAATAATGCCCTGCAATTGCATCCTTTGGCCATCGTGCGGAGAGAAGATATGCGACACACCATAGGCATGCAATTCTGCAATTTCTTCCGGCACAATAACACCACCGCCACCACCAAATATTTTGATATGCGATGCGCCTCTTTCTTTTAGCAGGTCAATCATGTACTTGAAGTATTCAACATGGCCGCCTTGGTATGAGCTTATCGCAATACCATGCACATCTTCTTGAATAGCTGCGTTCACCACTTCTTGAACAGAACGGTTATGTCCTAAATGGATCACCTCTGCACCGGTTGATTGTAAAATACGGCGCATAATATTAATCGCTGCATCATGCCCATCAAACAGGCTGGCGGCAGTTACAAAACGCACATGGTTTTTAGCTTTGTACTTTGCTATTTTGGTTGGATCTATAATATCTGACATGTTGTAACTCCTAACAGTTTTGTCTTAATTCAATACGTCTAATTTTGCCTGAAATAGTTTTAGGCAATGACTCGACGTATTCGATTTCACGCGGGTATTTATACGGCGCTGTGTGTTGTTTCATAAAGGTTTGAATCTCTTTAGTCAGCTCTGGGCTTCCTTCAAATCCTTCCGCTAAAATGATGAATGCTTTAACAATTTCGCCACGTGCCTCATCGGGTTTGCCGATGGCAGCAGATTCTAAAACCGCGGGATGTTCTAACAATGAGCTTTCTACTTCAAACGGGCTAATTCTATAACCAGATGAGGTGATAATGTCATCTGAGCGGCCTACAAACCAAAAATAGCCATCTTCATCCATCGAGCCGTTATCACCGGTGTGATACCAACCGTTTGTGAAACATTTAGCCGTTGCGGCATCATCTTCCCAATAACCGGGGAACATGCCAGGCTGTAATGGATCCGTAATTTCAATAGCGATACTGCCCGTTGAACCCGCAGCACAAACATTGCCATCTTCATCCACAATCTGCACATTAACACCGGGAACAGGCTTCCCCATTGAACCGGGCTTTACTTCCATACACGGGTAATTTGCTACTATATTAATCGTTTCTGTTTGACCATAACCGTCATAAATATTTGCGCCGGTTGCGTCTTTCCAAATTTTAATTACTTCAGGATTTAATGGTTCGCCAGCACCAATCGCATGACGAATAGAACTTAAATTGAATTTTGATAAGTCCATTTGTGCGAATGAGCGGTATACCGTTGGTGGCGCACAGAATGTTGTTACGCCTAGTTTTTCAATTAAGTTTAAATGTAGATCAGCATCAAATCCGGAGCCATTGAAAAGCACCATCGCTGAGCCCATTTGCCACGGAGAGTACAACATGCCCCACGCCGCTTTTGCCCAACCGGTATCCGATAACGTCCAATGAATATCGTCTTCTTTTTGATCCATCCAGTACTTGCCAGTAATGGTGTGCGCTAAGGCATACGCATTATCACGCGGCACCATCTTAGGCATGCCTGTTGTACCTGACGTGAAATAAATCATCATTAAGTCTGATGATTTACTGGGGGCTAATTGTGCTTTATCCAATACATTGCTGAACGGTGTTGTTAGTTGACTAAATGTGTTCCAGCCTTCTCGTTCATCGCCAATAACAATAAGGGTTTTAAGCGTTGGGCAATTTGCCTTAATCGCATCCACTTTATCTGCATTGTTAGAGGTAACAATCGCCATTGAAGCTTTAGAACGATTAATACGGTATTCAATATCTTTAGGGGTTAATAGATTTGTGCCCGGCATGGTCACTACACCTAGTTTACAACAGCCAATCATCACGGAATACCACTCGCCAATACGAGGGATCATAACGAAAGCAAGATCACCTTTTTTGGCGCCTAAGTCTAAAAGACCATTGGCAAATTGATTCGACACATCACGTAAATCACTGTAGTTATAGCGCGTGATGTTTTCACCCTTACCATCTACTTCTATATAGGCTAACTTATCCGCCTCATCCGCACGCTTATCTATTGCATCAAAGCCGAAGTTATAGTGCTCAGGTATTTCTAATTTAAAACTAGCCTTAACTTCTTCATAGCTTTCCATATTCGACATTTTGCTCGCCCTCCAAACAGTTCATTATCACTAAGTCATATTATTCTAATGCTGATTAGAAAATATAACACATCTAATAACAAATAAAACGTCCAAAACGTATAACTGGCTGACATAAAAAAGCCCTATACAATTTATAGGGCTTTTCTAAAACTATCAGGGCGCTTTTTTATGCGAATGGGTTTCTCAACACAATCGTTTCTGTTCTTTCAGGCCCTGTCGAAATAATGTCAATCGGCACGCCGACTAATTCTTCTAAGCGTTTGATGTAAGCAAGCGCCCCTGTTGGAAAACCATCTAGTGATTTACGCCCTTCTGTTTGCCCCTTCCAACCGGACATCGTTTCAAAGATGGGTTCGCACTTCGCGTAGTTTTCCGCACCAATCGGCGGCACATCAATTACTTCACCGTTCAACTTATAGCCCGTACAGATTTTAACTTCTTCAAGCCCGTCCATCACATCAAGTTTTGTTAAACAAATACCCGTTAGGCTATTCAGTCTAGCTGAACGACGTAAGGACACCGCATCAAACCAACCGCAGCGTCTTTCACGGCCTGTTGTCGCACCAAACTCATGCCCTTTTTTACCTAAGTATTCACCAACTTCATCATCCAACTCCGTTGGGAAAGGGCCACTACCTACACGTGTTGTATAGGCTTTTGTAATACCGAGTACATAATCCATATCACATGGACCCATGCCGCTACCACTAGCTGCGCTACCGGCTGTTGTGTTTGATGATGTAACGTATGGGTAAGTGCCATGATCAATATCGAGTAACGCACCTTGCGCGCCTTCGAATAAAACGTTTTCATCATTACTGCTTAAATTATGCAATTCATCAGCAACATCGATTAGCATCGGCTTAATAGTTTCTGCTTGCGCCATTACTTCGTCGTACATTGTTTGGAAGTCGTACGTATCTGCTTGGAAATAGTTTTCCAATACAAAGTTATGGTAAGTCAGTAATTCTTTTAATTTTTCAGCAAAAATATCTGGCGTTAACAAGTCACCCGCACGCAGGCCTCGTCTTGCCACTTTGTCTTCATACGCTGGCCCAATACCACGGCCTGTTGTACCAATAGCTTTATTGCCACGCGCACGTTCACGCGCTAGATCTAAACCAATATGTACCGGTAAAATTAGCGGGCAAGCTTCACTTATTTTCAAGCGTGCAGACACATTAACGCCCGCCTCTTCTAGCTCCGCCATTTCTTTCAATAAAGCTTCTGGAGAAAGCACAACACCATTGCCAATTAAACACTGTACGTTGTCTCTTAAAATGCCGGATGGGATTAAATGTAAAACCGTTTTATTATCACCAATAACCAGTGTGTGCCCTGCGTTGTGACCGCCTTGAAAACGCACCACTGCGGCAACATCATCGGTTAACAAGTCGACAAGTTTACCTTTGCCCTCGTCACCCCACTGGGTGCCAATTATGACAACATTTTTTCCCATTTTATTTCTCTGTTATTTTGTTTTGATTGAATACTTTCTAGCTTTATTCGCCAACAACTTGCCATTGACCATTCACTTTTACAATACTCAACGTATGTTCTGGTTTTTGAAGGTCATTGGGTAGTTCTTGCACCACTATTTTTCCAGATGCTCTTTGCGTGCGAATGAAGTCGTGTAAATCAGCATCGTCTATTGCAGGTGCTAAAACGACCTCGTTAACGATGTCTACATCTAGCGAGCTGAGCCGTGAAAGGACTTTAATGTCTGCGCTAAAACCTGTTGCGGGTAATGAATTACCATGTTGACCGGCAAGACTGTCATAACGTCCGCCTCGAGCCACTTCTGAACCAAAACCTGGTACAAAAGCCGCAAATACAACACCTGTTTGATATTGATAACAACGTAGCTCAGCCAAATCAAAATACAGTGGAAGTGCTGGGTAGATTTTTTGTAATAAACTTGCCACTTCTTGTAGCTCATCAATGGCATTGAGCACATCGCTACCACCCACAGCTAAATCCGTTTTAGCGGCTTCCAATACGCTGACATCACCATTGAGGCTGAGCAATTGATAAAAAGCTTTATGCCACGCACCGCCTAGTGAATAAGAGACCAATAAGGCTTCTACTTCATCGGTTGCTTTACGCTGTAACACGTCAAACAACTCTGCTTCTTGTTCTTCGGTTAAGCCTGCGGCGTTGGTTAAGCCCCTAAAAATAGCAACATGCCCTAAATCCAAATGTACGTTTTGCAGGCCCGCTATAGCTAACATTTCAAGCATTAAACGAATGACTTCAACATCACTTTTAATGTGCTGGCTTCCATATAGCTCTGCGCCAACTTGAATAGGACTCCGAGATTTTTCTATCTTCGCCCCACGTGCTTGCAACACAGAACCTAAGTAACATAAACGTACAGGCGCATCTTTATAAATATGATGCGAAGCCATACGAGCCACTTGCGGGGTCATATCTGCTCTAACGCCTAGCGCTTTGCCGCTTATTTGATCCGTTAAGTTAAAGGTTTGAAGCTCTAACTCACTTCCTGTTCCCGTCAGCAAGGTATCTAAAAATTCCACCATCGGCGGAATAACATACTGATATCCCCATGACTGGAATAAGCCCAACAATTCGCCGCGCATTGTTTCTAAACGCGCAGCATCACTTGGAAGCAGCGCTTCAATTCCTTCTGGCAACATCCAACTATTTTTATTTAACATCGACTCTTTTAACCTTTACCTAACAGGAGGGCAAGTTTCGCTCAATTCAATTGATTCTATTATCGCACAAGCGTTAATAAAATGACCCCGGCAATCATACTAATGAGACCAGAGATACGAACCGTTCGGTCATCCGCTTCAAGCAAACGTTGGTATGTTTTACGTAATGCACCGGGGCTCATAAAAGGAATAATTCCTTCTAAAATCAAGACCAGCGCAACTGCTGAAAACAACTCACCCCATGCCACAGAAATATACCTTAACTAACGGTCAAAATAGTTTACTGCTTTTTAAAGTATCTGAAGAAATCCGATGTCGGCTCAAGAACAATTAGATCATTTCCTGACCCCATACTTTTGCGGTATGCATCTAAACTACGATAAAAAGCAAAGAACTCTTTGTTTTTATTGTATGCAGACGCATAAGTTTTAGCTGCTTCCGCATCACCTTTACCACGTAGTATTTGTGATGTTTTATAAGCATTCGCTAAAATAATTTCACCTTCTTTATCTGCATTCGCTTTGATTTTTTCAGCCGCTTCTTTACCCCGTGATCTAAAGTCACGCGCTACGCGTTCACGTTCAGACTCCATCCTTTTATAGACAGATGAACTCACTTCTTCTGGCAAATCAATTCGCTTGATACGTACATCAACAATGTCAATACCGAGGCTTTTACCTAATTCATTAATATCGGCCACAAGCCCTAAACGAATTTTATCCCTACCAACTGAAATCAATTCTTTAATGGTTTGTTTACTGAAAGCCGCTCTCATGCCTTCTTTAACAAACTGATTTAATCGTGTATCAACCTGACGTTGATCACCACCCACTGATCGATAGAAATTATCAACATTCGATATTTTCCATTTAACAAAGGTATCAACAATCACGTTCTTCTTTTCAGATGTTAAGAAACGCTCAGGACTAGAATCCAAGGTTTGAATACGTCCGTCATATTTCCTTACATTGTTGATAAAAGGGGCTTTAAAGTGCAAGCCTGGCTCAATATCTGTGCGCACAATTTCACCTAAACGGAAAACAATCGCTTTTTCGCGCTGATCTACTGTAAAGACACTATTAGCACCAACAAAAAGGACGGCCATTAAAGCAAACAACATTATTGGGTTCATTTTCATTATCTTCCCCTCCCTCTATCTCTGTAACTGGTATCTCGCCCTGTGTTAGCAGGCGTCGTTTTTTCTGGTGGTGTAATAAAGCGATTAGCTGGTGCCTTAGGGGTCGACTGCTCCATTAATTTATCAATGGGCAAGTACATTACATTGTTGCCGCCCTTAACATCCATAATCACTTTCCTAGAATTTCCAAGCACATCTTCCATTGTTTCTAAATAAAGACGTTTGCGTGTTACTTCTGGCGCAGCTTCATACTGAACAAGTAGCTGACTAAAACGTGATGCATCACCATCTGCCTCTGCTCTAACACGTTGCTCATACGCTTCTGCTTCTTGAACTATTCTTGATGCGGCACCACGTGCTTTAGGAATGATCTCATTTGAGTACGCTTGTGATTCATTGATATAACGCTGCTCATCCTCACGCGCTCTAATTGCATCAGAGAACGCACCTTGAACTTCTTCTGGTGGCTGCGCTTCAACCAAGTTAACTGACGATACAAGAAGCCCTGTACCATACGCATCCAACATTTCTTGAAGCTCAACTTCAACCTTCGCCACAACTTCACTACGACCTTCTGTTAAAACGAAGTCCATTTTGCTTTTACCGATAACCGCTCTTAATGCGCTTTCAGTCGCTTGCTTTAAAGTAACCTCTGGTGCCCGCACATTAAAAATGTAGTCTTGTGAATTTTTAATTCTATATTGAACTGCCAAACGTACATCAATGATGTTTTCATCTTCTGTCAGCATAAGCGCTTCTTTTCTAACGCCACTAGACGCTTGCTGGTTTGCACCGGAGCGGTAACCTACTTCAATAAAGCGTTGTTGATCGACATTAACAATAATGGCTGAATCGACTGGACTGGGAAAACGCCAATGAGGCCCCGGCAACGTTGTTTCGTGATATTGCCCAAAACGTAAAATAACGCCTCTATTACCTTCATCAATAATATAGATACCCGATGCAAGCCATACAACTGCTGCAACACCTAGTAGCAACATGACGCTGAAACCAGACGCTGGCGCGCTCGGTGTTTTATTGCCGCCATTAGCCTTAGGGTTCTTTGGACCGCCGCCAAACAATACGCTCAATTTTTCTTGCATTGAACGCACTATTTCATCAAGATCCGGTGGTGATTGTTGATCTTTTTTACGACCACTCCAAGGATCTTTTTTCTTATCTTTATCGTTATCTGAGTCATCCCAAGACATAGTAAAACCTCAAGTTAAATATTTGTTAATACAGCCAGAGCGCTTTGCACTTCATCGTGCGCCATCACTCATGGGCAATACGTTATGTAAAAGTGGACTGTGTTCACTTAATTCCAACGGCTAATTTTAGGTGGATAGTTTCCACTAAGCAAGAATTTAAATACGTGATTAAAGCGAATGAGCCTAAATACCATCTAATAAATACTTATATTTCTTTGATATATTAATTTCAATCACCCAACAGCCATCTTCGTTAATTTCTTCATTAAGAATTTGCGCAACTTCAAATAATTGTGCCCGTAACTTAGCCTGGTTTGGCTTTAGCACTAGTCTCGTTCGCGTACTTTCTTCATGACAAAGAGTAGACAAGCTTTCTAGCAAAAGATTCACTCCATCGTTTTCCATTGCTGAAAGCCAAACTGCTTTTACCTCTCCAATATCATTTTCATCAACATGTGCACTAACCGCTGGAAGCTGATCAATTTTGTTGTACACCATCAACTGAGGTATTTCATCCGCCCCAATTTCTTTTAAAACTGAATTAACTTCGTGTATTTGCTCTTGTCTATTCATGCTGCTTGCATCCACAACATGTAACAACAAATCCGCTGCTATCGTTTCTTGTAATGTTGAACGAAAAGCAGCCACCAGTTCATGCGGCAAGTTTTGAATGAAACCCACCGTATCGGCAAGCACTAACTCACCATAATCAGGCAATTTAACTTGTCTTAGCGTTGGGTCGAGAGTTGCAAAAAGTTGATCAGCCACATAAATAGAAGAATCCGTTAATGCGTTAAACAAGGTTGATTTACCAGCATTCGTATAGCCAACAAGTGACACCGTTGGAACGTCTGCACGTTGCCGACTACGCCGCCCTTGATCGCGCTGCTTATTAACTTTTTCTAAACGGGATTTAATTTGTCGGATACGTTGGCCAATCAAACGGCGATCAGTTTCTAATTGTGTTTCGCCGGGGCCACGTAGGCCAATACCACCTTTCTGCCTTTCAAGATGAGTCCAACCTCTGATCAAACGTGTTGATAAATATTGCAATTGCGCCAGTTCAACTTGTAACTTGCCTTCAAATGATTTTGCGCGCTGAGCGAAGATATCTAAAATTAAATTTGTTCGGTCTAACACACGAACTTCCAATGCTTCTTCTAGATTACGTTGCTGACTGGGGCTTAAGGTATGGTTGAATAACACGACATCTGCACACGTTGCGTGTAACTGGTGCTTTACCTCTTCTAACTTGCCCTTACCAACAAAGTAGCGAGAGTCGGGCGTACGGCGCGAACCCTTTATTGTTATAACGGGTTCAACGTTTGCAGAAATAACTAACTGAATAAACTCGTTTAGGTTATCTTCTGAAAAACTTTCATTGATGGATAAGTGAACAATGAGGGCTTTTTCTCCCGCATCAGGCCGATCAAATAACTCCATCAAGCAACGCCATATGTGGCGACTAGTTTATACAAGATATTGCTTATTCTTGCTCTTCATCGCGAGACATGTTGACTGCTCTTGCAGGAACAACCGTTGAAATAGCGTGTTTATAAACCATTTGGTTAACCGCATTTTTTAGAATCACAACGTATTGATCAAACGAGTCAATTTGACCCTGCAGCTTAATACCATTTACTAAAAATATCGCGACAGGCACGTGTTCTTTTCTTAACGTGTTTAAAAAAGTATCCTGTAAATTTTGGCCTTTAGACATAGCGTATCTCCTTGTTATTTTTATTAAAACAATCCTTTCTGTTAAAGCACTAATTTCCTTATTCTACATTGCAGCGCAACAAATTATAGCTTAAAACAACGTTTAAGCGTGAACTAATAACTTCTACCAGTAGAACTGGTGGCAATATAGAGGAAATTGAAAGTTATTCAGCTACCTTTGCTGTAAATTGAGCGATTACTTGATCTAGCGCAGTTTTATCTCCCGTCTCAAGCCATGTTGCCTTAGTTTGTTGACGCAACCATGTGAACTGCCTCTTTGCTAATTGCCGTGTCGCAATAATTGCTTTCTCACGGAAAGTGTCGGCATCATATTTGTTCTCTAAATATGCCCACGCCTGTCGATAACCAACCGCCCTAATGGCTGGCATTGAGTCATCCAAATCACCTCGGTTAAATAGCACTTTTACTTCATCCATAAACCCGTTTTTCAGCATAAGGTCAAACCTAAGCGCTATTTTCACATGTAATTCAGCTCGATCACTCGGCGCAATGGCAAATTGAAATGGCTCAAACGGTAGCGTTTGGTTCGACTGTTCTGCCAACCATTCTGTTTGACTGCGACCTGATACTAAATAAATTTCAAGTGCTCGTTGCGTCCGCTGCGTATCGTTTTCGTGTATTCGCTTAGCGGCGACTGGGTCAACTTCTTGCAAACGCTGATGTACCGCAACCCAGCCTTCCGCTTGAGCTTGCTCATTAATCTGTTGACGAATCTGCGCATTAGCATCAGGCAACTTTGCCATACCATTTAACAACACATGGAAGTACAACATCGTTCCGCCCACCAATATTGGCACTTTTCCACGCTGGATAATATCGTCAATCAGCGCTAATGCCTTTTCTCTAAATTGGCCTGCTGAAAACACCTCTGACGGATCTAAAGTATCAATTAAATGATGCTTAATGCCATCTTGCTCTTCAATATCAGGCTTCGCTGTACCAATGTCCATTCCACGATAAACCAGAGCAGAATCCACACTGATTACTTCCCCATCTAATACTTTCGCAAGCTCAATACCTAGCGCTGTTTTACCCGACGCCGTTGGCCCCATCAGTAAGATAACGCCCGGCAACGCAGACACTTATTGGCCTCTTAAAAACAACGCGTCTAGTTGCTTTGCATCCAACAACACCCAAGTAGGCCGCCCATGATTGCATTGACCGCTGTTGTCCGTTTGCTCCATATCGCGCAATAGTGCATTCATTTCCATTTCCGTTAATCGGCGATTGGCCCTAATGGAGTTGTGACACGCCATATTACCGAGCACGGTATAACACGCATCTTGCACACTTTTTGTTTCACCTGTTTGCGCAAGATCTTGCAACACATGGCGTATCAAACTTTCCACGTCATCAGATGCTAGTAAAACAGGAATAGTACGAACCAATAAGGTTGTAGGACCTGCCGCACTAAGCTCAAGACCCAGCCCATCTAATGTGGTTTGATGTTGTTCAAACACCAGTATTTCCTCATCAGATAACTCAATTTTTTGAGGAATAAGCAACGGCTGAGAAGCCATACCACCCACGTCGTATTGTTTTTTCAACTTCTCATAAACAATACGCTCATGCGCCGCATGCGTATCAACTAGAATCAAACCTCTTTCCGACTCCGCCAAAATATATGTATTGTGTAAATGCGCAATAGCAAAGCCCATCGGTGGCGAAGCTCCATCCTCTGTTTTCGGTTGCGCATCGAAGACTGGTGTTGGCTTAACCCCTCCCATTGAGGGTGCGGAATACTGGAATCCAGCTCCGCTATACTTAACTGATGGTTCAGCCACCGACATGGGTATAACCCGTTGTTGCATACCTGTGTGGCTCGGCGCTGACTCAGTTAAATGAGTAACGACATTGTTAACGGCATAATGATCAGCCGGTCTAACATCGGTTAATAATTGTTTGACACGACGGTGCACAAAATCATGTACGGCTCTACTCTCACGAAACCTGACTTCCAGTTTTGCCGGATGAGCATTCACATCAACTAAGGTAGGATCAATCGTTAAATACAACACATAAACGGGATGGCGACCGTGAAATAAAACATCTTGATAAGCCAAACGAACCGCATGATTAATCAACTTGTCGCGTATGAGCCGGCCATTCACATAAAAAAACTGCATGTCCGCCTGTGAACGTGAATACGTTGGCAACCCCACCCAACCTTGCAACGCTAAACTTCCATTAACTACATCAATTTCAATGGATGCATCCACAAAACTGCCCCCACACAACAAGCCAACGCGTTGATTTTTTTGCTCATTCGTTAAGGCAGGTTTCAAGTCAATCACTTGGCGTTGATTGTGCTTAAGACTAAAACCTACGTCAAAGCGGCTCAGCGCCATACGTTTAATAATAGTTTCAATGTGCCCAAACTCTGTTTTATCCGTTTTAAGGAATTTACGCCGCGCAGGGGTATTATAAAAAAGCTCTCGCAATTCAACGCACGTGCCGATAGATTGCGCTGCTGGAATAGGGTTTAGCTCTTCTTCTGTACCGTCTGCCTTTACGCACCAGCCCGCACTTTCAGTTGCCTGACGTGACGTTAGTGTTAAACGAGAAACTGAACTCATGCTAGGTAATGCTTCGCCCCTAAAACCAAAGCTAAGCACCGACTCAAGATCTAGCAAAGAGCCAATTTTACTGGTTGCATGTCGCGATAAAGCCAATGCTAAATCGGCCTTATCAATACCTGAGCCATCGTCCGTTACACGAATTAAGCGCGAACCACCTTCTTCTATTTCAATTAAAATATGTGACGCGCCCGCATCTAATGAATTTTCAACCAGTTCTTTAACAGCCGACGCAGGTCGCTCAATGACCTCACCAGCGGCAATTTGGTTAATCAGTTGTGGTGGTAGTTGTTTAATGGACATAACAGACTCAATACAAATAAAATTAACGTGTTCTTTACACACATTGTATCGAAAAATAACTAGCTAGGTATTCGAATAATTTGCCCAACTTTAATGCGACTTCCTTTCATCGCGTTGATCTTTTTTAACGATGAAAGAGACACGCGATGCTTCTGGGCAATAGCAGATAAAGTATCGCCTTTTCTTATTTTGTACGTTGCCTTTGCTATCGTTGTTGACGGTGATGATGGCAACCTTTGCTGGGAAAAATAAGCTTTAACTCCTTTTAAAATAGCCTTAGCTACTTTGGTTTGGTGGCTTGATGTTCGTAATTTTGCTTCTTCTTGCCTATTAGAAATAAAAGCTGTTTCCACCAAAATAGATGGAATATCAGGTGACTTTAACACCATAAAACCAGCGCGCTGTACTTGCTTTTTATGCACGTGCCCAACGCCTTTTAAATTTTTCAACACCTCGCTCGCAACAGTTGCACTCGCATCTTCTGTTGCGTTTTGCGATAAGTCCAATAATACCGATGCAAGCATGTCATCTTTGTCGTCCAAGCTAACACCACCTACCAAGTCGGCTGCATTCTCACTGTTCGCCAACCACCGAGCAGCTTCACTACTCGCCCCGCGGTTGGATAACACATAAACTGATGAACCCCGCGCGCGTTGATCTTTAAAGGCATCCGCATGAATAGAAACAAATAAATCAGCTCGCGCCTGTCGCGCTTTTTCCATCCGCTTACGTAAACCAATATAGTAATCACCTGATCGCACCAAATATGCTTTCATATTTGGTTGCTTATTAACCAACGCCGCCAGCTTTTTAGCAATCGCCAACACGACAACTTTTTCGCGCGTGCCTCTGTAACCTTTCGCGCCAGGGTCTTCCCCACCGTGCCCAGCATCAATAGCTACAATCCACTTGTTATTTTTTGCCACACTAGACGCTTTCTTAACAACAACCGGTGATTTATCTGATTTTCTTTGCTGGGGATATAAATCAATCACTAAGCGGTGACCGTAATTGGCATTCGGTTTCAATAAGAAACTTTTTGCTTTCACTACCGTTTTTAAATCAATCACTACACGTAAATCTTTTTTATTACGTGGCGCATGACGCATTAAGCTAACGACTTTATGATTTGGAGAAAACGTGGGCACCGTCGCATTAAATTTTGCATCACTTAAATCAAGCACTAATCGCGGCGGGTTATCTAAAGCAAACACTTTGTGTTCAACAGGGGAGCTAATACCTAAAACTAAGCGCGTATGATCTGGCGCCGTCCAAAACCGTAAGGAATCAACATTTTTACTGGAAGCAGCCATCGCCACCCCACTAACAGCCGAGAAAAGAAAAACGAACGCGCAAATTAGAGCATGCTGTTTCGCTTTTATGTTTTTCGAGATTAGTTTCATAACTCGCTGTTTTTATACATCTTTATAGTCAGATATTAACAGCTCTCGCTGGCAACCGTTAATTTTAATTTCAACCAATATATCAGGCTTTGGCAACAAGCCATCGCCTCTGTCGGGCCATTCAATCAAACAGATAGTCTGTTCGTTTAAGTAGTCACGCATACCCATATACTCAAGCTCTTCTGCATCCGTTAAACGATATAAATCAAAATGAAAAATTGACCGGTCATTTACCGTGTAGGGTTCGACCAAATTATATGTCGGGCTTTTAACAGAACCTTCATGTCCCAAACCACGCAAAACGCCACGCACTAAGGTCGTTTTCCCCGCGCCTAAATCACCAACTAAAAAAACCAATGTGCCAGGCTTTAATTGTAATGCAAGCGCTTTGCCTGCATCCAACATCGCCTGCTCATCTTTAATGTTCATTCACTAACTCACGTAAGTGCGGCATTAAATCACTCGCTAACAAACCACGTTCGCCTTGCTGTGCAGCTCTATCGCCCGCCATAGCATGTAGCAATACACCCATTTTTGCCGCATTTAATAAACCATGACCTTGCGCCATCAACCCCACGATAACCCCTGTGAGCACGTCCCCCATGCCTCCTGAAGCTATACCTGGGTTCCCGGCAGCACAGAGCGACACTGGCTCAACTCCACCAAATATTAAGCTTCCTGCGCCTTTTAAAACAATGACGCCGCCATATTCATGTTGAAGCTCTTGCACAGCCGCAACCCTATTTTTCTGAATGTCACTGACTGAACAGTTTAGCAATCGCGAAGCTTCTCCTACATGCGGGGTTAATACCCAGCGCTCGCTTTTCCTTGGTTGTTTCGATAATAGATTTAGCGCATCAGCATCCACAACTAGCGCTAAATTTGTTTCTAAGGCCGTTTCAAACAAAACGTTCGACCAAGCTTCTTGCCCCAGACCTGGACCGACACCAACTGCATTACAGCCTTTTACCAGTTTTATGACATCCGCTCTATTGCGTACCTCACGAGCCATCACTTCGGATCGTTTCATCGTAACTATTGCCGCGGATTCGTTACGCGTAGCAACACTAACAAGACCTGAGCCAACCCTTAAAGCAGCCTCTGATGCTAAACAAATCGCCCCACTAAAGCCGGTATTACCCCCCACCAACAAGGCATGACCAAAGTCACCTTTATGCGCCGCTTTATCTCGAGGCTGTAGGTTCTTTTTTATGTCCGCAAATAACAGCGGTTCAAGTTCTATTTGTTTAAATGTAGACATGAAGTATCGTTACTTATTGATATGTAATGGTCATTTTATTTTTCATGTATCCTACCGCAGATGAGCGAAAACAGCACCGACTTCCAACAACTAGCCGATGATATAAAAACATGGGGGCAATCGCTTGGCTTTCAACAAGTTGGCATTACGGATACCGAATTGTCTGACGCTGAAACGCATCTAACAAACTGGCTGGATGCTGGCTTCCACGGTGACATGGCATATATGCAAAAACACGGCACTAAACGCACCCGTCCAAACCAGTTACACGCGGGTACTGTACGAGTCATTTCATGCCGCATGGACTATCTACCTGAATCAATGCAACGCACTAACGAATTAATGGAAGACCCTGTTCGTGCTTATATTTCTCGTTATTCATTGGGCCGTGATTACCACAAGGTCGTGCGAAAGCGTCTTCAAAAACTTGCTGACCTCATCGAGCAAAAAACAGGCACTTTTGGCTACCGTGCTTTTGTAGACAGCGCACCTGTTATGGAAAAAGCAATCGCTGAAAAGGCCGGACTAGGCTGGATAGGAAAACATAGCAACGTTCTTAACAAAGAAGCAGGGTCTTGGTTTTTCCTTGGTGAATTGTATATCGATATCCCATTACCCATAGACAAGCCTGCCGAAGAACATTGCGGTCGCTGCACCGACTGCATTGATATCTGCCCCACTCAGGCAATTATTGCGCCCTACACCGTTGATGCCCGGCGCTGCATTTCCTATTTAACAATTGAGTTACAAGGTTCCATTCCCGAAGAATTTCGTCCATTAATAGGCAACCGCATATACGGTTGTGACGACTGTCAGCAAGTCTGCCCATGGAATCGTTTTGCGAGCTTAACGGATGAGAAAGATTTCATGCCGCGTCATCAATTAGACACTGTTGATTTATTGGACATCTTCAATTGGAGCGAGGAAACGTTCTTGAGCAAAACAGAAGGCTCAGCCATTCGCCGCATTGGTTACGAAAGCTGGATCAGAAATATAGCCGTTGCCTTAGGCAATACACCTAAAAACGACATTACACTAAACGCGCTCAATCTAAGAAAAGATCACCCAAACCCCATTATTCGCGAACATGTACGCTGGGCGATTACTCAACAAACTGACAAATCAAATCTATAAAAAATTAAAGTTTGAACTACACTTACCGTTAACAGATACATAGCAACGATTATAACCAGTAACTTTGAGAAAAAAATGATGCAGAAAAAAAGCGATTACTCCATCAAAAGCCTGATGCCTCTTCTTATGATTAGCATGGCCATTGCTATCAGTTCCGGCTTATTAATTGGTTACTTCGTCCCTGACGATATGACACACATTGTTTCAGCCGTTTCTACCGCTGTGATTTCTGTTAGCGCCATATTAGTCGTCATATTTCTTTTGTTTTTACGACCAACATTTCGCTCCCTTGGCTTTATCACTTACGCGTTAAGTAACAACAAAATGGTTCCAGAAAATGAAGCTAAAGTCATTGCTAACAATGGGCTTATCAAAGATTTAGATACTGCTATTAACAACTATGTAGGTGATTTTTATTCACGTGCTAAACGTTTAGGCAGTAGCGGCAACACCATTGCCATTGGTTCTGCAGAAGTCTCAGGTTTTGTTGATGGTTTAAATAAAACAATCCAAGGGCAAGCCGACAAAGCCACTCAAATTTCTAGTGCTGCTGAAGAAATCTCGCAATCTACCAGCCAAATTGCTGACCTTTTAATGGAAGCCGTTAATGCAGCTGCTAGAACAAGCGCCTCTTGTAACGAAGGCGAGCAAGCTGTTAACAACGCTATTAGCACCATCCATAGCGTTAACAACCAAGTAAAAACCACATCTCAATCCATACATAATTTAAAAACCAAGTCTGAACAAATTCAGTCAATTACCGATGTTATTAACAGCGTTGCTGAGCAAACAAACCTGCTTGCATTAAACGCTGCCATCGAAGCTGCCCGCGCAGGTGAGCACGGCCGAGGTTTTGCCGTGGTAGCCGATGAAGTTCGAGAACTTGCTAACAAAACTGCAACGGCAACCAGCGATATTGCAAGAATGCTTGGTGAAATTAGTGCTGAAACTGGCACCGCTGTTAACATTATGGAGAAGCTAGAAATTGATGTAAGTGATGTGGTGGCAACAACAGAACTGATCGGCCAAGCTCTCACAACTATCAATGCAGAAGCAAATGCATCTGAAACTCAAGCACGTGACATTCAAAGCATGATTGAAGAGCATGTCATGGCAACATCTGAAATTTCTAATTCTATTGAGCACGTACGTCAAGAGCTTGAGCAGACAGAGAAAGAGTCTGTTATTGCATCAGAACAAGCCATGAAACTTGCCGCTATCTCAGAAACTATTTACAACGACCTGTCCATCTTCAACTTAGGCACCCTCCATGATGATATTAAAAAATCATGTAAACGTATGGCCACAGATGTTCAAGATATGTTTGAAGCAGCTATCAGAAACAACAGCATGCCTGAAAGTCAGCTCTTTGATCGCCAATACGTTCCAGTAGCAGGTACAGATCCAGCAAAATTCAAAACCAAATACGATGACTTCTGCGACACTAACTTACCTGCAATTCAAGAAAAGTATTTGGAAAATACAAGCGGACTTGCATATGCCATTTGTACCGACCCCAACGGTTATGTTCCTACGCATAATAATGTATTTGCTAAGCCTCCTATCGGAGACTACCAAACCGACTTAGTGAATAGCCGAAGCAAACGACTCTTTAAAGATCCTACTGGCATACGCTGTGGCTCACATACACAAGAGTTCTTACTACAAACGTATAAACGTGACACTGGAGAAGTTTTTCACGATTTATCTGTTCCTATTTATGTTAACGGACAACATTGGGGCGGTGTTCGCATGGGCTACAAGGCACAGTCATTAAATTAAAACTTAAGAAATGTTTGTCGGTAGTACTTAAGCTCTTCAATTGATTCAATCACATCATCTAATGCTTGGTGAGTTCCTTTTTTCTTAAAGCCTTTCATTATTTCTGGCGCCCACCTGCTTGCCAACTCTTTCAGCGTGCTAACGTCCAGATTCCTATAGTGAAAGTACTCCTCTAGCGCTGCCATAGAGTTCGCCATAAAACGCCTGTCTTGGCAGATACTATTCCCGCACATAGGCGAAGCACCCTTAGGCACCCACTCCTTCAAAAACGCAATCGTTTGTTGCTCCACATCACCTTCACTTAATGGGCTACTTAACACACGCTCAATCAAACCCGACTGCCCATGGTGGTGTTGATTCCAATCATCCATCGCATCCATCGTTTGCGATGATTGCCTCACTGCAAGTACAGGGCCTTCTGCCAATACATTAAGCTCCTTATCCGTCACAATCGTGGCTATTTCAATGATAGAATCCGTTGCAGGCTCTAGCCCCGTCATTTCGAGGTCTATCCATATTAAATTTTGCTTATCTTGAGACATCTTTATTCCTTTATGGCTTAATGATTATTAATAACTGTTATATCTTAATGAAATTATGAACGAATTTAGCTATATATTTTTATTTTTTTTAGTCACCTCTTTGCTCTTAAAGCTTTGGTTGAATCGTCGTCAGATGACTCATATTATTCATCACCGCGATGCTGTTCCTGAAGACTTTAAAGGGAAAATTGACCTTGCCGCACATCAAAAAGCAGCGGACTATACCGTCGCCAAAACCAAAATGGCAACGTTAAGTACTTTAATAGGTAGTGCTGTTTTAATTATGTTGACCCTCGGCGGCTTCATTAATATCCTCCTGTCCTTTATGCAGTCAACCATCGATAGCGATATATGGTCAGGAATCGCACTTATCATGTCAGTTTTCATTTTGTCTCACTTTATCGAATTGCCCGTCGACATTTATCAAACGTTCAAAATAGAACAGCAGTTCGGTTTTAATCGCACAACAGTTGGTCAATTTATTAAAGACCAATTTTTACAAATTGCCTTAATGCTCATTATTGGAACGCCTCTGCTCTATGCTTTGCTCTATGTTATGGGCCAAATGGGCGAGTACTGGTGGCTTTATGCATGGCTACTCACTGTCAGCTTTACGTTCTTTATGACATGGCTAGTCCCCACTGTTATTGCCCCTCTGTTTAATAAATTCACCCCGCTTGACAATGACGAACTGAAAACACGCATACAACAATTATTTGAACGCTGCGGTTTTAACAGTAAAGGCATTTACGTTATGGATGGCTCTAAACGTTCAGGCCATGGCAATGCCTATTTCACAGGCATTGGTAATAACAAGCGTATTGTTTTTTATGACACGTTGATTGAATCGCTCAACACTGATGAAATTGAAGCTGTTCTTGCACATGAGCTAGGACATTTTAAATGCAAGCACGTTACTAAACACATGCTTGTTTCTACCGTCACAACATTGCTTGGTTTTGCTTTATTAGGTTGGTTAAAAGAACAAAATTGGTTCTTTGATGGGCTGGGTATGATGCAAATAAATAATGCTATTTCTTTATTATTGTTTATCCTCGTACTGCCTATTTTTACGACTTTCCTCCAACCTATTAGTAGTCGATTCCAGCGCAAATTTGAATTTGAAGCAGATGCTTTTGCAAGTACCATGGCTAAGCCTGAGCATTTAATACAAGCTTTAGTGAAGCTATACCGTGAAAACGCAAGCACATTAACGCCAGACCCACTTTATTCTAGCTTTCACCATAGCCACCCTCCTGCTAGCGTCAGAATAGATCACCTTAGAAGTTTAGCTGGCCCAACACCATAAAAACGATGAATAATATAAAACTAATCCAACGTATTGCTTTCAGCTTCTTGTTACTCGGCTCTTTTAACTTGTACGCATCAGACCTTAACAATGGCAAGACATTGCATACTGAAAACTGCTTAAGTTGCCACACCACCAATAAGTATATTTCTTCAACACGTTCTGTTCATAACTTAGCTGAATTAACAAGCCGCGTGAAACGCTGTGATTTCTCGTTAGGAACACAATGGTTTGAGGAAGATATTGCCGATGTTATTGCTTATCTAAATCACGACTTTTACAAATTCAAGACTGAGTAAGCAATTGAATCAACCCTCTGGAAAAAATTCGCCCATTATAAAAGGCCGCATTGTTGCACACCTAGGCAAAGCGCTGATTGTAGAAGACGACGAAGGGCAAACTGCTTTATGTAAAAAACGCACCCAACTTGAACAACCAGCCGTTGGCGACTACGTTGAGTGGATAAGAACAGAAGCCGGAGCAGGTCGCGTTGAAAAAGTTCTCGAACGTAGGTCTCTACTGTCAAGGCCGGCAAAAAAAGGTAACGTAAGACCTGTCGCTGCTAACCTAGATCAAATCGTCGCTATTCTTGCCGTCAAACCGAACATTGATCCCCTTCTACTTGACCAATACCTCATCGTCTGCGAATTTCAAGATATCGCTCCTCTAATCGTATTAAACAAAACCGATTTACTCGATGAAGAGTCCAGAAAAACCATTGATGAACTTGTCCTTATTTATAAAAAATTGGGGTACGAAGTCGTTGAAGTCAGCGCAGTTGAAAAAACGGGCCTTAACGAGCTAAGACAGCACCTACAAAATAAAACCAGCATACTGGTCGGTCAATCTGGTGTTGGCAAGTCAACCATCACCAATGCGTTATTGCCTGACTTAGCTATTCAAACTAAAACGTTATCAACCGCATCTGGACTTGGCAAACACACCACCACCTTATCGACACTATACAAACTACCCGAAGGTGGCGATATTATTGACAGCCCAGGGGTTAATATTTTTGGTTTAGCACACATTACCGAACAAAATTTAGCTTACGGCTTCAGAGAAATACGACATTTCGCTGATCAGTGTAAATATTCTAATTGCATGCACTTAAAAGAACCAAAATGCGCGGTAAAAGACAATGTGGAAAACGGAGAAATAAGTAAGCAACGCTACTTAAGGTATTTAAAACTACGAGATAAACTCAGTTATTAGCCTGGTGGCCATTGCATGGCTCTTCCGCCTAATAGATGCAAATGAATATGGTAAACCTCTTGCCCCGCATCTTGCTTACAGTTAAAGACTGTTCGATATCCAGAATCAGACAAGCCTTCTAATTCTGCAACTTTTTTTGCTGCTTGCATAATCTCACCCATCAATAGCGTATCGTCAGCCGCCATATCGGCCAGTGTTGGAATATGCTTTTTAGGAATAACTAGAATATGTGTTGGCGCGCGCGGGTTGATATCTCTAAACGCAAGTACCGAATCAGTCTCGTACACAACATCCGGCGTTATTTCGCCTTGTACCATTTTACAAAACAAGCAATCACTCATATAGGTCCCTATACTTCGCTACGCCCACTAAAGGCGTGCGATAACGTTCCACTATCAATATATTCTAGCTCTCCACCAAATGGTACACCATGTGCAATTCTCGTCGCTTTAACCTGATGCTTCTTCGCCATTTCGCTAATGTAGTGTGCCGTCGCCTCACCTTCAACCGTTGGATTCGTTGCCAAAATAATTTCTTTTATTTCACCAATCTTCAGTCTATCAACCAATTTATCTAAACCGATTTCTGCAGGGCCTAACCCGTCTAAAGGCGATAAGCGCCCATTTAATACAAAGTACACGCCTTTAAATGATGTCGCACTTTCTACGGCCATCACATCGGTCGGCGTTTCTACAACACATAACAGTTCGTGATTTCGTCGTTCATCAGAACAAAGCACACACACCTCTGACGAGGTTAACGTTTGGCAAGTTTTACAATGGCCTATTTTATCTACTGCTTCGGCTAAACGTTGCGCCAGTTTAAATGCACCTTGCCGGTCACGTTCTAATAAATGAAACACCATACGCTGCGCTGACTTTTGACCAACGCCAGGCAAGCAACGTAACGCTTGCATCAAATCATGAAGAATAGGCTCAGCTTGCATCGCTCTTTAGAACGGTAATTTGAAGCCAGGAGGTAATGGAATGCCGGCTGTCATGCCCGCCATACTTTCTTTATTTTCACTTTCAATTTTACGAACAGCGTCATTTATGGCCGACACGATAAGATCTTCCAGCATCTCTTGATCATTGTCTGCGATTAAGCTAGGGTCAATCGCTAACTTACGCGCCTCATGTTTACCTGTCATAGTCACTTTCACCAGACCTGCGCCTGACTCGCCTGTTATTTCTAACTCGGCTAGTTTCTGTTGCGCATCCTGCATTTTCTGCGCTTGCTGCATTAAATCACCTAATTGGTTCTTCATTATTTCTCCGTACTTTATGCTTTGTTAATCTATTGGCTTGATGGAGCCTTCTATAATTGTAGCGTCAAAGACTTCTATTATCTTTTTCACCATGGGGTTATTTCTCACTTCTTCTTCCGCTAAACGCTGCCTGTCGGCCACTTTATTGCTAGCAATGCTATTCGGCGTAACGATATCTTTAGTGCCTTCAATCAACTTAAGCTCAAGTTTACGGCCATAATAACCGGATAGTGCTTGCTGCAGGTTTTGTTCCGATTTTTTATTAAGCGATACATGCCCGCTTATCAACATCAACTCACATTCATTGCCATTTAAACTGAACAATGTTGCATTATTAGCAAGTTGTAGCGTCATCGGATCTAAGCCTAACGTTGGAACAAGGTCGTGCCATGCCATATTTTCTTTTACTGATTTTTCCGGTGTACTTGCAGCTTTTATTGATGGCTCAATATTCGTTATTTTTTCTAGTTTTACACTCTCAAGAGGCTCCCTTTTTGTAGGCTCTATATTTTTAAGTGTTTTTTTTTCAGGAACTGTCAGTTTAGGGGCTTTTTTTGACGCACCTAGCGGTGCTGTTCTTCCCGCTACTTGCGGTGGGTTGTGTACTACAGGCTGCTCTAGCTTGTTTGAAGCAGCCGGCCTGTTAATAGACGTTCCCTTCACAGTCTCTTGACTTGCATTCATCTCCACTGGAGCAAACGCGAGCATTCTTAACAACACCATTTCAAATCCAACTTTAGGGGTTGGCGCCAACGGTAGATCTTTTTGGCCAATTAGAGCAATTTGATAATATAGCTGAACATCTTCTTTCGATAATTGTTGCGCCATTATTTGCAGTGATTTATCGTCACTTTCTATCCCTGCAATCTGGCTCACCGCAATTTGATGTAAATACATTAATAAAGATTGCAGTACTTCCGAATAACCTGGAGCAAATTCATCTAGTTTTTGAATACTCTCTAAAACAGCATCGCCTTGTTTTGTAAGTAAGGCGTTAAGCAGGTCGAGTACAGGCTCTCTTGCCACGCTGCCTAGCATATCGATCACATCAACTTCTTTTAAGCTGCCATCACCGTGTACGATTGCTTGATCCAACAAACTCAGCCCATCTCGCATACTTCCATCGGCGGCACGCGCTAATAGCTCGGTAGCCTGAGACTCATAAGCAATGCCTTCACTTTCTAAAATAAGCTTAAACTGCCCTTCTATTTGATTAGGCAACAACCGTTTTAAATTAAACTGTAAACAACGCGACAAAACGGTAACCGGCATTTTTTGCGGGTCTGTTGTCGCCAATAAGAATTTAACGTGATCAGGCGGCTCTTCTAATGTTTTCAACAACGCATTAAAGCTGCTTTTTGAAAACATATGAACTTCGTCAATTAGATAGACTTTGTATTTGCCGCGACTAGGCAAATATTGAACGTTCTCAAGAAGGTCGCGCGTATCATCAACACCCGTTCTTGATGCGGCATCTACTTCGATTAAATCAGGGTAACAACCTTGATCTACATCTAAGCATGTATCACATTCTCCACAAGGTTCTGCGTCAGTAATATTCGGGCAGTTAAGTGCTTTAGCTAATACACGAGCAATGGTTGTTTTGCCTACGCCTCGCGTACCAGTAAACAAGTAAGCATGGTGCAAACGGTCGTTCTCTAAACCATTCATTAATGCACGCACAATATGTTCTTGCCCAACAACTTGGGAAAAATTCAAAGGGCGCCATTTTCTCGCAAAGACTTTATAACTCATAAGTTCAATAGGGTAACAAAGCACCGCGTGTTTGTGCGAACTTTTGGAGTAATGGAGGAACTAAAAGAATGGGTGGTAACTCATGCCAGCCACACCCCGGCACACGATTCCATCGCTGCCGTTGCTCCCTTCCGGGCCTGGCGGAGTTCACAATTTCACGTTGCGAGGGGACCGACATGAGTCACCATTGTTCATTGGTGTAAATCAGGATGTGAATTGTCCATGATTGCGTTCCATCAATCAAGAAGGGACAATGAAGTTTTATTCATTTATTTCAAAATAATATTTCTCTACATATTCGCCAATGAACTATAGCTACCCTTTATATCGCCCTCCTTCTGAGGCTAATAGCCTAATTTTACAAATTACTGAGGGCTGCAGTTTTAATCGATGCAGCTTTTGCTCGATGTATCGTGATAAGACATTCAGTGAAAAACCACTAGAGCGCGTATTAGATGATATTCAACTAGCCATTCAATTGCAGCCTAACACCCGACGTGTTTTCTTAGCCGATGGTGACGCTTTATATCGAGATATGGACACCTTGCTTAAAATACTAGACGTTTTATATAAAAGCTTTCCAAACTTAGAACGTGTCAGCAGTTACGCCTTACCGAATAATTTATTAACTAAAACATCCGAAGAGCTTTTAGCCTTGAATAAGGCCGGTTTAACACTCTTGTATTACGGGGTAGAAACCGGAAGTGCCGCGCTACTGAAGTGTATTACGAAGGGCTCTACACCTAGTAAGATGACGGCAGGTTTACAAAAAGCTCTAGACGCAGGCATGAATGTTTCTGCTACTGTTATTTTAGGCTTAGGTGGAAAACATCATTGGAGAGAGCATATTGAACAAACAGCCGAGCTAGTTAACGCGCTCAACCTCACGTACTTATCTACCTTACAGTTAACCTTAGACGACGTTATTAAAGAAGAGTTTATACAAAAATTTCACCGGCAAAATCGTGAATATGTACCGCAAAGTGATGACGATATTTTACAAGAACAAGCCTTACTTATTTCGCTGATATCACCCAAAAAAAGCGTCACCTTTCGCTCCAATCACGCCTCAAACGCACTGCCTTTAAAAGGTGTTTTACCACAAGATAAAGAAATTTTACTTACGCAACTGCGTTCTGCGACTCACGGAGAAAGTCAACTAGTACCTACGTGGCTCCGCGGCCTGTAGCCGTTATTGCCTAACAGGGCGCTTGGCAAGTTTACGTTGTAATGTCCGCCGGTGCATATTCAACTGCCGAGCAGCCTCGGACACATTACCACTACACTCCATTAACGTTTTTTGCAAATACTCCCATTCCAAACGTTTAACTGATAGCGGATGTTCTGATAAAGCTACCTCTGAATTTGCTTTATCCATTGAAAATGCCGCCAAAATTTCATCCGCATTGGCAGGCTTCGTAATATATTGAATAGCACCCAATTTAACTGCTTCTACGGCGGTTGCAATACTTGCGTACCCTGTCAGCATAACAACCTTCGTACTCTCATCATTATCTTTAAGGCATTTAATAAGGTGCAAGCCTGAGCTTTGCTCTAAGCGTAAGTCAACAACGGCTAGTTCTGGATCAAAGCTACCGATCTGTTGAACCGCTTGTTCTTCATTACTGGCTGTTTTCACATCAAAACCACGCTTTTTGAAGGCGCTCTTTAACACATCACAATACACTTCATCATCATCAATAATAAGCATTCTAACTTTGCTTTCAGTCATCACTTTTAACCTCTAGTTGTTTAACGGTAAACATATACTCACGCAGACACCCGATTTTGTACCATTTTCCCATTGAATATCACCGCCTACCTGCTCAATTGTCGCCTTTGTAATATAAATACCCAAACCCAAGCCCGCTTCTTTGGAAGATACCGTATGCGTACCTAACTTAGCGAGTTGCAAAGCACTCATTCCGCACCCTTCATCTTTAATGACGATATAAATTCGCCCCTCATCCCAGTCAAGATCAAGGCTGACATAACCTGGCGATACATGTGCGGCATTATCCAAAATATTAAGAAAAGCTCTCGTTAATGCCACATCAGAAATAATCGTAGGAACTTCACCATAACCCTTCACTGTTTGTATGAAATTAATACCTAAGTTTGAAATCTTCCAGCGATTGATCACATTCGCTAAATACTCGTCTATTGGCATTAATTGACCAGAATCGTATTTGTCTACCATCGATGTTTCAGTAATACTTAATAAAACGTTTTTACATCGCTTTATCTGCCCTTGAATAATCAACAACTTATCACTACTTGCATGATCACCTGCTTGTTGAAGCTCTAACTCCAACTCATGCGCTACAACATCCATCGTACCTAGCGGCGTTCCAAGCTCATGCGCAGCACCCGTCGCAAGCGTACCCAAAGCAACCATCCGTTCATCTCGGAATATACGTTCCTGCATATCAGAGAGTAGCTTATTGCGCTTCCGCAAGGACTCTGCCATACCCGCCACAAAATACGCCATCAAAAAAGTAGATAAAACAAACCCTATCCACATGCCCATCACGTGATCAGCAAAGTGCTCATTCAAGCCCATTTCCATCGGATGATCGATATGGACTAGCGGATGGTAATAAAATACGATCAAGCTATATGATAATGAGGTAATGACGGCCATCAACCACACATAGCGCCGCGACAATAAGGTGGACGCAATGCTGTGAGGAACCAGTAAAAACCAAGCGAACGGATTGGTTGCTCCACCCGTAAAATACAAAATAATAGTTAGCGCGACAACATCAACTATCAGCTGAGAAAAGAAAACGTTATCCGTTACCTTGGCGGGTTGATTAAGCAATAAAAGGGTAAACAAACTCCATATCACTAACCCAGTCAATACGATGGCCAAAGGCTCGATGGGCAGTACAAAATCCAGATAATAAACAGCAAACAAGATTGCAACCAATTGCCCACTGACATTTAATGCCCGCAACGACAGTAAATGCTTTAAGTTTTCATCGGCGGCAGAAAAACTTGTTTTTGGATGTGAATGAGTCATTTCTAATGGTTTATGAAGCGTATACGTACTCTAACAGCATCCTTTTTCAACAACGAGCCCCTGCGTCAATTTGTCGCATACCGAACTTCTTATTTTTTTAGACCTTATTTTTCTATTTACCCTAGTAAAATCCAAATAATATGCCATATTTCAGGGTATACATTATTTCAAGATGAGAGCGCTATGAAGTCCAAGCAAAACGAAAAAAACCAATTCACCACTGGTTTAGCTGATGAAGCTACCTTCATCGAACAAACACATGATTTACTTGAATTCAGCAAACGCACAGAAGCTGAGGCTGCCATGCTTTATATCACTTTTGACTCTCATGTTAATGAAATTAATCAGCAGCAAAATGACCTTGCCACACAAGCTATTGCTAAGCGTTTATTGGCTAAAGCCCGCGACTCTGACATTTATGCATATTTAGGCAGCATGACTTTCGCTAATCTTTCCATCAAAACAGGCGATCGACATACCGCAACACTGGTGGAAAAACTTAAAAACGAGCTGGCTCAAGCAATTGAACTAACCGATGGAACGTCCATTAAACTAAACGCAAAAATTGGTACAGCAGAATTTCCTAGCCAAGGAAATTTTTACGAAGAATTAATAAGCATCGCCAAAAAAGACTGCCAGTAAATCACCCAAAAAATGTATTTGTAACTTATACCTCTATACAAAAAAACCTGATGCTTTTTAGAGCATCAGGTTTTCATTTATCAACTACTTAGAAAGAAAAATTCCTATTCAATATTATGCCAACGCCTCGTTAAATAACGCAGATGGCCTCATGATGCTTTTTACTTTCTCTATATCAGGCTGATAATAACCACCGATATCAACCGAATGCCATTGGTCTGTCGTTAAATCACTAACAATTTGCTCTTCACCATCAGACAGCTTTTTGGCCAGTGGCTTAAAGTACGCTTGCAACTCTGCGCTTTCTGTCTGTTCAGCTAACGCCTGCGCCCAATACAGCGCAAGATAGAAATGACTGCCGCGATTGTCTAATTCGCCCGTCTTACGTGAAGGAGATTTCCCGGTATCCAATAATTTGGCCGTTGCCTCATCCAGTGTTTTAGCTAAAACACCTGCCTTTTCATTCCCATCTGTCACCGCTGTGTGCTCCAACGAGGCACAGATTGCTAAAAACTCACCTAACGAATCCCAACGCAAATGGTTTTCTTCTAACAATTGCTTAACGTGCTTAGGCGCTGAACCGCCCGCTCCGGTTTCAAACAAGCCGCCACCGGCCATAAGGGGCACGATAGAGAGCATTTTGGCACTGGTTCCTAGCTCTAAAATTGGAAATAAATCAGTTAGGTAATCTCGCAATATATTACCTGTAACAGATATTGTGTCACCGCCACGAAGTATCCGCTCCAAGGTATAACGCATCGCTCTTGTTTGCGACATAATTTGTATATCTAGACCGCTTAGATCATGATCTTTAAGATACAAATTTACTTTTTTAATCAGTTCTTTTTCGTGCGGACGATATTCATCTAACCAAAAAACAGCTGGGGTATTTGATAAACGCGCACGGGTTACAGCAAGTTTCACCCAATCTTGAATTGGCTCATCTTTTACCTGACACATTCTCCAGATATCACCTTCCTCAATTTCAACTTCCAGTAAAACCTTACCTTCATCATCAACGATTTGCACGCTACCGTCTGCCGCCATTTCAAATGTTTTATCATGCGAACCATACTCTTCCGCTTTCTGCGCCATCAAGCCAACATTAGGCACCGTACCCATAGTCGTTGGATCAAATGCACCGTGTGTTTTACAAAAGTTAATCATCTCTTGATAAATTCTAGCGAACGTACTTTCTGGCATCACAGCTTTGGTGTCTTTCATTTTGCCATCAGGACCCCACATTTTTCCGCCTGCACGTATCATCGCAGGCATAGATGCATCAACAATCACCTCATTAGGTGTATGTAAGTTTGAAATGCCTTTTGCTGAATCGACCATCGCCAATTCTGGGCGACTTTCATAACAAGCATGAATATCAGCACGAATCTCTTCTCTCATGGAACCAGGAAGCCCCTCGATATGCTCATAAACACTACTTAAACCATCATTAGCATTAACACCTAATTCCTCAAAAAGCTTACTGTGTTTTTCAAACACGTCTTTGTAATAAATTTTTACCGCATGACCAAATACAATCGGATGCGATACTTTCATCATCGTCGCTTTAACATGAAAAGAAAACATAACGCCCGTTTCCCGTGCATCTTCCATCTCTTCTTCTAGGTATTTACACAGCGCCTTTTTACTCATATACATGCTGTCTATAACTTCACCTTTTAACAGTGCAATACCCTTCTTCAAGACTGTTACATCACCATTATTAGCCGTAAATTGAATATTAACAGTGCACGCTTCATCAAGTGTTAGAGCTTTCTCACCACAATAAAAATCGCCCGAATGCATATGCGACACGTGTGTACGAGATGCCTGACTCCAACGTCCCATAGAATGTGGATTCTTTTGTGCGTACTCTTTAACTGCTTTTGGCGCGCGCCTGTCTGAGTTCCCCTCACGTAAAACAGGGTTTACTGCGCTACCTAAGACTTTTCCATATTTCTCACTCAGTGAAATCTCTTCTTCTGTTTGAGGGTCTTCAGGGAAACTTGGGATCTTATAGCCTTTTTCTTGCAATTCGCTAATAGCTTCTTTTAATTGCGGAATAGAGGCGCTGACATTCGGCAATTTAATGATATTTGCTTTTGGGTCTTGAGTTAACTCTCCTAACTCCGCCAAAGCATTTTGCACTTGTTGTTCAGCAGGCAATATATCTGAAAAAATTGAAATAATTCGACTTGCTAACGATATATCTCGCAACTCAATATCAATGTCGGCAGAAGCAACAAATGTTTTTACAATCGGATACAAGGAGCTCGTAGCTAATAACGGGGCTTCGTCTGTATGTGTATAGATGATTTTTGAACTCATTGAAATATCTTCCTTATATTCATTAACTGACCTAATAGAGCATTACTACGAACAGTAAAATACGGTGCATTTAAATGTTAACTAACAACGCACAGAACGCTCTTTTGTTATAACAAAATTGTACCGCAAAACGGCCGGAGCAGTTCAAAAAGAAATAAGAAATGGAGGCTGAGAGCGGAATCGAACCGCTGTACACGGCTTTGCAGGCCGCTGCATAACCACTCTGCCACTCAGCCAAGAGTGCATTCGCCCAAAGGGCTTCAGATTAAGATCAATGAATAAAGAATATTCTTAGACTTAATCTCATATAGAAAAGCCGTGGTGGAATCACGGCTTAAAATTTGGAGCGGGAAACGAGATTCGAACTCGCGACCCCAACCTTGGCAAGGTTGTGCTCTACCACTGAGCTATTCCCGCATTGAGGCCGTGTATTCTATCCGCCATAGCAAAACTGTCAAGCCAGAATACCTACTATTTTTTGAATTGTGGCAATGCTAACTGAATATATTGCCACATTGACCAAAGTGTCAAAATTGCAGCAATATAAATTGAAACCAAACCCACTGTACGGACAGGAACACCATAGAAATCCGCATTAAATAGCAGGCATAAAATTGATAACATTTGGAACCACGTTTTACACTTTCCCAGCCATGACACTTTAATAACGGAACGCAACCCAACTTCTGCCATCCATTCTCTCAATGATGCAACGGATACTTCTCGCCCAATAATAATCGCTGCCGGTATCGCAATATAAATAGCCGGGTCTGCTTGCACGATCAGGACAAGAATGATTACAACCATCAACTTATCTGCAACAGGGTCTAAAAATTCACCGAAAGCCGTTTGCAAGTTTAATTTTCTCGCTAAAAACCCATCAAACCAATCAGTTAATGACGCGACAATAAAAATTAGCGAACACCAAAGTCTTGAATCTTCAATAGGCAGGTAAAAGACAACCATAATGACAGGTATAGACGCGATTCGTAGTAACGTTAGTATGGTGGGTAGATTTAAAATCATTTGGCTTTGAAAATACTCTTATATTTTAGAATGATAACATTTTAGGCGTTAGCACCATCATGAAAAAAATCATATACCCGCTCCGCAATCAACTTATTAATACCATCAACCGTGCATAAGTCATCCACCCCCGCCGCTTGAATTTCACGCAAGCCACCAAATTGTTTCAATAATAACTGCCTACGTTTGGGCCCTAAACCCTCAATCTGTTCAAGTGTCGATTTCTTTTTCACCTTGCCGCGTTGTTGACGATGCCCACTAATAGCAAACCGGTGTGCCTCATCTCGTATTTGCTGAATAATAAGTAAAGCATGCTCATCTGAAGGAAGAATTAATGTTTTCTTATTAGAAGCACAGTAGATTTTCTCCATACCCACCTTTCTATCGCTGCCTTTAGAAATACCAATAATAAACACATCGTTGCAATCGATGTTCTTTAAAGCCTGAACAACAGCAGAAACCTGCCCTTTCCCCCCATCAATAATCAACAAATCAGGTGTTTTATGCTCTTTCTTTTTAGCACGAATGAAGCGGCGTGAAGTAGCCTGTGCCAATGCCGCATAATCATCACCAGCCTCAATGCCTGCAATATTAAAACGCCTATAATCTGACTTTAAGGGCCCTTCTTCATCGAACACTACGCAGGATGCGACCGTATGGTCACCTTGCAAATGGCTAATGTCAAAACACTCCATACGTCTAACCTCACTGCCCATCTCAAGAAGTGTCGATAACTTAACCAGGCGTTCTTTCGTGTTTTCACGGCTTTCAAGCTGTTGCTTTAACGCTGTTTCAGCGTTATTTAGAGCCATTTTCAACCATCGTGCGCGCTCGCCTCGCGGCTTATTAATGAGCCCTACCTTTCTTTCCGCCTTTTCATCAAATACCTTTTGAGTTAGCTCTCGCTCAATTAAATCATCACTCAAAATAATGGCTTTGGGCAGCTTCTTATCCAAATAAAATTGCAACACAAACGCACTCAATACGTCTTGTTCTGTTTTACCACTGGGTATTTTTGGGAAAAAAGTACGGTTGCCAAGGTGCTGCCCTCCTCGAATAAAAAACACCTGTACACACGCTACACCTTGATTGAGTTTGCATGCAATAACATCAATATCACCTTCATGCCCGCTGACATATTGACGCTCCATAACCTTACGAAGCTGGGATATTTGGTCACGAAATTGTGCTGCTTTTTCAAAATTCAACCCCTCAGCCGATTTCTCCATCTTTTTGACTAACCCATTAATAAGGCGGTTGTTTTTACCTTCTAAAAAAAGAACCGTATGATCAACATCATCCTTATAGTCTTGTTGAGTCATTAATCCAACACATGGCGCTGTACAACGTTTAATTTGATACTGCAAGCAAGGTCGCGACCTATTCTTGTAGTAACTATCATCACACTGTCTAACAGGAAAAATTTTTTGCAATATACTTAAACTATCACGCACGGCCCCTGCACTTGGATATGGGCCAAAATATCGCCCAGGACCTTTCTTTGCCCCTCGGTGAAAAGAAAGACAAGGGAACAGTTGATGAGAAGATAAATATATATAAGGGTAGCTCTTATCATCTCTCAAGCAGATGTTATAACGAGGCCTTAATTGTTTAATTAACTGATTTTCAAGTAGTAACGCCTCGCCTTCAGTATGAGTCACAACGATATCAATGCGTTGCACATGCGACAACATTACTTTTTTCTTGGCATCGTTATCTACTTTATTGAAGTAGCTCGAAACACGCTTTTTGAGATTTTTAGCTTTACCGACATAAATGCATACGTCTCGACGATCAATCATCTGGTAGACACCTGGCTTTTGCGTGAGCGTCTTAATAAATGGCTCACTATCAAATGCTACAAACTCTGCCTCTTTATTCATCGCCTTAGTTTACTTAATTAAACCCATTAAATTAAGTGGGAACACTTCTTTTTAATATCAATAGATTTAACGTTCGAACTTGAGAAATAATTCGCCTTAAGTCTCATTTACTTTAAACGCTAACCTCCCACCAGAAATACTTTAGTTGAATTTTATGCATAAAAAAAGCCTCATAATAATGAGGCTTTTTTAGTAACGAAGTATTATTTATTTTTTGTCATCTTCATCTGCTGCAGGCATTACATTCTTAAACAAGCCTTCTTGCATTTCTTTAAAGACTTCCATATTACGGTTAGCTAACGATGTCATCATGGCAAAAGGGTCTGCCGCCTGTTCCATTTTGCTTCTTACCTTTGCACGCTGTTCAGCAATCAGCTTCACAGAATTTTCTAGGTAATTAGCAAAATTATGTTGGAACGGATCACCGTAAAAACGGATCAGTTGCTCCAACATCTCAGCACTCATAATAGGCTCGCCATCTTCTTCTTGCTCTAGAATGATTTGCAATAAAACACTCCGTGTTAAATCATCCTTCGTCTTTGCATCAAGAACCTTAACAGGCTCGCGATCAATAATAAGCTGACGAACATCATTAAGCGTCACATATTTACTGATCTCCGTATCGTACAAACGACGATTAGGATACTTTTTAATTATGCGTGAATTTGCCATTATATTTTAACTGTCGCAGAAATTAATCTACTTCCTTCATACTTAAACGAACACGGCCTTGGCGATCAACTTCAAGCACTTTTACCTTTACAAGGTCGCCTTCTGATAGCTTGTCACTCACTTTCTCAACACGTTCTTCTGAAATTTGTGAAATATGAACCAAGCCATCTTTGCCAGGAAGAATTGAAACGAACGCGCCAAAGTCCATTAAACGAACAACTTTACCTTCGTAAATCCTACCCACTTCAACTTCAGCAGTAATGTCTTCGATACGTTTCAGCGCTTTTTCGCCAGCTTCACGATCAACAGAAGCAACTTTAACGATACCTTCATCTGTAATATCAATCGATGCGCCTGTTTCTTCGGTAATGGCACGAATTGTTACGCCGCCTTTACCAATAACATCACGGATTTTAGCTGGGTCAATTTTGATTGTTAGAATACGCGGAGCAAAGTCAGACATTTCGTCACGACCCACTGCTAAAACTGCATTCATTTTTTCCAAAATGTGTAAACGACCATCTTTTGCTTGCTCTAATGCATTAGACATAATTTCATGCGTAATACCTTGGATTTTAATATCCATTTGAAGCGCAGTAACACCCGCATCTGTACCCGATACTTTAAAGTCCATATCACCTAAATGATCTTCATCACCTAAGATGTCAGACAGCACAGCATAGTCGTCGCCTTCTTTAATAAGACCCATTGCAATACCAGCAACAGGCGCTTTAATCGGCACACCAGCATCCATTAATGCCAAACTTGTACCGCATGTACTTGCCATTGAGCTAGAACCATTAGATTCTGTTACTTCAGCCACTACGCGCAATACGTATGAGAAATCTTCTTGTGTTGGTAATACAGCTTGAATACCGCGTTTCGCCAAACGACCGTGGCCAATTTCACGCCTTTTTGGTGAACCAACAAAACCTGTTTCACCGACACAAAATGGAGGGAAGTTATAATGCAACATAAAGTGGTCGCGGTATTCGCCTTCAACCGCATCAATCATTTGTGCATCACGGTCTGTGCCCAATGTTGCTACCACTAATGCTTGTGTTTCGCCACGTGTAAACAAAGCTGAACCATGCGCACGAGGTAATACACCTGTACGAACATGAATTTCACGAACTGTTGATAAATCACGTCCATCAATACGTTTCTTAGTAGAAAGAACAAGCTCACGAACGTGTTTCTTTTCAAGTGAAGAGAAAATACCTTTCACTTCGTCTTTATCTTCATCTTCTAGTTCTGCAATTACTGCATTACGCACTTCTTTCAATTTAACTTGACGATCAAGTTTAACTAAAATTGTATATGCATCAGCAATGCCTGCATTAGCAAGACCAGCAACTTTTTCTACGAGTGTTTCGTTAACTTCAGGTGCTGACCATTCCATACGTGGTTTACCCACTTCAGCAGCTAATTCGTTAATCGCTGTAATCGCTGCTTGCATTTGCTCATGACCAAAAGTCACAGCACCAAGCATTACTTCTTCAGACAGGCAATCAGCTTCTGACTCAACCATCAACACTGCGCTGTCAGTACCAGCAACAACTAGGTCAAGTTTTGATTCTTCCAGCACTGATCTTAATGGGTTCAACACATATTCGCCGTTGATGTAAGCCACACGAGCTGCGCCAATCGGTCCGTCAAACGGCAAACCTGAAATTGCTAACGCGGCTGATGCGCCTAGTAAAGCAGGGATATCTGGATCAACTTCTGGGTTTAATGAAACAACCGTTGCGATGATTTGAGTTTCGTTTTTATAACCTTTTGGAAATAAAGGACGAATTGGACGATCAATAAGGCGTGAAGTCAGTGTTTCTTTTTCACTTGGGCGACCTTCACGTTTGAAGAAACCACCCGGGATTTTACCCGCCGCATATGTTTTTTCTTGATAGTTAACGGTTAGTGGGAAAAATGAATTATTTTCTCCGCCTTCACGTTTACCAACAGCTGTTACTAAAACAACCGTACCATCAATTTCAACTAATACTGCGCCGTCTGCTTGACGTGCAACTTCACCTGTTTCAAACGAGACTGTTTGATTGCCGAACTGAAACTCTTTTTTTACTGAATTCACTATATGCCTGCCTATTTTAAATTATTTTCTTAAACCTAAACGTGCGATCAATGCACGGTAACGCTCTACGTCTTTACCTTTCAAATAATCTAAAAGTTTACGACGACGGTTAATAATTCTTAATAACCCTTGACGTGAATGGTGATCTTTTTTGTTCTCAGAAAAATGCGGTGTCAAATGATTGATTCTCCCCGTTAACAAAGCAACTTGAACCTCTGGAGATCCTGTATCACCTTCTGATAACGCATATTCTTTAACTATTTCTTGCTTTTGTTCTGTACCGAACGACATATTTCTTGCTCCAATTTACAATTTATCTTAAAAAACATGGCATTATACTCCCCACACTGTTAGCTAACAAGCTATAAAGACTCACTTGCTACACACTACCTCATACAAAAATTCTGATAGGCGCCAAACAGTTCTCCGAGCTCCATTTACCCAATCCAAAAATCTCGCTATTAACGTCATTTAAACGAATTAACGGCTCTTCTATTAATTGATTAACCTTCACCTGCCTGCCTAAACACAAGTCACTTTTATCATTATCATTGCAGTTTAAAACCGGGTACTCTTGTAACGCCAAATCTAAAGGCCCTAACAACTTATCTAGCGCCCCTAAATCACCTCTGACAGATTCTAGTTGCTCTATAGTCACTGCTTGTTTTAATTCAAACGGCCCAGTATTAATACGCCTTAAAAATGTAACATGCGCACCACAGCCTAATTGCTCACCCAAATCTTCTGCTAGTGTCCGCACATACGTTCCTTTTGTGCAGCACACCTCCAACGTCAAACTATCATCAGTTTTTGACAATAAAATTAGCGAGTTAATCGTTACTTCACGTGCAGGCCTATCGACCACTTGCCCTGCTCTTGCCAGTGTATACAACCGTTGACCGTTATGCTTTAGCGCTGAGTACATCGGCGGAACTTGCTTAATCAAGCCAGTGAATTTATCGAGCAAGGCGCTCAAAGCATCTTGATCTATTGCTGGAATAGGCCTATCAGTTAAAATCTCACCTTCAACATCACCTGTCGCAGTCGTTTGCCCCAGCTTCATTGTGAATTGGTAGATTTTATTAGAGGCCAGTAAGTATTGGGAAACCTTCGTTGCGTGACCTAAGCAAATAGGTAAAACACCAGAAGCCAATGGGTCTAAACTACCCGTATGCCCCACTTTTTTTGCACCATACAAGCGTTTAACAATTTGTACGGCGCGGTTTGAGGAGATATGAAGCGGTTTATCTAAAATAAGGATGCCGCTAATATCTCGTCCTTTCTTTATGCGATCCGCCACGCCTTATTTCTCATTATCTGGATTAGTTGCTTTCAGCAACGCATCCATTTTTAAACCTTGCTCTGTAGACTCATCTAAAAAGAATCGCAACTCTGGCACCATCCGCATTCGCATGCGTTTAGAAACCACCCCATGTATATAGTTAGACGCGCGGTTTAACGCATTAATACTTGCGCTTTTATCTTCGTTTGCGGTTGTTGTTAACACCCCAACGTAAACTTTAGCAACTGACAGATCCTTGGTTACCTCTACATCATTAACAGTAACAAACCCCACTTCTGGATCACGCAAGTCTCGCTGAAGAATTTCGCCAAGCTCACGTTGGAGCTGGCGTGACACACGTTGAAAACGTAAAAACTCTCTAGGCATTAGTCGTCAACTACAGCTTACGTTTCACTTCAATACGCTCAAAGACTTCGATTTGATCGCCATCTTGAACATCATTGTAGTCTTTCACGCCAATACCACATTCCATGCCTGACTTAACTTCTTGTACGTTATCTTTAAAACGCCTTAATGACTCAAGTTGCCCTTCATATATAACTACGCTGTCACGTAATACACGGATAGGTAAGTCTTTTCTAACGAAACCTTCTGTCACCATACAACCAGCAATCGCACCCAATTTAGGTGATTTAAAGACATCACGTACATTAGCAATACCAACAATTTGCTCTCTAATCTCTGGTGCTAATAAGCCTGATAGCGCATCACGCACATCGTCAATTACATCATAAATAATACTGTAATAACGCACTGAAACACCGCGGTTATCAATCATGCGACGCGCACTGGCGTCTGCACGTGTATTAAAACCAACAATCAGCGCATCTGAAGCTGCTGCTAAGTTAACATCACTTTCATTAATACCACCCACACCGCCTGCTACAACAGACAATTTAACTTCATCAGTTGATAGATTAGTTAACGATGTTTTTAACGCTTCCAAACTACCGTGAACATCTGTCTTAATTAACACATTAAGTGTCGAGCTATCGCCATCTTCCATCTGAGAGAAGGCTTCCTCAAGTTTCGCCGCCTGTTGCTTCGCTTGACGCGCTTGTCTTGATTTAACTTGACGGAACTCCGCAATCTCACGTGCTTTTCGTTCGCTCGGCGCTGCATATACTTCCACACCGGCTTCTGTTGCACTTGAAAGACCTAATACTTCAACCGGCATTGCAGGCGTTGCTGCTTTCACTGTTTTACCATGTTCGTCGAACATTGCTTTAACCCGGCCATGCGCTTCACCGGCAACAATGTAATCACCCATTTTTAGGGTGCCTTTTTGCACAAGAATCGTACCCACCGCACCACGGCCTTTATCTAAACGCGACTCGACAACCACGCCTATAGCGGGCACATCAACTGGTGCTGTAAGCTCTAGCAATTCAGCTTGTAATGAAATGGCTTCTAACAACTCGCTCACACCATCACCTGTTAACGCAGAGATGTTAACGAATTGCGTGTCACCGCCCCAATCTTCTGGCGTTACGTCTATTTGCGCTAACTCATTACGAACACGATCAGGTTGGGCACCCTCTTTGTCCATTTTATTAACCGCAACAATCATAGGAACACCGGCAGCGCGCGCGTGCTCAACCGCTTCTTTTGTTTGCGGCATAACGCCATCATCAGCCGCTACAACCAAAATAACTAAATCGGTAATTTGCGCACCACGAGCACGCATAGCAGTAAATGCAGCATGTCCTGGTGTATCAATAAAGGTCACCATACTGTCGCCTTGTTTCACACGATAAGCACCAATATGTTGAGTAATACCACCTGACTCACCTGCAGCCACTCGGCTTTCACGAATATAATCTAATAATGATGTTTTACCGTGATCAACGTGACCCATAATTGTTACAACCGGCCCACGAGGAATCTCCTCGCCGTCTTTTTGAATAACATCGGCTAACAGTTCCGCTTGTAAATCATCATCACTGCGTAAAACAACGGTGTGCCCCATCTCTTCTACAACGATGACAGCTGTATCTTGATCTAAAGGTTGGTTAATGGTTGCCATCGTACCTAGACCCATTAACACCTTAATAACTTCGCCCGCTTTAACGTTCATACGCTGAGCAAGGTCAGAAACAATAATGCTTTCAGGAATGTCTACGTTATATGTAATTGTCTTAGTCGGCACTTCGAATGCATGTTTATCGTCTGACTCAAGGCGAATAGCTCTTCTTTGCGAGCCTTTTTTCTTACGCTTTGGTTTTCTGTCAACATGTAAAATCCGACTTTTTGGCTTTGTATCTGTTTTTTTCTTATCCGGCCTGCGCGCTAGCTCTGTAGCTGCTTTGACTTTTTTAGCATCTGCATCTTCAGCCTTTTTCTTTGCTGACGCTTCTGAATCAGCTGCGTTTTCCTTCTCGGCAACACGCGCTTTTTCTGCATCAGTTTCGGCATTTTTAGCCGTCTGCTCTGCTTCTATTTTCGCGCTCTTTTCTGCTTCAGCTTGCTCTTTTTCTTCAAGATTTTTACTGAGGCGCTCTTGCTCTTTTTCTCGCGCTGCACCTTTTTCTTCAACTAACGCTTGATGCGCTTGCGCCGCTTTTTTAGCTTCTTCAAGTTCTTCTGAGCTAAGCCCCGTCACAACTTCTTCTGTAGAACGACCTAAGGTTTTCTTTTTACGCACTTCAATACTGACAGAACCCGCGCCGCGCCCTCTAGACTGCTTTAACTCAGTCACCGTTGTTTTACGCTTTAGCGTCATTTTCTTCGGCGCTGATATGTCTTTCTTAGCTTTGCCGTGACTTTCTCGAAGGTGAGCTAATAATTTCACCTTGTCGCCTTCACTCAACGTTGATGTTATTTCTTTGCCTTTGACACCTGCGTCTTTAAGCTGAGCCACTAACTTCTCAGCCGTGGTACCAACAACTTTCGCTAAATGTTGAACTGTAATATCTGCCATACTTCTTCTCCAGGGAGTTTATTGCTTACTCAGCAAACCAAGGTTCACGTGCTTTCATAATGAGTGCTGTTGCACGCTCTTCATCAATATCAACTAATTCTAGTAATTCATCAGTTGCTAGATCGGCCAAGTCTTCCATTGTTACCACTTCTTTTCCAGCTAACTTGAATGCCAACTCACGATCCATACCTTCCATTTCCAATAGATCCTGCGCAGGTTCGTGCTCTTCTAAAACCTCTTCTGATGCGATTGCCTTAATAAGCAGCGCATCTTTCGCACGTTGCTGCAGCTCTTCTGCAATATCTTCGTCAAACCCTTCAATTGCAGTTAACTCCTCTAACGCAACAAAACCCACCTCATCTATTGATGTGTAACCTTCTTGAACTAGAATTAAAGCAACATCTTCATCCACATCAAGGTCCGTCATTAATTGCTGCGCATAACCGTCTGTTTCTGTTGCGTTTTGTTCATCGGCCTGCGTTTCACTCATAACGTTTAACGACCAGCCTGTTAATTCACTGGCTAAACGAACATTTTGACCACCACGGCCAATCGCTTGTGACAAGCTATCATCCTGAACAGATACGTCCATGCTGTGCTTATCTTCATCAACAACAATTGAGACAACTTCCGCAGGAGACATCGCATTAATAACGAATTGCGCTTCGTTTTCATCCCACAAAATAATGTCAACACGCTCACCCGCTAATTCGTTAGATACGGCCTGTACACGTGAGCCACGCATACCCACACATGCGCCGACTGGGTCTAAACGCTGATCGCGCGTTCTAACCGCAATTTTTGCACGAGAACCTGGGTCACGCGCCGCACCTAAAATTTCAATCAAACCGTCACCTACTTCAGGCACTTCTAACTTAAATAGTGCAATTAATAATTCTGACGAGCTACGAGAAACCGTTAATTGTGGGCCACGTGTTACTTCTTCTACTTCCTTTAGATACCCACGAATTCTGTCGCCTGTTCTAACGGGCTCTCTTGGAATCATTTCTTCGCGGGGAATAATCGCATCTGCAGTTCCTTCAAGGTCTACAAACACATTCCCACGTTCAATACGTTTGATAACACCGGTTACTAAATCACCAACTTTATCTTTGTAATGTTCGTATACTTTCTTACGCTCGGCTTCTCTTACTTTCTGAACAATAACTTGCTTCGCTGCTTGCGCACCAATGCGTCCAAATTCTGCCGACTCAATAGACTCTTCTATAAAATCGCCTAATTCTAGTTCAGCATCTTTGCTTTGAGCATCTTCAAGTAGAATTTGCGCATCTGGGTTTTCTAGACCACCTTCAAATTCAGGGTCAGCTTCAACTACTTCCCAACGGCGAAATGATTCATAGTCACCTGTTTCACGATCAATGGCCACACGTGCAGCAATATCCTCTCGGTACATCTTTTTAGTTGCCATTTCCAATGCTGCCTCAATGGCTTCAAAAAGAACACTGCGTTCAATTTCTTTTTCATTAGATACGACATCTACTACCATTAAAATTTCTTTATTAGCCATCTTTAACCCTACGCAATCAGTATTTATACCCCTATGGGTATAAGTTTCATAAAAACGTGCAAAAAAACAGCACGTCTACTCAGCTTTAAAATTTAACTACAAGTTTTGCTTTCTTTATAAGCGAAAAAGGAATTTCTATTTCCTCTTCGTCCTCATGTATATGTACCGTCTCACCTTTTACTTCAAGTATTTCACCGGTGAATTTTTTCTGTCCTTCAATCGTTGCTTGGCGCAATTCCAATTTGACCATAGAGCCTTTAAAGCGTTCAAAGTGCTCTAGCTTAAATAATGGACGCTCCATACCCGGTGACGAGACCTCTAAACGATACTGGCCACTAATCGGGTCTTCAACATCCATAATGCCGCTAATTTGATGACTCACCTTAGAGCAGTCACCTACTAATATGCCCTTCTCTGAATCGATATACACTAACAGCACAGATGCTTTGCCTTGACCTACAAATTCCGCCCCAACAAATTCATACCCCAAGCCTGTAACAGCGGGTTCTATTAATTCTAATATTTTAGCAGGTGCTTGATTCATTCCTATCCATCACACATAAAAAAAGGGCCAATGGCCCATTTTATAAAAACAAATTTTGCTTACGAATTAATACCTTATTCAGTAAGTGGCCATACAAAAATACCCCAAAATGGGGTACCTATATAAATGTTGGTAGCGGGGGCAGGATTTGAACCTACGACCTTCGGGTTATGAGCCCGACGAGCTACCGAACTGCTCCACCCCGCGTCCATTTAGGAGCGTGATGATACTAGGAATAATTTGTTTTTACAATCTAATTTTTAAATAAGTGGAACAATAAAATATAAACAAGCAGCGGCCATCAAACCTGCTAAAAGATCATCTACCATAATGCCAAAACCGCCCTCAACATACCGATCGAGCCAGTTAATGGGCCAAGGCTTTAAAATATCGAATAATCTAAATAAAACGAAGCCTAATAGCATGTTTTGCCAACTGAACGCGACCCAATACATCGTTAACAGATAACCTGCTATTTCATCCCAAACGATTCCGCCGTGATCGTGCACACCAATTTGTTCCGCTGCTTTGCCGCAAATCCAAATACCTGACACCGAAACAAGCACTAAAATAACTAAGTACGCTTCTACTGAAAATTGCATTAATGCGTAATACATAGGCAAAGCTGCGAGCGTACCCATTGTACCTGGGGCTTTTTTTGCCAAACCAGAGCCGAAACCGAACGCCAGCATTTGCACTGGGTTTGCTAACAATTGCTTAAAGGTAGGCGTATTATTTGCCATTAAAATGCTCATAACCTTTACTGAAGTTTATTAACTCACCACTCTTTGCTTGAATGCGAAGACCTGCTTGCTCTTCAATAACACCAATCTTAGTGATTTTTTTTTCTAACCGCTGATCTATCGAATCTATATTTACAATGCTCGGCAGAGTAAAACACAACTCATAATCATCCCCTGTTGAGTAAGGCCATACCTCATCAGCAATATCTATCATATGCTGTTGCACTGAATCCGTTAACGGTAAATCTTGATGCTGAATCGTCGCGCCAACACCGCTTTGCTGCAAGATGTGATTTAAATCCGCAGCTAAGCCATCAGACACATCGATACACGAACTCGCCATCCCTAATAATTGCTGACCTAATTGCACACGAGGGCTCGGGCGAACGTATGCAGCCACATCATGATCATTTAAGTCGACAACACCTGACCTCGATTTAAGTAAACCCAGACCTGCATTCCCAATAGCACCAGAAACATAAATCGAATCGCCCACTTTTGCACCTGAACGGGTTAAACGTCGATGTTTTTGTAATAACCCCATAATCGTGATGGTTATTGAAAGAGGCCCTTGAGTTGTATCGCCGCCAACCAGATGCAATGAATGCTTTTCTGCAAGCTCAAAAAAACCTTTGCTAAACGCTGCCAGCCACTCTTCATTGATCGATGGTAAAGTAATCGCTAACGACGCCCAAGTGGGCGTTGCACCCATCGCCGCCAAGTCACTCAAATTCACAGCTAACACTTTATGACCTAACGATTGAGGTTCACTGTTCACAAGAAAGTGTACACCTTCAACCAACGTATCCGTACTAATAGCCAATTGCTTGTCATTCGGCACATCGAGCACCGCACAATCGTCACCCACGCCCAGTATTGGCGGCAGCCCTTTCGTTGATTTAACGGTAAAAAAGTCGTCTATGATTGAAAATTCTGACGATGACATTGGCGGAACTAACCTGTTTTTTTCTTAGCCTTGGCTTTTATTTCAAGCGACCTATGCTTCTGAGCTAGTTTATCCATAATACTATTGACGTATGCATGGCTTTTTTCTGACCCAAAACTCTTCGCTAAATTAATGGATTCATTAATGGCCACGCGATAAGGCACCTCAGGTTTAAAAAGCAACTCATATGCGCCTAAACGCAAAACTGCTTTTTCAATCGGGTCTATTTTTTCAAAGCCTCGTGTCGTAAACACGCTAATCGCGGCATCTAACTCGCCTAATTTATCGACGGCACCCGCCAACAGTAACTCAAAGTACGCTTTATGGTACTTCGGCGTTTCTGGGTCTTTTTCAAACTGCTGATAAATCTCTTGCAAATTTTGGCCAGTCATCTGCCATTGATATAGTGCTTGTAAAGCGACCAGCCTTGCATTACTTTTTGGTGAACTCATTCGGCGTCAATCACCTTTAATACATTAACCATTTCGATCGCAGCAAGCGCCGCTTCCGCACCTTTATTGCCTGCTTTTGTCCCTGCGCGCTCAATTGCTTGCTCAATGGAATCCACTGTTAATACGCCAAACGTTACAGGAAGATTAGCCTGTAGCGATACCATCGCTAAACCTTTCGTCACTTCACCCGAAACATATTCAAAGTGCGGCGTACCACCACGAATAACAGCTCCCAAACCAATAATGGCATCGTATTTTTGTTTTGCGGCTAGACGTTGTGCGGCTAATGGCATTTCGAACGCGCCCGGCACTTTAACCACATCAATATTTTTAATATCCGCGCCATGACGTAACAACGTATCAATTGCACCACCTTCTAATTGATCCACAATAAAGCTATTAAAACGACCCACTAGTAAACAGAAGCGCGCATCACGCACGACCATATTTCCTTCAATTAATTTTGCATCTGACATATAAAACCCGTGTTATCTGTACTTATAAATAGTATGTAATTGTATCAGTGTTTCACACTGACTAATCTAAAGCGACGTGCTCAACAATTTCAATATCAAACCCAGCCAACCCAGAGTACTTTGTAGGCGTACCCAGTAGTTTCAACTTTTTAATACCTAGCTCTGTAAGAATCTGGCATCCTACACCCACCGCACGTGAGTCCACTGTTGGTGGAACCACTGTTTTAGCCACACCCTTCTCTTTTAACTCTTGCTCATGAATAAACTCAACAATCGATTGATTATCTTCTTTATTTCGAATCAAGATCAATGCACCACGACCTTCTTCTACAATTTTACGCATGGCATTAGGCAAAGGGTAATGGTCACTTTCTTTCGCGTGGAGTAAATCCGCCAAGGTGCTTTTTGCATTCACCCGAACCATAACTGGCTCATCGGTTTCCACGTCACCATAAGTCAGCGCTAAGTGAAGCTTATTATCTATTTGATCTTGGAACGCATGCAGCCTGAAATCCCCGTACTCTGTAGGATATTCGCAACTACTCACAAGTTCGATCGTTTTCTCGTTCTGAATTCGGTAATGAATTAAATCAGCAATCGTGCCGATTTTTAATTCATGCTTTTCGGCAAAAACCTTCAAATCATCGCGGCGCGCCATGCTGCCATCGTCATTTAAAATTTCAACAATAACAGCCGCTGGCTCAGACCCTGCTAACCGCGCCAAATCACACCCGGCTTCCGTATGCCCTGTTCTATTTAACACGCCACCTGGTTGAGCCATCAATGGGAAAATATGCCCTGGCTGAACAACATCGGTTGGGCTTGCATCCGGCTTCACCGCCGCCAGAATTGTTTTCGCTCGATCAGCAGCAGAAATACCCGTTGTGACACCTTCTGCTGCCTCAATAGAAACAGTGAAATTCGTCGAATATGCTGCTTGATTATCATTCACCATCAGCGGCAAACGTAATTGATGACAACGTTCACGCGTCAGTGTTAAGCAAATTAAACCACGACCATAACTCGCCATAAAGTTTATATCTTGCGGACGAACGTGTTCCGCTAACATCAAAAGGTCGCCTTCATTCTCGCGATCTTCATCATCCATAATGATGACGATTTTACCTTGCTTCAGGTCATCAATAATTTCTTGTGTCGTGTTCATAAAGCGTCTTTGTACTGAATTAGCGCGTATTGTACGCCGATACACATTGCTATCTTGCTTTTATTTAATGAAGCCACTTTCCCCTAACAGCTCTTTATAGTCAGTAGCGGGGCCTGCTTGTGAACTGCCCATCATTAAGCGTTCTAGGTAGCGCGCAATAACATCCACTTCAAGGTTAACAGCATCACCTACTTTCCGATCACCAAGCGTTGTCATTTCAAGCGTATGCGGCACAATATTGACAGAAAACGATGCGTCATCAACCGTGTTAACCGTTAGGCTAATGCCATCGATACAAATTGATCCCTTTTGCGCCACATAGCGCGCCAACTCACTTGGCATAGCAAAGGTAAAACGTACTGAACGTGCATCTGCTTTACGCTCCAACACCTTACCAACTCCATCAACATGACCGCTCACCATATGCCCACCCAAACGCGTTTGAGCCTGCAATGCACATTCTAAGTTAACCTTCGAACCCGCCTTAATAGAATCCATTGTTGTTGCTGATAATGTTTCATTTGAAACATCGGCCACAAATTGCCCTTTCGATAATACAATAGCCGTTAAGCAAACACCATTGACCGCAATACTGTCCCCGAGCTGGGCATCATCTAAACCCAAACTCTTGGTTGCAACCGTTAAGCGCACATCACCTTGCTGTTGCTCAACACGTTTGATTTCACCAATCGCTTCGATAATCCCTGTAAACATTTATGACTCTCTTTTTACCATGTACGTTAATTTAATATCATCACCAAGCGTTTCCATTTGCTCATAACTCAACTTAATTTTGTCTGAAAGCTGCGTTATCGTTGGCATTGAAAATGCGCCTCGAGCATCTGAGCCTAAAACGCTCGGCGACATATAAACGACCAGCTCATCAATAATCCCAGCCTGCAAACAGGCTCCATTCAAAAGCGCACCTGCCTCAACCATCACGCTATTAATTTGCTGGTTACATAACCACGTATAAACGGCTTGTAAATCGACATGACCATTCGCATCCGCCGCTAGCACTTCAACGTTACAACCCTTTTTCTTCAGAGCTAATATGCGTTGCTCCTCTTTACTGCATGTCAAAATAGTTGTGTTCGCATCATCACCAAAAATAGCTGCATCACACGGCGTTTTTAACTGTGAATCTAAAATAACACGTCGGGGCTGACGAACTTGCAATCCAGCCAGACCGTCTCTTGCTGTTAATTTTGGGTTGTCTGCCAATATAGTTCCAACACCCGTGAGCACAATGTCACTTTGTGCTCGCAAACGATGCACATCTTCACGTGCAGAAGCACCTGTAATCCATTGGCTTTCACCCGATGCCATTGCTGTTTTACCATCCAAGCTCATCGCCACTTTACTGATGATATACGGTTTACCCGTCATCATTTTATGGCAAAACGTCACATTTAACGCCACCGCTTCTTCTTCCATCAAGCCAACCAACACATCAAGACCAGCGTCACGTAATTTAGCAATACCTTCCCCCGCCACTAAAGGGTTAGGATCTTCCATCGCAACCACAACTCGCGACACCCCTGCTTCAATTAAGGCATCCGCACAAGGGGGGGTTTTACCGTGATGACTACACGGCTCTAATGTGACATATACCGCTGCACTCTTAGCTTCAGTGCCCGCCTGCTTTAAGGCATGAATTTCAGCATGAGGCTCACCCGCTTTCGCATGCCAACCTTCACCAATAATTTGATTATTTTGAACAATCACGCAGCCAACACAAGGGTTGGGGTTAGCACTGTATTGACCATTCCTAGCTAACTCAATAGCACGAGCCATGTAGCGTTGGTCATCGGAAGTAAACGTCATTTCGTCGCTACGACTTTCCAGCCACGGGTTTTAGCGTAATAGCCTCGCTTTTACCGTCTTTCTCTAACGCATCAATCACTTCCCTAAATGCATTAATGTCTTCGAAGCTTTTGTAAACTGATGCAAAACGAACATAGGCCACGTGATCTAAGTCTTGCAACTCGTCCATCACTAACTCACCTATTTTCATAGACGGTATTTCACGCTCACCTAACGACAACAAGCGCTTTTTAATACGACTCATTGCCGCATCAATCGCATCACTATCAACAGGGCGTTTCTCTAATGCGCGAAGAAAACCCGCACTGAGTTTTTCTTCCCAAAAAGGCTCACGTACACCGTCACTTTTTATCACGCGCGGCAAGTTAAGCTCAGCCGTTTCAAACGTTGTAAAGCGTTCCTTACAGGCAAGGCATTCGCGTCGTCTACGAACGCTATCGCCTTCACCTGCAAGGCGCGAGTCTATAACCCGCGTATCGCTGTCATTACAAAATGGGCACTGCATCGTTTAAACCTTAGTCTGCGTAAACTGGCAAACGTAAGCAAATAGCTAGCACTTTTTCTTTAACTGCTTGCTGGACGGCTGTGTTTTCGATGTCGCCTAAAATATCGCACATCCAACCAGCAAGGTCTTTACTGTCTTGCTCATTAAAACCACGTGTTGTAATTGCTGGCGCACCTAAACGAATACCGCTAGTAACGAATGGTGATTGCGGGTCATTCGGCACAGAGTTCTTGTTTGTTGTGATATTCGCTTCTTCTAACGCCGCTTCTGCTGCTTTGCCTGTTAAGCCTTTATCAATCAAATCTACTAAAAACAGGTGATTATCTGTACCGCCAGAAACGATATTAAAACCACGTTCGATAAACGTATTCGCCATGGCGCTTGCGTTTACTTTGACTTGTTTTTGGTACACGGTGAACTCAGGCGATAAGGCTTCTTTAAAGGCAACCGCTTTCGCTGCAATCACGTGCATTAATGGGCCGCCTTGCGTGCCAGGGAAAACCATTGAGTTTAATTTCTTCTCAATTTCTGGGTTTGCTTTGGCCAAAATCAAACCGCCACGTGGGCCACGTAATGTTTTATGTGTTGTTGATGTTGTTACATCAGCAATTTGCACAGGGCTTGGGTATTCACCTGCGGCTACTAAACCTGCAACGTGCGCCATATCAACAAATAAGTACGCACCGACTGAATCCGCAATATCACGGAATTTTTGCCAATCCATCACTCGAGAATACGCGGAGAAACCAGCCACAATCATTTTAGGCTTGTGCTCATTCGCCAACGCTTGAATTTGATCGTAATCCACTTCGCCGGTTGCCTCATTCAAACCGTACTGAATGGCATTAAAAAGTTTGCCCGAAAAGTTAACTTTAGAACCGTGTGTTAAATGACCACCGTGCGCTAAGCTCATGCCTAAAATAGTATCGCCCGCTTTCAGCAGCGCAAAATAAACAGCCGCATTGGCTTGTGAACCCGCGTGTGGTTGCACATTTGCATAATCGGCACCAAACAATGCTTTAACGCGATCGATCGCCAATTGCTCAGCAATATCCACATACTCACAACCACCGTAGTAACGCTTACCCGGGTAACCTTCTGCATACTTATTGGTTAACATAGAACCTTGCGCCTGCATTACACGCGGGCTTGCATAGTTTTCAGAGGCAATCAGCTCAATATGATCTTCTTGGCGCTGCTCTTCTTGTTGAATAGACGCCCAAAGTTCGTCATCAAATCCTTCAATTTTCATGCTTTTGTTGTACATTTGGTTTTCCCGTGCAGTTTGCTAAAGTGCTTTAATTAATAAAGTCGGCAATTTTACATCATCTAGTGCCTATAACGCCAATATTAGCTTTAAATACACTACTAGTAGTTAATATCAAACTATCACTTGGGCGTAGCTTAAGTGCGCTCTATGGCGAGCTAGCATTTACTCTTTGTGCTTTAACCCTAACTTAACATCCACCGTTCCCGGCTCATCATAATTCACTTTTATTTCAAATCCCGCTTTTTTACAGATGTCAATCATGGTCTTATTATCCGATAAGACCGTGCCATAAATCTCTTCAATACCGCGTGACTGAGCATATGTAATAATTCGCGCCAACAGCAACGTTCCAACACCCTGCCCGACGATAGCATTATTAACGATCAAAGAAAACTCCGCTTTCGGCTCAAACTTATTAGTTATCAAACGTACCACGGCATATAACTTCCAACCAACATGGCGGTATTGATCTGTGACAACGAGTGCCATCTCTCGGTCGTAATCAATTTGCGTGAAACGTGCAGCCATATTGTGTTCCATTGTTTTCACCACATGAAAAAACCGAAACCATATTTCTTCTTTCGTTAGCTGCTCAAAATTTTGAATCAACTCGGGCTCATCTTCTGGCCTAATAGGACGAAGCATATACGTTTTGCCTGACTCAAGATGAAGTAGCTCCTCCAATTCTTGTGGATACGGATGAATCGCTAACCTATCTTTTTTGACTGTTTTCTTTATCGAAATGCGTATTCGAGCATCCAACGCAATGACCCCGTGCTCATTGGCTAACAGCGGGTTGATGTCCAACTCAACTAGACGATCGAAATCCACCACCAATTGCGATAGCTTGATAAGGGTTAACAACAGCGCATCCATATCAACCGGCTCTCGCTCACGGTAGCCCTTCAATAAACGATACACCTTCGTTCTAGAAACCATATCCTTCGCCAGTTTCAAGTTTAGTGGTGGCAACGCCAGCGCCTTGTCGTCATAAACTTCAACTGCCGTTCCGCCTTGACCAAACAAAAGAACGGGGCCAAATGTAGAATCGTCTTTAACACCTAAAATCAGTTCATGAGCACCTTTAATATCCACCATATGTTGAACCGCAAAGCCTTCAATTTTTGCTTCCGGCATTATCTGCTGAACCGCACGCTTAATATCCAACACAGCCTGCTTAACCGCCTCTGCACTGTCTAAATTCAGCGCAACGCCGCGAACATCTGATTTATGCATAATATCAGGTGAAAAAACTTTCACTACAACGGGGAAACCTAGCTCTTCAGCAAACCGAACTGTCTCCTCTAGCGTTCGCGCCATGCGCGTCTCAACCGTGGGTATGCCATAAGCGGATAAAACCTCTTTTGCCTCCCACTCATTTAACCACTCTCGACCTTCCGCCACCGCCGTTGCAATCACCTTGCTCGCCGTATCAACATCAAACTGTAAATCTTTAGCGGGTGCCGGTGGCGTTTCCATCAGAATATCTTGATTTTGCTTATAACGAACCAAGTGCATAAACGAATTGACCGCTGCCTCAGGCGTTGCGTAATTTGGAACGCCATGTTGGGCAAAAAGCGTTCTACTCGTTTCTGCTGTGGCGCTACCTACCCAGCTGGCTAGCACGCACTTGTCACTGTCCTGCGTCGCTTTAATAATCGCTTCAGCCGCATCGGTACTCGATGCTACTGCGGTTGGGCAATTGAGCACCAAGACAGTGCCCACCCCTGCATCTTGCTGAAGAATAGCCAGCGCATCCGCATAGCGTTGCGGCCCAGCATCGCCAATAATATCAACTGGATTTGCGTGCGACCAACTATCTGGCAATACCTTATTAAGCCGCTCAATAGTTTCATCAGACAGCGCAGCCAACACGCCACCTTCTTTGATTAACGCATCCGTTGCCAACACACCCATGCCGCCGCCATTGGTCAAAATAGCTAAATTTTCAACATCAATCGGTCCCACCGATGTTAACGAAGCGGCCGCATAAAACAATTCGCGCATTCCATCAACTCGCAGCAAACCAGAGCGATCAAAGGCCGCCTGATACACGTCATCTGAACCCGCCAACGCACCCGTATGGGAGGCCGCCGCTCGACTACCCTCATCAGAGCGACCCACTTTAAGCACAACAATCGGCTTTGTCCGAGAGGCGGCTCGCGCCGCCGAAATAAAGCGGCGAGCGTTATGAACAGACTCCATATAAATCAAAATGGCTTCGGTATTAGAGTCAGACGACATAAAGTCGAGAGCCTCTGGAAAACCGACATCTGCCATGTCACCCAACGACACTAAGTGTGAAAAACCTATTCCACGTCCACAAGCCCAATCAATAATGGAGGTTAGCATTGCGCCCGATTGAGAAATAACACCAATTTTTCCTTTTTTAGGCATCAAATGACTAAAGCTTGCGTTTAAACCATTGATGGGCGATAAAATACCCAAACAATTTGGCCCCACAATACGCATATTGAATCGACGCGCCTCTCTCAGCATACGCTCCTCTAGCAACCGACCTTCGTCATGGCCGCTTTCTAAAAAACCGGCGCTAATAACAATGACACAGCCAACCCCTTTTTGCCCCAACTCGGTAATTAACTGGGGCACTGTTTTAGCAGGAGAAACCAAAATAGCCAGATCTGGCACATGCGGCATATCCGCCACCGTGGCATAACACGCCGTATTTAACACGCGTTTGTATTTAGGGTTAACAACACACAGGTCAGCCTCGGCTATGCTGCCAGATAATAGGTTAGACATAATAATTCGTCCCAACGAACCTTCCCGCTGACTCGCGCCGACCACCGCGACTGTTTGCGGCGAGATAAAGCTCATTATTTTGCGCTCATTTATCATCACACGTCCTTATCAAAAATAATCTAATCAATACAAGGTTAGCATTAAAATCTTTCATTTATATGACAGGCTATTTTCAACATGCAAATGGAGCTCGCGTCACTGTTACAATACAGAAACACTCAAGCTACTGACTTTGACGTGCTACTGTTAGCTTTTAACCAACTCAACACGCATGCCTTAAAGAAGTATTCGTAATTATTCACCCCAAACACGGAACAACAATGGCTCAATACATTTTCACTATGAACGGCGTTAGCAAGATCGTGCCCGCTAAACGTAAAATTCTGACAGATATTTATTTATCTTTTTACCCCGGCGCAAAAATTGGTGTGCTGGGCTTGAATGGTTCTGGCAAATCGACCTTATTAAAAATAATGGCGGGGCTAGACACCGACATTGAAGGCGAAGCACGACCACAACCCGGTATAAAAATCGGCTATTTATCACAAGAACCTCAATTAGACGAAAGCAAAGACGTGCGCGGTAATATTGAGGAAGCCTTAGGTGACTTGACCGACGCACAAGCCGAATTAGATGCTGTATATGCCGCTTACGCAGAGCCTGATGCAGACTTTGACGCCTTGGCTAAAAAACAAGCTGAGTTGGAAAACATTCTACAAGCGAGTGATGGGCATGACACTGATCGCACGATGGAAATAGCAGCCGATGCACTTCGTCTACCGCCTTGGGATGCTGATGTGAGTAAATTATCGGGCGGTGAAAAACGCCGTGTTGCTTTGTGTAAGTTACTTCTTTCAAAACCCGACATGCTGTTACTGGATGAACCCACTAACCATTTAGATGCTGAATCAGTTGCATGGTTAGAACGCTTTTTGCACGACTTCACCGGCACCGTTGTTGCCGTCACTCATGATCGGTATTTCCTAGATAACGTCGCCGGTTGGATTTTAGAGCTCGATCGTGGACGCGGTATTCCTTGGGAAGGTAACTACTCATCATGGCTAGAACAAAAAGACGCGCGTTTAGAGCAAGAACAAAAGGCTGAAGCCTCGCAAAAACGTTCTATTAAAAAAGAACTGGAATGGGTGCGCTCAAATGCAAAAGGCCGTCACGCCAAAAGCAAAGCGCGTATGGCACGGTTTGATGAACTACAATCCAAAGACTTCCAAAAGCGCAGCGAAACACAGGAGATTTACATACCACCTGGCCCGCGCTTAGGTGATTCCGTTATCGAGGCCATTAATGTCAGCAAAGCCTTTGGTGACCGCGTGTTATTTGATGATATTAACTTCAACCTTCCGCAAGGTGGCATTGTCGGCATTATTGGCGCCAACGGCGCGGGTAAATCGACCCTGTTCAAAATGATGGGTGGCATGGAAGATGCCAGTGGCGGTGAAATTAAAATCGGCGAAACTGTTAAGCTCGCCTATGTAGACCAGTCACGTGATGATTTAGACGACAACAAAACCGTGTTTGAGGAAATATCCGAAGGTAACGATGTTATCACCGTGGGCACCTACGAAACCCCTTCTCGCGCCTACGTTGGTCGCTTTAACTTTAAAGGTTCAGACCAACAAAAACGCATGGGCGATTTGTCCGGTGGTGAACGCAACCGTGTTCACCTTGCAAAAGTTCTAAAAGAAGGCGGCAACGTATTACTGCTTGATGAACCAACCAATGATTTAGATATTGAAACACTCCGCGCACTTGAAGAAGCCCTACTCAGCTTCCCCGGCTGTGCTGTGGTTATTTCGCATGATCGTTGGTTCTTAGACAGAATAGCCACCCACATGCTAGCGTTTGAAGGCGACAGTAACGTGGTTTGGTTTGAAGGTAACTACGAAGAATACGAAGCTGATTTAAAACGTCGTTTAGGTGCGGAAGCTGACCAGCCCCGTCGCATTAAATATAAAAAACTAGCGGGGTAAGCGATCGGCCCATTTGACGTTTAAGCTGTTAAGTGGGCGCAGCGAAGAACGATTTGTTAGTTTCCAGCTTGAAGGCACCTGTTTCTTGAAAATAGCCATGAACCTATTGTTAATATTATATAAAGACCAACAATGAATAATAATTGTTGAGGTTGGTTGTTAAATTCATAGTATAGAACCAGTACCGTTCCTATCAATAGTCCTACAAAGGAAACTAAAGTAATAAATAGTGATGAGTTTGTTAAATCACGGATCTTATAATTGGCATACGCCATTAGCAGCGATACCAACAGAAATGTAATACTGCCAAATTCAAGTATCATCTCTAAACTCCCTACAAGTACAAGAATGAATGCCAGTAAAGACATACTTAAAATAGCATAAACAGGGATACGGTTATTTCGCTTTGCAAGAATGGTTGGGAAATAGCCGTCTCCCGCAATGACTGCCATTTGCCTTGATGCTCCGAATTGTAGTGGCATAGTTAAGTTGGCCACCTAATTAGAGGTGATATTATTCATCTCAAGATAAAAAGGTGAGCGCATGATGAGAAGAAGCAGACCAACATTTACCCCTGAATTTAGGCTTGAAGCAGCAC
>LWTL01000110.1 GCA_002101235.1 Cycloclasticus sp. symbiont of Bathymodiolus heckerae | reverse complement strand
TGCTTCAAGCCTAAATTCAGGGGTAAATGTTGGTCTGCTTCTTCTCATCATGCGCTCACCTTTTTATCTTGAGATGAATAATATCACCTCTAATTAGGTGGCCAACTTAACTATGCCACTACACAACCTTCCGAGTCACCGCCCCAACCACCAAAGTCTTGCAAAATAATGAGTATCTTTTTACGTCCCCCTTGGACTGCCTGCTTAGCTGTTTTTTGAAACGCATCCAGTTCGCTTTTTTCTATAATGCCGGATATGTTAATTTCAACCCAATCATCTCGTTGAACTGTCTCTTGAATAGTCATACCACCTCCTTGTTATTTACAATTATGAGTATATTGCAACGGAAGGATAATTTCTAAATAAACTAATCATCTATGAAATATCTCGATACAGGCACTCATTCAATCACTAATCCATGTCCAGACTGGGCCTTCTGTATTAGATAGCATATATGAATACCTAAACACTCCGCTATTCCGAATAGCCGCGTATAAAATAAAGCCCGTATTTAGATAAAACCCATCACTTTGAGATTGTGGGGTAGCGCAGGAAAGACGTTGTAACTTGTTGATTTGCAAAGGATAGTGGCGGAGAGAGAGGGATTCGAACCCTCGATGGGCTATAAAACCCATACTCCCTTAGCAGGGGAGCGCCTTCAGCCGCTCGGCCATCTCTCCGGTATTTAATTTTTTCTTAAGCGGGGTGCTAAATACCCACTTATTTAGACTTTATAGTTGTAAACCATAGGCCTTAATCATATAGAAGAGAAAGTCTCCTCCTATGCATTCGGCTCTAACTATCTATTACCGCCGTTTTCCTTTTCATCTTGAATTTTCTTATAAATCTCTTCTCGATGGACAGAAACGCTTTTAGGTGCGTCAACTCCAATTCTTACTTGATTTCCTTTAACCCCTAATACGATGATCGATACATCATCACCAATCACAAGGGATTCACCAACTTTACGCGTTAATATCAGCATGATATCTCCTTATTGCTTCATTTTACTGAAGCGTTGCCAACCAAATTTTATTTTTTATTATTATTGGAGATATTCTACCATAGCTCCTTATAAGCAAACAGCCATCTCGCGCTGATTATTCTTCCGATAAGCCAAATGATTCATGTAATGTACGCACTGCTAATTCTAAATATTTTTCATCAACAACCACTGAAATTTTAATTTCTGAAGTTGAAATCATTTGAATATTGATGCCTTCATCTGCCAGTGCTGTAAACATTTGGCTTGCAATCCCTGCATGTGAACGCATGCCGACGCCAACAATGGAAACCTTTACTATTTTGTTATCACCAATTACTTTTTCAGCACCCAACTCTTCGCAGCTATTTTCTAGTATTTTTACGGTATTGTCGTAATCATCTCTATGTATTGTAAAAGTGAAATCAGTTGTTTTATCTTCGGCAATATTTTGCACGATCATATCAATTTCAATATTTGCTTCTGAAATTGGTTTTAAAATGGCTGAAGCAACACCCGGCATATCGGGCACACCCGCTAGAGTCACTTTTGCTTCATCGCGGTTAAACGCAATGCCTGAAATTAATGCTTTTTCCATCTCTTCGTCCTCGTAAGTAATGAGTGTTCCGTTGCCTTCTTTAAAGGTGGATAGAACACGTAATGGAACATTGTATTTACCTGCAAATTCTACTGAACGAATTTGCAAAATTTTTGAACCTAAACTGGCCATTTCTAGCATTTCTTCAAAGGTGATTTTATCCAACCTTCTTGCATTAGGCTCTACTCGCGGATCTGTTGTGTAGACACCATCCACATCGGTATAAATACGGCACTCATCCGCTTTTAATGCGGCGGCTAATGCGACCGCTGTTGTATCTGAACCACCACGGCCTAACGTTGTAATTGCACCGCTTTCCGTCACTCCTTGAAAACCCGCTACAACCACTATATTACCCGCATCTAAATCTGCTTTTAGCTTATCGGTATGAATATCTTCTATACGTGCTTTGCTGTGTGAATCATCCGTAATTATCTTTACTTGGCTACCCGTATAAGACACTGCTTTATGCCCTAGCTCTTCAATGGCCATGCACAATAATGCAATAGTCACTTGTTCGCCAGTTGATAGCAGCACATCCATTTGCTTACTCGATGGCGCGCCCTGCATTTGTTTGGCTAAATCTGTCATGCGGTTGGTTTCACCACTCATGGCAGACACCACTACAACAAGTTCGTTTCCCGTTTTATTCTTTTCATTGACTAACTTCTTAGCCACATTTTGAATTTTCTCAGCTGTACCGACTGAGGTTCCGCCGTATTTATGAATGTGTAGTGTCATTTGTTTTCTAGCTTACGATTAATTTAATAACGGAGAGTTTAGCTTAACTGCCCTTTCACCCAGTCAGGAACCGACTTCAATGCAGCATCTAACGCGGCTGGGTTATCACCACCGGCTTGCGCCATATCAGGGCGACCACCGCCCTTTCCGCCTACTTGCAAGGCAACTGAGTTAACCAAATCCCCAGCTTTAATACGGCTTGTTTGTGTTTTTGATACGCCTGCAATCAACGTTATTTTAGCGCCCTGTACTGTTGATAAAACAACGGCTGCATCACCTAATTTGTCTTTTAACTGATCCACCAAATCCCGTAACGTTTTACCATCACTCCCTTCTATATGAGCAGCCAATACATTAATCCCGTCTATTTGAACGGCTTGGCTAACTAAATCGCCACTGGCTGCTTTTGCTAATTGTGATTTCAGTTGCTCTAATTCTTTTTCAAGCGCTTTATTCTTATCTTGAATTTGGCTGACTTTATCTATGGCTGAACCACGATTTCCTTTTACTATTTTGCTTATTTTTAGTAAAAGCTCTTCGCTTTGCTCAGCCCTCGATAACGCACCCTCGCCAGCAATGGCTTCTACACGACGTACACCAGATGCTATACCCGTTTCTGACAGTATCTTCATAAAGCCAATATCACCTAGACGGTTCACATGCGTGCCGCCACAAAGCTCTATTGAAAAAGAGCCCATTTTTAATACGCGAACTTTATCGCCGTATTTTTCACCAAACAGCGCCATTGCACCATTAGCAACAGCGGTTTCTTGATCGGTTACTTGCGTTTCAACATCGGCATTAAGCCTAATTTGTTGGTTAACTAAGCGCTCAATTTCTTGTAATTGTGTTTTTGTGATCGGCTCAAAGTGACTAAAGTCAAAACGTAATCGCTTTGCCTCAACTAATGAACCTTTCTGCGTCACATGCTCACCCAGTACTTCACGTAATGCAGCATGCAACAAATGTGTCGCCGAGTGATTCGATGCAGTAGCGATACGATCATCTGCATTCACTGTTGCCGTAAGCGGCTCGCCTTGTTTAAACGTACCTTTTATTACCTTCCCAACATGAATATACGCCTGCCCTTGCTTTTGAACATCGCGCACAACAAAGCTTGCAGACGCTGTTGTTAAAGCACCTTTATCACCCGCTTGACCGCCCGATTCGGCATAAAAGGCTGTTTGATCTAACACTAAATAAGCTTCATCTTTCTCGCTTATAGAGCTCACTTCTTCACCGTCTTTAAAGATCGCTTCTAAGGTCGACTCCGAAACCAGTGAGTCGTAGCCTGTAAATTCTGTACTTAGGTTTGTGTCAGGTAATGCAGACTCCCCTACCGAAAATGAGCTGGCTGAACGAGCACGTTCGCGCTGCGCTTCCATCGCACGCTCAAAACCGTCCATATCGACGGTTAAATTATTTTCTCTGGCGTAATCCGCTGTTAAATCAACAGGGAAGCCGAATGTGTCGTACAGCTTAAAAGCTGTTTCACCGGTAATTAGGTTATCTTTTAATGACTGACTTCCATCTTGTAACAACTTCATCCCTTGCTCTAATGTTTCTGCAAAACGTTGCTCTTCTTTCAGCAAGATATTACTGATCATTTGCATCTTTTCGACAAGCTCTGGGTACGCTTCGCCCATTTGTTCAGCAAGCGGTTTAACCAATTTATGGAAAAAGACTTCTTTCGTTTCTAACTTATACCCATGACGAATCGCACGACGAATAATACGTCTTAACACATAGCCACGGCCTTCATTTGAAGGCTGTACACCGTCAACAATTAAGAACGCACATGAGCGGATATGATCCACCAAAACGCGCAATGAAGTATGACGAATATCGGTTGTGTTCGTTAATTCCGCTGCACTTTTAATAAGTGCCTGGAATAGCTCAATATCGTAGTTATTGTGCACACCTTGAAGAATAGCGGCGACTCGCTCCAGCCCCATTCCCGTATCAACAGAGGGTTTAGGTAATGGCGTTAATTTACCGTCCGCACTGCGGTTGTATTGCATGAAAACCAAGTTCCAAATTTCCACATAACGGTCCCCATCTTCTTCTGGCGTACCCGGAGGGCCACCCGCAACATCTTCACCGTGATCGTAAAAAATTTCAGAACATGGGCCGCATGGACCTGTGTCGCCCATTGACCAGAAGTTATCTTTTGCGCCAATACGCGATAAACGATCGGGGCTTACGCCTATTTCGTTTAACCAAATATCAGCAGCTTCTGGATCTTCGTCAAACACGGTAACCCACAACTTTTCAGCCGGTATACCTAATTCATCCACTAAAAATGTCCACGCGTAACGAATAGCATCGCGCTTAAAGTACTCACCAAAACTAAAGTTACCCAGCATTTCAAAAAAGGTATGGTGGCGCGCGGTATAGCCTACGTTTTCTAAGTCATTATGTTTACCACCTGCTCTAACGCAGCGCTGCGAAGAAGTTGCTTTGGTGTAAGCACGTTTTTCTTGCCCTAAGAAGACATCTTTAAACTGCACCATACCGGCATTGGTAAATAACAACGTAGGGTCATTACCCGGCACTAACGAGCTAGAAGGCACTATTTGATGCCCTTGCTTCTCAAAATATGTCAAAAAGGCTGAACGAATTTCAGCGCTACTTAAATTTTTCATCTCGTTAAAACCTGCTCTTAAGACAGTTGATTAAACAAGTGTCTAATCATGTCGTGTGTAAACCCTTTATGTTGAAAAAACCTCGTTTGTTTCGCACGTTCTTTCATATTCTCTGGCGGTGAACCACCGTATTTCTTTACGTGTAATTCCATTAACAAGCCATCCCAATCCGGCTGCTCATCGAATACACGCTCAATATTTGTCTCTATGCCTCGCTCTCTTAATTCGTACCTAATACGAATAGGGCCAAAACCTTTTTGCACGCGTGAACGGCCATAGCTTTCGGCGAATCGCTCATCACTTTGCCAATTCAATGCAACAAACTCTTCAAGCAGACTATTAATGTCTGCTTCTATATAGCCTTTTTTTGTTAACTTTTGAAGAAGTTCACACTGACTATGCTCACGCCTTGTCAACATCGCTAAGCAACTTTGCCTTAGCTTTGCCTTTTCTTTTTTCTGCTCTTCGTTCAGGCCTTATCGCCTTTTTTAGGGGCTACGTCGACTGGTTTTTCTTTCTCAGGCATTAAAGCTGCGCGAATATTGGCTTCAAGTTCAACTGCTTTATCAGGGTTTTCTCTAAAGAAACCTTTTGCGTTATCTTTACCTTGACCAATTTTAGTACCGCTGTAGCTATACCATGAGCCTGCTTTTTCAACTAAGTCTAAGCTCACGCCTAAATCAACTAATTCGCCTTCTCGCGAGATACCTTCGCCGTATAAAATTTCAAATTCTGCTTTTTTAAACGGGGGAGCAACTTTGTTTTTTACAACCTTTACACGCGTCTCATTACCGATAATTTCATCACCCTTTTTAATGGCTCCAATGCGACGAATATCTAAACGCACAGAAGCATAAAACTTCAAGGCATTACCGCCAGATGTTGTTTCGGGGTTACCAAACATCACGCCAATTTTCATACGAATTTGGTTAATGAAAACAACCAAAGTGTTTGAACGTTTAATATTACCTGTTAATTTTCTTAACGCTTGAGACATTAAGCGCGCTTGCAAGCCAACATGATGGTCGCCCATGTCGCCTTCAATTTCAGCCTTTGGTGTTAATGCCGCTACAGAGTCAATAACAGCCATATCAACAGCGCCAGAGCGAACCAACATATCAACGATTTCTAACGCTTGCTCGCCAGTATCAGGTTGCGACACTAATAATTCATCCATATTCACGCCTAACTTATCGGCATAAATAGGATCTAAAGCATGTTCAGCATCCACAAATGCTGCCGTGCCACCTTCTTTTTGGCATTGCGCAATACACTCTAATGTTAGTGTTGTTTTACCGGATGATTCTGGGCCATAAATTTCAACAACTCGGCCGCGTGGCAAACCACCAACGCCTAAAGCAACATCAAGCGCAATAGAGCCTGTTGAATACGTTTCAATATCAGGAATAGCACTGCCATCGCCCATGCGCATAACAGACCCTTTACCGAACTGCTTCTCAATTTGTAGTAACGCAGCGCTTAGTGCTTTTTTCTTATTGTCATCCATTTTTAATCCCCTTTATTGCCCCTGCTTCCTGCAAAAGCGAGTTATCGTAAATAATCCCAAATTATCACACAATCTGCCATACGCGCATAATGAAATTGACGTTTTATGATGGCTTAAACAGCTACTTCCTCAATTACCAGCAACAATGCCATTTTAACCGCCTGCAACCTCACATCATTACGATCGCCCTTAAAGACCTGTTGTCGTAATTTAACTCGTTCTTTTGAATGCTTGACGCCAAAGCATACTAAGCCGACGGGCTTATCTTTTGTTCCACCCAGCGGACCGGCAATACCTGTGATTGATACCGAGACTGTTGATAAGAAAACTTTCTGAACACCATCAACCATAAATTCTGCCACCTGCTCACTGACAGCACCATATTCATTAATACAGTTCATTGGAACACCCAATAATTTGTTTTTAGATTCATTACTGTAGCTAACGACTCCACCTAAAAACCATGCGCTGCTTCCTTCTAGATCAGTTACCATCTTAGCAAGCCAGCCGCCCGTACATGACTCAGCAACTGCGAAGGTTTTACCTTGTATTAATAACACATTCGATAAACGTGCGACCAAGCTTTCTATCTCTTGAATAATTGATTTAGACATATGATTTTTTCATTATAATTTCGCGTGTGCTGGCAAGGTTGTTAAACTGTTTGGATGCCTAAAAACATAAAGACAAAACCAACTACCACACCAATGATACATAGGTGTGATAGCGTTCAAAATCAATAGATTGAAATTAACAATATTAAAACCTACATATAATTTTGCGCTACTTAACACTTATAAGCCTCAACTTTTCGCACCTCCAGTCTTTGACTGATTTATGCCTTTTTCTAGCTCCTGCAAAGCTCTGTACCGCAAAATCAAAGCCCTAAAGAAGTTACGTTAATTATAGCCCCTTGCTTTCGGGAAGGCCGCCCGAAAGCAAAATTTTTAGACCAATATAAAACATTGAGCCCACTCTTTGTGCTCAATCCCTTCAACTAATAGCTAATTTATTCTTTACTATTAATGAGTTAAAAATTCTTCAGGGGCGACCATCTGGTAGATTAACTGGAAGTCACATCGTTCGCATAGTGCTAATTTATGGGGGAACAGTCTACATTGCAACTAAAATAATGAAACTAGGTTTGCATCGCTTTGGTTTACAGCTTATCCAAAGTTTTAGGCTAAAAACTCACTTCTCTCGAACATTCGTGCCCTGCAAATAGGCAAGGCCTGAAGAACATTTCACTAATTTTTTCGCTACACTAAAGGATAACCATTCTTTCCTTAACGCCACATCTATCAAGCGTACCATCGGCCAAAGGAATGGTTTCGTCAGTAAAGCTATTAACTTCAAACTTCCTTTGGAAAACCGTACATCCGCTTTAACATACTCCATTTTCTTATACTCATCAGGGTGCTTTTCTATAAAGCGAACAGACGAAGTTGCACCGCTTTTATACAGCTTTTTAGTGACAGAAGTTAATGATATTTCATCATTATGGTTAACAAGGGCTTCTTCAACCAAGCAAGTCCTTGCTTCACGCTTTGATAGGGCAATAAACAGGTCTCTATCTTCAAAGCCAAAATGATAGGCTTCGTCAAACTCACCTACCTTTTCAAATAGCCGCCTCTTAACTATGAAGATAGCGGTTGTCATGCTTGACTCCTCACCTTGTCTAAAACGAAGACAACGCTCTCTTGACACATTATTCTGGTAGGTTGCCCAAAAGCCAGCACCCACTATATTAATCTGCCCAAAACATACATCAAAACCCGCTATATATTGTTCAAGCAATAAAGCCAATACATTTTCATGAGCAAAAGAACAATCCGCATCTAAAAACAAAATTACCTCGCCCTCACCAGCAAAAGCACCTTTGTTTCTAGCAACGCTACAACCACTATTTTCATCAAGCCTGGTAACACTCAGCATATGAGCCTTGTCTTTAGGAGCATCTACCTTAACTGGCATATCCGAACCATCGTCAACGACATAAATATGAAAGTGCCAACCATTTATTAACTTTTGCTTAAATATAGAGTTTAGTGATTCCGTTATATAAGGCGCATCGTTATAAACAGGTATAACAATATCAAGTGTCTTATCTACAGTATCAATTCTTGACCCAATCATTATTTGTACCTTTACAACATTGCTAAATAATCTTGATATGTTCGTTCAAGGCCTGTCTTCAGCTCAATCGATGCAACCCAGCCTAATTTCTCAAGTTTTCCTACATTCAATAATTTCTTCGGTGTACCATCTGGTTTTGAGGTATCCCACACAATATCGCCTCGGTAGCCAACAATGTTCTGTATTAATTCAACCAACTCTTTAATTGAAACATCAGTGCCAGTACCAATATTGATATGACTGCATCTTTCAGTCGAGCCTTTTAAATAGTCAGTTTTAGTCATGCCCATCAACATAACACAGGCATCAGCTAAGTCACCTACATACAAGAACTCTCTTTTAGCACTACCGCTACCCCATATTTCCAAACTGTTTGTTTGGTCTATTTTTGCCCGATGAATCTTCCGAATAAGCGCAGGAATTACATGGCTATTCTGTAAGTCGTAATTATCATTTGGGCCATATAAATTGGTGGGCATCACTGAGCGAAAATCTGTACCGTATTGGCGATTATATGATTCACAAAGTTTAATACCTGCAATTTTAGCAATTGCATAAGGCTCATTCGTTGGCTCTAATTCACCTGTCAACAAAGCCTCCTCCTGCATCGGTTGCTCTGCAAATTTAGGGTAAATACAAGAACTACCTAAAAACAATAATTGCTGAACACCTGCTTTATACGCCTGATGAATCACATTAGCTTCGATCATCATATTAGTATAAATAAACTCTGCGGGGTAATTCTCATTAGCCCAAATTCCACCCACTTTACCTGCCGCTAAAACAACATAATCGGGCTTTTCCTGCTCAAAAAAATCCTGTACCGCTTGTTGATTCGTTAAATCAAGCTCATCATGACTACGCATCAATAAATTGCTATAACCTTGCTGATATAAAACCCTAACAATGGCCGACCCAACCATACCACGATGGCCAGCTATAAAGATTTTTGCCGTTTTATTCATCATTATTCCTGTGGGTTAAATATTTTATACCCATGCTTAGCCAACAACGTATCACGTCGAGTTAGCTCTAAATCTTGCGCCATCATTTCATTCACCAAGTCATCAAATGACGTTTTGGGGCTCCAACCCAGTGTCTTTTTAGCCTTGCTCGCATTACCCAGTAATGTCTCCACCTCTGCTGGCCTAAAATACCGCTCATCAACACGAACAATCACATCTCCTATTGCACAAGCACTATCATCTTCAAGCTTATCAACAACCCCTTTTTCTTCAAACCCTTCACCTTCCCAACGTAAACTTATACCGATAGCTTTCGCTGCCTTTTCAATAAAGGATTTAACTGAGTGCTGTTCACCACTGGCTATCACAAAATCTTCAGGTGTTTCTTGCTGCAACATGAGCCACTGCGCTTCAACATAATCTTTGGCATGCCCCCAATCACGTTTGGCTGCTAGGTTACCTAAGTACAAACAATGCTCAATTCCTAAATGAATATTGGCTAAACCTCGTGTTATTTTACGCGTCACAAAGGTTTCACCACGGCGCGGTGACTCGTGGTTAAACAAAATACCATTGCACGCAAACAGGCCATAGGCTTCACGGTAATTAACCACCATCCAATACGCATACATTTTAGCCACCGCATAAGGTGAACGCGGGTAAAAAGGCGTGGTTTCAGATTGCGGTGTTTCCAGCACCTTGCCGTATAACTCAGAGGTAGACGCTTGGTAGAAACGCGTTGTCTTCTCCAGCCCCAAAAACCGTATCGCTTCTAATAAACGCAAAGCTCCAAGCGCATCAACATCTGCGGTATATTCAGGTGCTTCAAAACTCACCGCCACATGTGATTGAGCCGCAAGGTTATACACCTCATCGGGCTGAACTTCTTTTAAAATTCGAGTTAAATTAGAGCTATCGGTTAAATCGCCGTAGTGTAAAAAAAGATTCTTATGCGTTAAGTGCGGGTCTTGATAAATATGGTCAATACGCTGTGTATTAAATGACGATGCACGGCGTTTAATGCCATGTACTTCATAGCCTTTTTCAAGCAACAGCTCCGCTAAGTAAGAACCATCTTGGCCTGTTATGCCTGTAATTAATGCTTTTTTTGTCATATTTCAACCAATAAAGAAGGTATTCCGAGATTTCCTTTTAATTCTCAGGGTAAATAAACTTCACCTGAGGAAAATAAGTTTTATATTTCGCAGTATCCCGAGTGATTAAATCTAACGTCGATACCGCAGCGTGCGCCCCAATAAAGAAATCCGGCAACGGTGAGCTCTTTGTTCCCTTGTTTTTTCTATATTGAAGGAATACCTTTCCTGTCAGAAAACAGGCCTCACGAGGCATTTCTAACACCTTGATATCAAGTGCAGAAAGGGCTCTTTCTACATCCTCGATATGGGTAAAGCCAACCGATATTTCCGTATAAACTATTGAGTTAATATATAAAGAATTAGTTTGGCTGTACCGCTCAAGAATACTTTCCGACCAATCACCCCAAATAGGATCATCCGTAAATAAGTCTAAAAGAACGCACGAATCAACAAAAATACCGTTCATTACGACTCTCTTGTCAAACTCATAATCTCATCCGTTGACATACTGACCGTAGCAATCCCTCTTAACTTTCTGAATTTACCTTTAGCCTCGGGCTTATCAACTTTAACAATATAAAACCGCCCACCATCTTCCCTAAAATCTATTTCAGTTTCAGGAATAATACCTAAAACCTCCCTTATATTTCTAGGTATAGTTACTTGCCCTTTTGTCGTTACTCGCATAGCACAACTCCAATAAAGTGGTAATACCATACTAGTATTACATACTAGTAATTACAAGTTTTAATTATTAGCGTTTAACAAAAATATCCACCGACAATGCTTTTTCGCTACCATCACTTATCTAAAACTGACTCATAAAGCTCAATATAACGCTTTGCAACAACTCGGCTATCAAATTCCCGCAAAACCTTATTACGTGCATTAGCAGAAAGCTGCTCATAATTTGGGGCGTTCAGGATCCATTCAATACCCTCTGCTAAATCAGTTGTATCAAATGATTTAGCTAAGTAACCATTTTCTTTATGCACAATCATATCGCCATTTCCACCCACATCAAAAGCAACAACAGGCGTAGCGCATGCCAAGCTTTCCATAATAGCATTTGATAAATTTTCTTGAATACTCGGAACCACCATCACATCGGCAGCACTATAAAGTGCACGCAAAGTTGCATCATCGTATAGTTGCCCTAAATAATGTATTTTGAAATTAAAACTGCCTGGTACTTTAGGCGCACTACTTCCAAATACCACAAGCTCAATATCATCGCTATTTAGCAAGTCCAACGCCTCGCACAACTCTTTATAGCCTTTCCGGGGGTCAGATGTTGCGGCCATCGCACCAAATAAAATCAGTTTTTTATCTAACGGCAAACGCAATAACTCACGAGCAACTGTTTTTTCTAAGGGTAAATAAATCGATGTATCAATGGCGTTGGGTAAACACACGACTTTATTCTTTTTAAATAAACGGCTTCGTTCAGCACAACTAGCAAGCCAGCGACTCAACCCAACTATCGTCAGGTTTTTATGTTTTGAATAATTAGCAAACTTTCTCTTAAATAAGTAGCGGCTTAAATCATAACCTTTAGATGAACCCAACACTTTGCATGAGCCACATGAGTTTACATAAGCGCCACATTCTTCATCGTAATGACAACCACCCGTAAACGCCCACATATCATGCAAACTCCAAATAATAGGTGCTTTAATGTTGGCTATATCACCCATACTCATCATGCCATTATTAATCCAGTGTAAATGAACCGCATCAGGGTTAATCGCATTAATGCGATTAACAAGTTGGCTAAAAGGAAGCCAGCTGGGGCTAAACAGTGTTTGAGAGCGTTTTTTATACGCAAGTACAGGCAAGGCCTCTAAAACAGGGCGTACGATACTAAGCGCTTTCTGTATGAAACTTATGAGGCCTGTAACCGTAAAATCATCTGATGCTTTTGATTGCACTAACATTTGACTGTCTACACCTTCAACTAGTAATGCCTTGTGCAAACGGTAAGATGCTCGCGCCGCACCACCTTCAAGATCGGAAGTATTAACAATAAGGACTTTCATTTCATTACTGAACTCTTTTGCAAAACGACTAATACCGTATGTCCAGCTGGAAGCATTTCGCTCTTAAGCTCTTTTACCAAAATTTTTGAGAAAAAATTAATACACTTTTCTGATATTTTTCTAAAAACTGAAAGGTCAATTAATTTGCTTGAAAATAAGCAACTACTAATTAACGTACTTAAATACCACTGTTTATGCATATCTTGAACTTTTTCATGGTAAATACTAACCATGTTTAAATCATACTTTTCAGCAATAAACTTAAAAGTAGCATCACTCCACCGAGTTACATGGTGAGGTGGCATATTCAGAATTCCATTATTAACATACCTCAAAAATGAATCCTCGCTAGGCACCGCTATTATAAGCTTCCCCCCTGGTCTCAGGGCTTCTAATTTGGATTCAATAAAGGCCTTAGGCTCTGAAACATGCTCTAAAACTTGAAAGCTGGCGACAACATCAAATTCGCCTCGGTGTTTTTTTGCATAATCCTCCACCATTTCAATCTCTACTGTAATACCGTTTTCAGCTGCCATTTTTTTTGCATGAGAGCTAAAATCCAATCCCACATAATCTTTAGTAGGTAAATGCTTTGCAAACGCACCTTTACCACTCCCTATCTCCAGTACTTTATCAGAGTTTTGAATATATTTTTTTGCCTCCAAATATTCTTCTTTTTCATCCATATAGTACCAATCAAACTTCTGCAATGAGTTATAAAAGGCTTCATCTCCTGTAATCATTGGGTCAAAAAATCTAAGCTTACATATTTGACACTCTAGATATTCTATCTCCACACTTAGTAAATAGCTGAAATCTACCTTCGTAAGCTTCTTATATAAATAAGATAACTTCTCAGGACTAATGCTATCTATACTCTTTATTTCAACCCCAAGACATAACGGACAACTCATTAAGAAGTTCCTCGTATTAGCCCAAATATCTTTCTAACTACTTTTGTAAAGAAACCCAACTTTTGCGAATTATAATATTTAGCCAAAGCCCTATTATGTTGACTTGAGATACTTACATTATCCGAAAAGTCTGACTCATAACTATTCGTTAGGAGAACATTAAATTTGTCATTACTCTTACAGTGAACACCACTTCCATCATGGCCAATGTTCTTTACGTAAGAACAATTTGGGTGTAAAGATAGCCCACCTTCAAAATAAACAGTTGCATACCAAAAAATTGCCCATGTATTTAGTTTATTACTATTGTTTAACTCTAAGTGTGAATAATAGTTATAGCTATTATTCACGTTAAAGTCTGCAATCAAATATTTATCAAATTTATGTAAAAAATACGTCGCATCCTTTTTAAAAAAGGACCACCTATCCCCCCAAGTTGCCCACCCCCAACAACTAGTTGGTTTAATGAAAAAGCTTTTAGCGACACCTTCACAATCAATTGGTGGCCTATAACCACTTATATGCCATACTTTTTCATACAACTGATAAAAACTTAACGCATCATTCATAAATTTCAAGAAATATGGGCTAGTAACCAAGTCATCCTCAAGAACGATAACTTTTCCATATTGATTAACGACCGAGGTAACCCCGTCAATAATAGAATCAGCAAGCCCCATATTCTTATCTCGCTCAACAACGGTTATCGTTTTGAAACCATTAATAGAATGAATGTACTTCCTGACCTCTTTAACTGCTTGCTCAGCAGTCTCGTTTTTTGCTTCATCACTATAAATAAATAACTCACTATCTGAAGCTAAACTATTTTCTTGTAAGGCTTCTACTGTTTGCTTTGTATGCCAAGGGCGGTTGTACACAAACAGTACAATAGGCGCTAAGCTCATTGCGGCTTAATTGCGTCAATAATTAGAGATGTATAGGCTCTAGGATTCATTTTATTACGTTGGTCAAACCTCGTCGAGCGGACAACCATTCCATCGTCAACACTCCAGTCTTGATAGTGGAAATCACCTTTCTCATCAAACCATTCTAATAGTTTTACATAAAAGCCTGCTTTTTTAAGTTCTGCCGAAAGACTCTGATAGTTATAAAGAACCTTATGATCATCAGCACCAGCTCCCAGCCCCCCAGGTTTAACATCATCAATATAGTCTGAATCTGTATGATATCCGTCAGGAACAGCAAGTCTAAAATACCCTCCTGGCTTTAATGCATCGAGACAATTCCTTGAGGCGACAAGAGCTTCATCTTCAGTAAGGTGCTCCCATACATGTTCCGCTTGAAAGGCATGCACACTTGAAAAACAAAAATATTTCCGAAAGGTATCAGTATCTAAAACATCAATAATTGGGTAGTCTGTTGATAACCATCCTTGTTGTTTAGTACCGCCTGCACCTAAAATAACTTTCAGCGGCTCTTTTCTCATAAGTAATTTTAATTTCAAAACTAATCCTTTATATTTTAGTGAAAAGGAATATTTGACTTGCCTCGCAATCAAAAATAATGAATTGAACACTGTTTTCATAACAAGTATAGGCATCGCTGATATAGGGCAGGACAAAATTATAAATACGATTCTGTACAGTGGGTTAGGAACTGATTTCTTTGAAAACAACTGCTTAATAAAAAGAAAAAAACTTTTATTCTTTTTTATATAATGAAAACCTGTCTGTGTTCCATCACACTCTAAATAAAAACTGTCAGAAGTGAGCAAAGAGAATCCTTTTTTATAAGCTCTGGTCGTATACTCATAATCCGACCAATAATGAGGAAGGAGTTTAGGGTATAAATCACCAATTTCTTCAATATCAGCCAAATTTAGAAGCAACCCCCTCGTGGAAAGGCAGTTTATAATACTGCTATTATTTGCAGTTTTAAAAATAAGTCGTCTTAAATCAGCATTGACCCCACTTTCTTTCGCTTCTCCAGTATTTTTATCTATTAACCTTGCTAGAAGTAGTGCGTTTTTTCTTTTCTTAACATACTCAACTCCTCTTTCTAGAAAATTACTTTCAAAAGTGACATCATCATTAATAAATAAAACTAAAACACTCTGTGGCGCATGCTTCTTCAACCAATTGATACCCTGCTGTAGACTTCCTGCCCACCACCAATCCCCTTTACCCTTAATAATAGTCAATCTAGCTTCGTCGATATAACTTTTGACCATTTCATCAGTTCCATCTATAGAACCATCATCAATTAATATTAGGTGGTAATTAGTAAACGTTTGCTTGCACAAACACTCAATAAATAGTCGTGTGATTTCTTTTCTATTATGGACAGGAAGAAGTATGTATATTTTATTCACAAAGGTTTCCGGATAAAATAAATTTGACTGTCACCGTAGCCCAAAGCATCAAATAACCGAGTCACTAAGTGATTTATTTTCGTGAGATGGAATAAATTTAGTAGTTTAATAATAACCTTCTGAACCCACGTTCTTTTTACATCTGATCTCCAGAATACTGAAGGGGCGCCTTCTTTTGGGTAAGTAGCCAAATGTATCCATTGATAATTCAGCCAAGCTGAAGGAGTAATAGTAGATACATTTTCTACAACCAATCATGATTTATTCACAGCTAAACTCATTGATATCTGACTAAAAAATTGCAGATGATAAGGGGCATGCCAATTAATCCAATATTTACCAAATAGTCTAGCTCCCCAGCCATTAGCATTCGGCATACTTAAAATAGCCTGCCCGCCTGGCTTCAATATTCTCTCAATTCCTTTTAAAGTTTGTATGGGATCAGTGACGTGTTCAAGTACTTGATTCATCGTTACATAGTCAAAGTAATTTTCTGGATATGCATTAGGGTCAAATAAACCGACATGCACCTTGTATCCTAATTTATCCACTACACGACGGATATTTTCATCCGCTTCCACACCATACACATCGCACCCGCGTGCCAGATGATAGCCAAGAGACTCACCAAAACCACAACCGATATCCAGTACACGAACATTGCGTGGAACCCAGCGAAATGTCGAGCTTTGTTCACCATCCAACCATGCTTTAAAACCATGAGCTTGTTTATAAGGCTGGTGGTTATCCACGTTAAACGTTGAGCGTGGGTAATAGTTTGAATAAAGACCCTGCAATAACTCCGGCGAAAACTCGCCTTGCAGAAAGGTATGCCTACAATTAGCGCATTTCAATAGTGGATATATTCCTGAATAACCATAGCGATCATCATAAACAGAACGAACAGTCTTGCATTCTTGCCCGTTACAAATCAAACAAGACATGCTGATTCTATTTTCGATCATAGGATTTCACAAAGGACATCACATCATAATATTTCCCCATAAATCTTTGAATATCACCAGTTGAGCTAATTAAGACAAGTGAAAACTTGTGTTTGTCAAAAATGACTTTAAAAATTACTTTTTTAACAAAGTTAGGTAATTTTTGTTCAAATCTAAAAAACAATTTAAGCAATATATTAGCATTACTTTTACTAGGTGAAATCTTCTCTACCTCGTTCATATATCCACTTATATCCGAACTTAATTGGCCTTTTACACTGCGAAAACAACTAACCCATGCTTTAACCGTTATTAATGGAGCGAATTCAGAAAACTTAATCCACAAAAAGTAATCTCCCGCTAATTTATAATTTATATCAATTCCACCTGATTTTTTCCATAACCATGCTCGCCAGAACACGCTATCTTGCTGAATAAAATAATGTTCTCGACCATAAACTCCTGAATTAATCCAATCTTGCGTATACAGCAAACACTTACCCGCTTTCCATATAGAAGTTTCATTTGTCATGTATGAAGTCACCCCTTTTAACCAATGCACATCTTCATAGCTATCAAAAACCTTAACTATTGCGGAAAATGCACCGGGCAAATAAATATCATCCGAGTTTATCCATGCATATATATCACCACTAGCTTGTTCAAAGCCTTTGTTTATTGCCTCATACATACCACTATCTTTTCCAGAAAGATAAATAAGCTCTATACCTAAACAACCAAATGATGAATGTTGATTTTTTAAAAGAGATTGGAATTCCTCGATAATTTCCTTTGTTCCATCAGCGGATAGATTATCAACAATAATATATTCAATATAAAAATTACCTTGTTGAGAAAGAACACTCTTAATTGTTTCTCGAATGAAGCGGGCTGAATTGTGTGAGGGGGTAACAATACTTAGTTTCATTTGGGTTTAAACTTTTTTTGCTTCTAAATTTAGACTTATAGGATAGTTTTTCCCATTTACAACTTTATGATAAACAGAGAAATCATCAAATGTAGTTAAATCGCAACTACCTGGAATCCATTCTTGAACATCTACAAAGCCAGCCCTATTTAAATACTTTTTTAAATTTAGCCCATTAAAAACGACATAATGATAATTATATTTATTATTTTGCCCTCCCATTAACTGGGGAACAATATCATCTGGATCGTTGGTATCATTATAAATATCAATAAGCTTATCGATATCTGGAACTGAAAGACGAATGATACCGCCTGGTTTTATAACCCTATGCCACTCATCGAGTACTCGGTCAACTTCACCATATTTAAAGTGCTCCAAACAATGGCTTGCATATATCAAATCGACAGCATTATCAGCGAACATGCCTAGCCTATCAATCCTACTAACATAATGGATATTAGCGTGAGGGTATCCATCAATGTTTATAAACTTTGGGTGATTAACTTCCCCACACCCCAAGTTAAGCAACACCTGACCAGAAGCAGTTCTTGGTATACTCGCAGAGATAAAAAATCTATATATTTTATTAAAACAAGTACGATGAAATACAAGCCAACTTTCATACATTGATCTAAAGAATAGTTCATATGTACGTAGCTTTTTTTTTACTTTTTTAGGAATTAAATTTATGACCAGTTGAATCATTATCGTAACTAAGATTAGTTTTTAAAAATCAAGTCTCTCTTTCTTTGTAATTATTACATTACAAGTTTGATTAAAATTACTACAACGCCTTAAGAACTCTGTTTGTGACTTAATTTGCTTAAGGTCATCTTCGTGAAAAATATTGTAGCCTCTTGAAATAATTGAATGATAAAAATCCCAAGCAAATACTCCTGCCTCAAGATAATGCAAATGGCTGATTTCAAAAATTATAATTGGCGTGTACTTCTCTAATGTTGCCCATGCGCCTTCAAAAAAAAACGGCTCATGCCCATCAACATCAATTTTAATAAAATCAATTCTATCAATATCTTGAGTCACCATAAATTTATCTAACGTAGTAAGCGATATTTCCTCTTGCTTCAAGATACTGTCATACCCTTGAGGAGAATGTAACGTCGCCGAAGAAGGCCCAATATCTATAATTAAACTTTCCTCCCTATTGGAAAGTCCCTTACCGATTATTTCAATATTTTCATCAAGAACATTAGCTCTAATATTTCTTTCTAGCACTGATTTAAAATGCATTGTAGGTTCAAAAGCAATCACTCTACCGTTACTACCGACCAGCTTTGAAAAAATTATTGTGTAATATCCTATATTTGCACCTATATCTAAAACCACATCTCCATTCTTCACTAATTGTTGAATAATTTTGGTTGATGACTTCTCAAACCCTCCCTCATTAATGATTTTTAAATCAATATAGCCCGATCTATTTAGCCAAAACTTATGGCCCAATGAAGTTACATACAATGATCTAGGGTTACCTTCAATTAACAAAAGTGATGGCTCACGCATTAATGCATTGGACATTTTACCGGTACATCGTGCGATACACTTCAGGCATTTAGAAATATATTTCAACATTTTCTTTTTCACTGTCTTAACCCTTCAATATTCCAATTCAAGCTTAACGCCAAGCACCCTACGATTTTATCTCCCGGATACGCACGGTTATAATTGCTTGTGTGCTCAACCTCAATAGGAATTCTCACTCCTACTTCAGGAGTTGTGTATCTAATTCCGAACACCCCGGATTTCACGCAAATAAAATGTTGGAAGGGCGCAAGAATACCAGAGGGAATCGTCAGTTTAGACTCATAGTAGCCAGGCATCATAGACACTATTTCAGCATGATTTTCATCATGAAAACTCCGAAATAATATTGTTTCTTGGCTATCGAGCATGTCAACAAATATACGAAGACCTATTATCTCATTTTTCACTTGATACTTAATTGTAACTTCCAAAGGCGCACCATTCTGAACAATTTTTTCTACTTTTTTTCCACATTGCGAAAGCACAACATCCGTCATTCTAAAATCAGGATCTTCTGGGAAAGAATCAATTTCTTTTTTTAAAAAGATATTATCCTTATTTTTTATGGAGTCTTGTAAGTACAATTTAATAACATCTTCTGTATTTCCATAGCTTCCCAATACTCCTTGCCGCAACAATACCCCCTTGTTACACAATTGCTTAATAGCTGACAGGTTATGACTAACAAACAAAACGGTCCTTCCCTCCTTACTAACTTCCCCCATTTTTCCCAAACATTTTTTCTGAAACTGAATGTCTCCTACTGCTAAAACCTCATCAATTACCAATATGTCAGATTCCAAATGTGCTGCCACCGCAAAAGCCAACCGAACATACATTCCACTAGAATAACGTTTCACAGGTGTATCTAAAAACTTTTCCACTTCAGCAAAGGCGACAATTTCATCAAATTTTAGCTTTATTTCTTTACGACTCATCCCTAGTATGGCGCCGTTTAGAAAGATATTTTCTCGCCCTGTAAGCTCTGGGTGAAAACCGGTGCCTACTTCTAATAAGCTGGCGATCCTACCGTTAATATGGACTTTTCCGCTTGTTGGTTCAGTGATTCGAGAAAGGACCTTGAGTAACGTAGATTTACCTGCACCATTTCGACCGATAATACCGACTTTATCACCTTGGTTAATTTCAAAATTAATGTCTTTTAATGCCCAAAACTCTTCTTGGGTATGGGGGGCTATTTCTGTATGAGTAAAAGGCTGAATAATTTTATTGGCTAAATTTTTACTCCCTTGAATGAGCGATTCACTAAAAGTTTCATAGTCTGCCGTTTTTTTCTCATGCTGAATAATGTATTTTTTACTGAGATTTTCTACTTTTATGGCGATACTCATTAGATGACATCCGCAAAGGTTTTTTCTGTTTTTCTAAAACGAACTATTCCGATAATACAAAAAAACACGACCATGCCAACAGACATGAGCAACTCAACTTCATTTAACGCTGTTGTTCCGCCACTAATCGCCCAACGGAATCCATCTATAACGCCAACCATGGGGTTTAAGTAATAAAGCAGTTGATATTCTTCTGGCACAATAGTGGTACTAAACCCCACAGGGGAAATATACAGCCCTATTTGAACAACAAAAGGGATAACAAAACGGAAGTCTCGATACTTTACATTAAGAGAGGCTATAAATAAGCCTGAGCCAAGTGCAGCAAAAAATCCCAACAATAAAAACAATGGCAAAGTAACTATCTGCCAACTAGGCCAATAGTTATACCAAGCCATTAGTACAATTAATAAACAAAATGAGATAGCAAAATCCACAACCGATACAACAATTGATGCAACCGGAATGATGAGCCTTGGGAAGTAAACCTTTGATATTAAGTTTGCATTACCAATTAGGCTATTGCTTGCATCTGAAAATGATGATGAAAAAAATGTCCACGGCAGCATGGCTGCAAAAACAAAAATTGGGTACGGCACCCCTTCACTGGGCAATTTTGCGATTTTATCGAATACAAGAACAAATATAATCATCGTTAGCAGTGGCCTTAACACCGCCCACAAAACACCTATAACGGTTTGTTTGTAACGTACAGATATATCTCGCCATGCCAAAATATAAAATAGCTCACGGTAACGCCATAAATCCTCCCAATAATGGCGCTCAGCTTTACCTGCTTCGATTGTAAATTGGAATTCCTGTTTTTCTGTCATAACTTATTTTTCTTTCACTTACACTACTAGCTAATCACTACCAAACAAATCACGGGTATAAACCTTTGTTCGAACATCTCTAATTTCATCGGATAAACGATTAGCCACAATAACATCTGCCTGTTGTTTAAAGCTGTTTAAATCCTTTATTACTTTTGAGCAAAAGAACTCTGGGGCGTGTAACTCTGGCTCGTAAACTATAACTTCTACGCCTGTGGCTTGTATCCGCTTCATAATGCCTTGTATAGCAGATGACCTGTAATTATCTGAGTCTTTTTTCATGACTAAACGATAAATACCGACAACCTTTGGGTTAAGTTTCATTATCGCCGTGGCGATAAAATCTTTCCTAGTGGTGTTCGCATCGACAATGGCATTTATTAGACTATTGGGTACATTTTGGTAATTGGCTTTAAGTTGTTTGGTATCTTTAGGCAAACAATAACCACCATAGCCAAATGACGGATTATTGTAATGATCGCCTATACGCGGATCTAAACTTACACCTTGAATTATTTTCTTAGTACTCAAGCCATGTGTCTCTGCATAACTGTCTAGCTCATTAAAATAAGCGACCCGCATCGCTAAATAAGTATTGGAGAATAGTTTAATAGCTTCGGCTTCTGTAGAGCCTGTGTGCAGCACTTCAACCTTTTCTTTATGCGCTCCCTTAAGAAGTAGATTAGCAAACAGCTTCGCTTCCTCTGTACTGTCACCCACAATAATTCGTGATGGATATAGGTTATCGTGTAGTGCGGAGCCTTCTCTTAGAAATTCAGGCGAAAATATAATATGACGGTTAGCTAATTCTTTTTTGAGTTTCTTAGTGAAGCCAACCGGCACGGTAGACTTAATAACAAGCACGGCATTTGGGTTGCACGCCAATGCTTCTTTTGCCACTTTTTCCACTGAGCTGGTATCAAAATGATTTTTTACTGGGTCGTAGTCTGTTGGTGTAGCGATAATAACGAACTTTGCATTTTTGTAGGCTGTTCGTTTATCTGTGGTGGCCTTTAAGCTAAGCTGCTTTTGCTGAAAGAATTCATTGGCTTCAGTGTCTTGAATAGGTAACTTTTTATTTTGTATAAGGCTTACTTTATGATCATCTATGTCGAACAAAACCACTTCATTATGCTGGGCTAATAGCAACGCATTCGATATTCCCACATAACCTGCACCAACGACTGTTATTTTCATGGCTATTAATTAGGCTTAGTAGGCGATAGTAGGGAAAAGCGCATTTTTCGATATGGCAGGTACAAGGTCCAATAAACAGCATAAATAGCACGCATAGCGGTTGAGGTGTTATTTTCTAGGTGTACTTTTCTTTCTTCTGCAAAACGCTGTTTTAGGCTAGGCCAATCTTGCCTTGAGCTGACCCCTGTATCTCGCATGACGGAAACTATTAAGTCTGTGTGAATTGTCATAATAACTTTATGCTGAAAGGCTTTATAGAAAAACTCATAGTCCATTGCTATTTTAAAACTTGTATTAAAACCACCTAATTGCTTAAACAATGCTTTTTTACAAAAAGCCCCTTGGTGCATAACAGGTGTTTTAAAGTATGTGCGTATTCCAAACGCTTGTGTGCTTTTCAGTATTTTTTTATCTTTTGTTTTAAATAAAATATCAAACGCATGTATATCAGCATTAGCTTGCATACGACTAATTGCTTTTGATAAAACCTCTTCATTTACTAAATAATCGTCCGCATGCAGGAATAATACGTATTCCCCTGCTGCAAATGCCACGCCTTTGTTCATAGCATCCGCAATGCCTTTATCTGGCTCGGATATCCAATGCGTTATCTGTGATTCATGCTGTTGAATAATGTGTTTGGTTTTATCTGTTGAAGCACCATCGATAATAATATATTCAAAGTCACAGTCTTTTTGGCTGATAACACTGTTTATTGTCTGTTCAATATATTTTTCAGCATTAAAACATACTGTGATTATTGTTATTTTTGGCATTGATATTTAAATGTATTATTAATAGAGACCCAGCATAACCAACAACAGCGAGTAAAAAATGATGCCGCCCCTAATCGGGTAGTCAAGGGCATCTAGCTCTCAACCCCTACAGCATCCTGCATGCAGATCCACACAGGATGTTTTCCGAAAACATTTAGCAAGCTAGCCGATTACCTCCTTCTTACTTCAATGACGGCTTCTGATTTTCGCCAGTATCCCTACCTAAGTCCGGTCGGATACAACTGAGCTGCAACAGGCTCCTCATTGATTTTCAAATTCAGGCCTTCACCTCACCGAGCCATTCCCCCCTTTGTTCAATCTGCCACTGCCAGAAATACGGGGCGGAAGTACAAAGCAATATCATATTACTGCCAACTCCAGCTCATTAACTAATTCTTTCCTGCTCCTCACAATCAATTCAACCGCAAGCTTCTCACGAACATCTGACCTCATGCAGTCACTTACTGTTTGAAACAAAGCCTCAAGCTTTATACTTAAGATTATAATAGTTAATTATTAAAATGTATCACTTAAGATTAGCTGCCGATAAAGAACCTATATATAAACCTACATAAATAAATGAAAACCTATGAAATTTCATAGCATTTCATGTAATTTCATTAAATCAACCTCTATATTTATCAATAAGATAAACAATAGAAATAAAGCGCTAAAGCCATATGACAAAGGAAAAAAAACCACAACATACACCTATGATGCAGCAATTTTTACGCATCAAAGAAGATCACCCGCATACGCTTTTATTTTACCGTATGGGCGACTTTTACGAACTTTTTCTTGATGATGCCGTTAAAGCATCCGCGTTACTAGGTATTACGCTAACAAGCCGTGGACAAATGAACGGTGAGCCTATCAAAATGGCTGGCATACCGCACCATGCTGCTGATGGTTATTTAGCCAAGCTATTAAAAGCAGGCGAATCTGTTGCGCTTTGCGAACAAATTGGTGACCCCGCTACATCAAAAGGGCCTGTTGAACGCAAAGTAGTCCGCGTTATAACACCCGGCACACTGACTGAGGATTCTTTATTAGACTCACACAAAGACAGCTTGTTATGTGCCGTTTTTGAACAAAAAAAGCAGTATGGTTTAGCCACTATTGATTTAGCCAGTGGCCGCTTTTTATTGCAAGAAATTGATAGCGAAACTTCATTAAAAACTGAACTCGCGCGCATAAACCCTGTTGAAATTTTATTTAGTGAAGATAATTCACTATCAACGTTACTCAAAGAACAACAAGGCGCTTGCCCTTTATCTGCATGGCACTTTGATCAACAAACCGCTACCCGCCTTTTAAATAAACAATTTGGTACAAAAGACTTACAGGGCTTTGGTTGCCATACGATGCACTTAGCCATTTGCGCTGCGGGCGCATTATTACAGTATCTGAAGGACACTCACCAGTCTGCCGTGCCGCATTTACAGTCTATTAAAGTCATTCGCCACGATAGCTTTATCACCTTGGATGCCGCAACGCGACAACACCTCGAACTAGACTACCACCCTTCCGGCAATGTTAACTTCACTTTATTTGGCTTGCTTAACCGCTGTAAAACCACTATGGGAACACGCTTGTTGCGACGCTGGATTCATTTACCTCTGCGCGACCATGGCATCATTAAACACCGCTACTTAGCTATTGAGCAGTTACAACAACCCCTTGCTATTGACGATATTCAGAACTCGCTCAAATTAACTGGCGACATCGAACGCATAACCAGTCGTATCGCCTTACTAACGGCGCGCCCTCGAGATCTCGTTGTTTTACGACAAACACTAGAAACTCTCCCTGCTATTCAACAGAAGCTTGACCTGCTTGCTGCTCCTCAGCTTGCTGAATTACGCACAAACACAGGCGAACACCAAGAGCTGCTGTCATTATTAAAACAAGCTATTGTCGAAAACCCGCCTGTTCTTATTCGGGACGGTGGCGTTATTGCCGAAGGCTACAACGACAAACTAGATGAGCTAAAAAACCTTAGCCGAAATGCTGATCAGTTCTTACTGGATATTGAACAAAAAGAGCGAGAAAACAGCCAAATAAGTACGCTAAAACTGAGCTACAACCGCGTACATGGCTACTACATTGAGCTTCCAAGGTCACAAGCTGATAAAGCGCCTAATTATTTCATTCGCAAACAAACATTAAAAAATGTTGAGCGCTATATAACACCTGAACTAAAAGAGTTTGAAGACAAAATCCTTCACGCTAAGGAACAAGCCTTAGCCTTCGAGAAAAAGCTTTATAACGATTTACTTTTAAGCATTGCGCCACAACTACCCGCCTTACAACGTTGCGCTGAAGCATTGGCTGAAATTGATTTACTGACGAATTTTGCTGAACGTGCGTTAACGCTAAACTTCAACCCACCTGAACTAACTAGCAGCCCTGAGCTTCATATCAAAGAAGGCCGCCACCCTATTGTTGAAAGCGTCATCGAGAACCCTTTTATTGCTAATGATATTGAGCTTCACAACGAACGGCGAATGCTTATTATTACAGGCCCCAATATGGGCGGCAAATCAACCTATATGCGCCAAATAGCGCTGATAACACTCATGGCATATATCGGTTGTTATGTTCCCGCAAGCGAAGCGCGAATAGGTCCTATCGATCGAATATTCACCCGTATTGGCGCCTCCGATGACTTAGCCAGTGGCCGATCTACCTTTATGGTCGAAATGTCTGAAACAGCTAATATTTTGCACAATGCCAGCAATAAAAGCTTAGTGCTTATGGATGAAATTGGCCGAGGCACAAGTACTTTTGACGGCCTCTCTCTTGCGTGGGCATCAGCCGAGTATTTAGCCAGCAAAGCACAACCTTTTACGTTGTTTGCTACACATTATTTTGAAATGACGGCATTACCGGAGCAGTCGCCTGTTGTCGCGAATGTTCATTTGGATGCCATTGAGCACGGCGAACACATTGTCTTTCTTCATGCTGTAAAAGACGGCGCTGCAAACCAAAGTTATGGCTTACAAGTAGCTGCTTTAGCTGGTGTACCAAAAACCGTTATTCATAATGCGCGTAAAAAATTAGCAACCTTAGAAAAAAACCGTCATAACGTCGCTGAAGCACCGGATCAATTTGATATTTTCAGCCCTGTTTTAAACACTGAAACGTCTGACTTCATAGAGCAACTATCACCTGATGATTTAAGCCCTAAAGAAGCCCTGCAGGCCTTGTATGATTTAAAGGGCTTAACCGAAAACTAATCATTACCAGCCTAAGTGTTGCACCAATTCCTTTGCCGGAACAAACCCAGGAACCATAGTGCCGTCATCAGCAATAATTGCCGGTGTACCGGTGACACCAAACATCTGCGCTAACTTCATATGCTCATCGACAGGGTTATCACACGTTTTATTCACCACTTTATTATTTATCTTCGCGTCTGTTAATGCGTTATTTCTGTCTTTCGCACACCAAACCGAAACCGCCTTGAAGTAAGACTCTGTATTAGGCCCTGAACGTGGAAAAAACAGATACCGAACCGTCATGCCCGCATCGGTATACGAAGCAATACTTGCATGAAGTTTTCGACAATAGCCACAATCAATATCTGAGAAAATAGTCAGCGTATGTTTTTCATCTTTCGCCGGAAAGATAATCATCGTTTTCTCATCGATTTTCGCTAACTCTAACTGACGCGCTGACTTTAGCGCTTGCTCCGTCATATTCTCGCGCTTATTCAAGTCGACCATTTCACCCTGAATAATATAGCGACCATCTTTTGAAGCATAAATAACCCGCGCACCAACAATCACTTGATACAAACCATCAATCGGCGTTTTAGACACACTTTCCTTTTTTACATTAGGAATAACTTTCGATAGTCCCTCAGCAACTGAAGCTTCATCAGCCTGCACTGTGCCAAAAAACATAACAAAAACGCCTAATCCTACTAAAAAACTTTTCATTGATATCCCTAAATCATTCGTATTGACACTATTAGACACGGATAAAGGTTAAAAACATACAAGCCCTCGCAAGTTTTTTACCCTCTAGGGTGAAACTTCTCATGCATATCTTTTAAACGCTCTTTCGCGATGTGTGTGTAAATTTGTGTTGTCGATAAATCGCTATGTCCCAGTAGTAATTGAACGACTCGTAAATCCGCCCCATGATTCAACAAATGTGTCGCAAATGCATGCCGTAAACTGTGTGGCGAAAGAGCCTTTTTAACACCCGCTTTCATTGCATAACGCTTTATAAGATACCAAAATGCTTGTCGCGTCATTCCTGAACCACGAGCTGTAGGAAAAACAAAATCTGTTTTTTTATTACCTAATATATCTAATCGCCAACACTCAATAAAATCATGCAGCCAAACTAAGGCTTCTTCTCCAATAGGAACAAGCCGGTCTTTATTGCCTTTGCCTGTAACTCTCAACAAGCCCTGCCTGAAATTAACTTCTGTCAGCTTCAGCCCGACCAACTCGCTCACCCTCAGACCACTGGCGTATAACAGTTCCAACATGGCTCTATCTCTATAACCGATAGCCGTCGTTGTATCAGGCGCATCTAATAAATTTTCCACATCAGCTTCTGATAATGTTGAGGGTAAACTCCGCCCCAGTTTTGGCGCTTCTATCATGGCAGCAGGATCTTCTACAACTTTACCTTCCCTTACAAAGTAGACGTAAAAACGTTTCAAGCTGGATAAGAAACGAGCCGACGAGCGAGCAGAAATTCCTTCGCCTAATCTGTGCGCTAAATAAGTCGAAATATCAGACGATTCACAAGCTAACAATGTCTTGTGACGAACATTCATCCATTTAGCGAATAAGCTCAAGTCTGTTCGATATGCCAAAATTGTATTATCACTGAGCCCGTACTCGGCCCATAAAGCATCTAAAAACAGCTGAATGTCATCACTATCGCTCAACTTTTACCTTTTAACTTCTCTTGTGAATTTTTTAATATTTTCAAGTACACCCTACGTCATTAAAATATAGATGTCTTTACCTTTTATTTTGAAAATAACGCATAAAAAAAGGTCGGATTATCCGACCTTTTTTATTTGGACTGTAGTGTAGTTTACAGCTTCTCTTTAATACGAGCTGCTTTACCACGAAGCTCACGCAAGTAGTACAACTTAGCACGTCTAACAGAACCACGTCTTTTCACTTCAACACCTGCAATTAACTTACTGTATGTTTGGAAAACACGCTCAACGCCTTCGCCGTGAGAGATTTTACGAACTGTAAACGCTGAATTAAGGCCACGGTTGCGTTTTGCAATCACAACACCTTCAAAAGCCTGAATACGCTCTGTTTCTCCTTCTTTTACTTTCACTTTAACAACTACAGTATCACCGGCACTAAAGGCAGGTAATTCATTCGTCATTTGTTCCGCTTCAATCTGTGCAATTATATTACTCATTTTTTATTCCTTAGTTTTTAACTCTTTTTTATATTCATCCAACAACAATTTTTGCTGCTGGTTTAATTCTTTATTTTCCAGTAAATCAGGACGTTTCTGCCACGTTTTACCTAATGCTTGTTTTTCTCGCCAAACCGCTATTTTTTTATGATCGCCACTCAATAACACGTCTGGCACCACTTGCTCACCTAACACATCCGGGCGCGTGTAATGTGGATGGTCTAGCAAACCATTCACAAAAGAGTCTTCTGCCGCTGAACACGCATGTCCCAACACGTCAGGTAGAGTCCTTGAAACCGCATCAATTAAAACCAATGCCGGCAACTCACCACCACTTAATACAAAATCACCTATCGACCACTCTTCATCAACACCTGACTCTAGCAATCGTTCGTCAATTCCTTCATAACGCCCAGCAAGCAATACTAATCGTGAGAACTGCGATAAATAGTTAACACCTTGCTGATCTAACCTTCGCCCTTGAGGACTCAAATATATAACCTTAGCCGGCTCATCAATCGCATTGACTGCGGATTGGATAGCCTTTTTTAATGGCTCAACCTTCATAACCATGCCGGGACCACCACCAAAAGGCCGGTCATCCACCGTTCGGTGAGTATCTTCCGTAAAATCACGAGGATTCCACGTTTCCAACTGCACTACATCGTTGCTAATGGCTCTACCGACAACGCCCATAGACGCCGCTTCTTTAAGCAACTCTGGAAATAGCGTTATAACATCAAAACGCATGCTCTTTAAAAATCCGCATCCCAATCAACAATCATTTGTTGGCCGTCTAAATCAACGGTTTTAACCACTTGATTCAGTACAAAAGGGATCAATCTTTCTCTCTCACCCTCTACAACAATAACGTCGTTAGCACCTGTTTCGAGCATTTGCTTGATAACACCAAACTCTTCACCTGCCACAGTTACCACGTTCAAGCCAATTAAATCAGACCAGTAATACTCGTCCTTCCTTAATGTAGGGAGCTGATCAGATGATATATAAATATCACTTCCAACCCACTTCTCCGCCTCATTTCTATCATCGACCCCTTCTAACAAGGCGATGACCGTTTTACCATGAGGCTTTCCGGCTTTTACTTTTACCTCTTTACGAACCTTGTTACGTTCTACATACCAAGGTTTGTAAGCCAATATATTTTCTTTTTTATCGGTGTTAGCATAAATTTTCAGCCAACCTTTAACACCAAATACACCCGATATATTTCCAACTTTAAGCCAAGCATTCTCTTCTTTATCTGGGCCTAAAAAACGTGCGTCAGACACCTTTAAGCTGCAGCTTTAAGCTGCAGCTTTAGCAGCCTCTTTAATAAGCTTATTAACACGTTCTGTTGTTTGCGCGCCTTGAGTCACCCAGTGATCAATACGAGCGTTATCAAGCGTTAAGCGAACTTCTCCGCCAGTTGCTCTTGGGTTGAAATAACCCACTCTTTCGATATAACGACCATCGCGACTTCTGCGACTATCTGCAACTACAACGTGATAGAAAGGGCGTTTTTTTGCACCTGTTCTTGAAAGACGTATCTTTACCATTAGTTTTCCTTAAATTCTGTTTTTGTAAATCTTAACCAGTTAACTCGTGAATTTTACGCGAATTATTTGATTTGGTGAAGTTTTTTTAGCATTCTGTCGACAATTAATTAACACTCTGCCTTCGCTCTACTACTGAAAAGGGAAACCTTGGCCCTGACCAAGCTGCCCTTTTAAGCCGCGCATCATTTTTGCCATACCGCCCTTCGATACTTTTTTCATCATCTTTTGAGCTTGCTTAAACTGCTTCATCAGCTTATTAACGTCCTGAACCTGCATGCCCGCACCAGCGGCAATCCGCTTTCTTCTTGAGCCATTAATAAGGTTTGGAAACACCCTTTCTTTCTGCGTCATTGAGTTAATCAACGCAATCTGTCTGACAAAATCTTTATCACTCACTTGGCTTTTAACATTTTGCGGCACATTTGACATGCCTGGAATTTTATCCATCATCGCACTCATACCACCCATCTGCATCATTTGGTCCAACTGATCTCGGTAATCACTGAGATCAAAGCCTTTGCCTTTTTGAATTTTTTTGGCAAGCTTCGCTGCCTTGTCCTTATCAACATTTCGCTCAATTTCTTCAACTAAACTGAGTGCATCACCCATACCCAGTAAGCGTGATGCCACACGATCTGGGTGGAAAGGTTCTAGCGCATCGGTTTTTTCACCAACACCCATAAACTTAATCGGCTTGCCCGTGATCTGACGGATAGATAGCGCCGCGCCGCCTCGTGCATCACCGTCTGTTTTTGTTAAGACCACACCCGTTAAGGGCAACACGTCGTTAAATGCTTTTGCTGTGTTCGCCGCGTCTTGACCGGTCATACTATCAACAACAAACAATGTTTCAGCAGGGTTTGCTGCGCTATGAATTTGACGAATTTCATTCATCATTTCATCATCCACATGCAAACGACCCGCAGTATCAACAATCAGCACATCGCTAAACTGTTTCGTCGCTTCTGCTATTGCATTTTTTACAATACTAACGGGCTTTTGATCGGTAGAACTGGGGAAAAAGTTAGCACCTACTTCAGCCGCTAATGTTTGGAGCTGCTCTATCGCTGCTGGACGATAAACGTCGGCACTCACCACCATGACCGATTTTTTTTCTCGCTCAATTAATAAACGTGACAGCTTGGCCACTGTTGTGGTTTTACCCGAGCCTTGCAAACCCGCCATAAGAATAACAACCGGCGGCGCAGCCGATAAATCCAAAGACTCATTCGCCACACCCATTGTTTTAACTAATTGGTCATTAACAATTTTGAGCATCGCCTGGCCTGGTGACAGGCTTTGCATCACCTCTTGCCCTAATGCTCTTTCTTTAACAACCTCTGTAAATTCTTTTACAACAGACAACGCAACATCAGCTTCCAGCAAGGCCATCCGAACCTCGCGCATTGTTTCTTTAATATTGTCTTCTGTTAAACGCCCCTGCCCTCTAATCCGTTTGAAGGTGGCATTTAAGCGATCCGTTAAATTGTCGAACATAGTCATTACTCTTATAAAATATCGGCGTATTTTCGCACGTCTTTAATTGTTCTGCAGTTGATTTTTAAAACTTAAAAGGTGAATTAACATTCATCGACTGTTTACTCAATATATTCTTCTACCAAGAACACGTTTATGACACACTATGCCTATGCTTTTTTCTGACAGCCTTTTTAACAGCCTAACCATAATAACTGCCATCTTGTACGTCAGTGGCGCGGGGCTTGTTGCTGTCAATATGCTTAATAACACTATCGTTAACAAACAACGGCAACTCGTGCTTGCAAGCGCTTTAGCTGCGGCGTTCATGCACACATTGCTTGTATTACACAGCTACAATATTAACCAAATGATTGCTAATGATTTTTTCAGTATGCTTTCTTTGGTCTTTCTTGTTATCAGCCTTTTATTTATAGCAACTGCTTTTAGCCAACCTGTTGAAACGTTGGCCATTATTGTTTTTCCTTTTTCTGCCATTGCCGTCTTACTCAATATAGGTAACAGCATTCCCGCCACAACTAACGTCAACTTAGATAGCGCATTACAGGTGCATATTATTTTATCTATTGTGTCGTATAGCCTATTAAGTGTTGCCGCGTTTCAAGCCATCTTTGTATCCATTCAAGAAAAGCAGCTACATGACCGCCACCCAGGTCGTTTTATAGGTCGCTTGCCATCACTTCAACTGATGGAAACCTTATTGTTTCGAGTATTATCCGTAGGCCTCGCCTTATTAACCCTTGCTCTAGCCACAGGCTTTATTTTCCTTGATGACATCTTTGCACAGCATATTGCTCACAAAACCGTCTTATCAATTCTAGCTTGGCTTGTATTTGCCACCTTACTTTGGGGGAGGCACTCACTGGGCTGGCGCGGTCAAAAGGCTGTAAAGTGGACCTATGGTGGTTACTTCTCGTTGATGCTTGCCTACTTTGGCAGCAAATTTGTTTTACAACTGGTCTTAAATCAAAGCTAAGACGTTAGCTTCTTCTCAACTTCTGTTAATAGTCCTTCGCACGCATCTTCTAGAAGATCTAACACACGTTCAAAACCATTTCCTTGGCCATAATATGGGTCCGGCACTTCTTTAACTGCACTGCGTGTAGCGAAATCCAACATATATTTAATTTTGTGCCTATGCTCAATCGGGCATTCTTCCCGAGTTAAATGAAAATTATCCTCGTCCGCAACCAACAAGTAATCAAATTCTTCAAAGTCATAATCATCAAGCTGACGAGCCGTTAAGTCACTTAGATCAATACCTCTAGATATTGCGGCTTGCATAGAACGTCTGTCGGGAGGATTACCCACATGGTAAGCATGGGTTCCTGCTGAATCCACTTCAATTTGGTTAGATAAATTTTTGTCCGAAATCATTTGACGAAAGATGCCATGCGCTGTCGGTGATCGACAAATATTACCCATACAAATGAAAAGTACTTTTATTTGTTTATTATTGTTCATAGTTGTATATATTTCAATAAGTTACTTACGAGCTCGTCTTCCCCTATACCCATGCGTTCATTATAATACACCGTTGTATTACACACAAAGTTGCACTCCAGGTGCTTTTCTACCTGCCACAGAGCGGTACAATTTGATTCACACCATCGACTGCCATGTTGTTCGAAAAGTTTGCGAAGCTTACAAGGACGGCCTGCTCAACAAACAAGGTATTATTGCTATCAATTTATCGGGGCAATCCATTGGTTCTAAAGAAGTACTCGCTTGCATTAAAGAAAGTTTGGAAACATTTGCCGTGCCTCCTAACCATATCTGTTTCGAAATAACTGAAACTGCCGCTATGAATAACATGCAGCAAGCGTTTGAGTTCATAAAAAGTCTTAAAGAAATAGGCTGTAGCTTTGCTTTAGACGGTTTCGGTAGCGGTTTATCGTCTTATGGTTATCTGCAAAATATACCCGTTGATTATGTGAAAATAGATGGGCGCTTCGTTAAAGATATCGTCAACAACCCTATCGATGCAGCTATGGTCTCTTCTATTAACGAGATAGCACACCTAATGGGTAAAAAAACCATTGCTGAGTTTGTTGAGAATGATGCTATCGCTGAAAAGTTACGAGGTATTGGCGTTAACTACGTACAAGGTCAGGCATTTGGAAAGCCTGAAGCTATGGACGTATAAAAACACCTTCTCCAACTCACGTTAGCTTAATAATCGATTAATTCTATCTAAATCAGATTGCGTATCCACACCCGCTTCGGGGACTTGGTCAACTGCTGGAACTAAAATGCGCTCACCTTGGAAAAGTATACGCAGTTGCTCTAATGATTCTATTTCTTCAAGCGCACAGGCTGGCCACGTAATGTAGCGCCTTAAAAACTCAGCTGTGTAGCTATAAATCCCGATATGTCTAAAATACTGAACCTGTTGCCTTGCTGGTTTTTCTGGAAATGCGTCACGGTCCCAAGGAATGCCAGCACGACTAAAATACAAGGCATAATCTTGCGCATCCCGAACGACCTTAACCGCATTCGGGTTAAAAACTTCTTCAGTGCTATGAATCGGCGCACACAAGCTGGCCACTTGAGCAATATTTTGCTCCATTAATGCTGTTGCCGCCTTTTTAATCAATTCAGGCGGTATCAATGGCTCGTCGCCTTGGCAATTAACAATAACTGTCCCATCAGCCCAATCGAGTTTATTCGCGACCTCCGTGAGACGTTCAGTACCGCTTGTATGTGACTCCAATGTCATTACCGCATTGAACCCTGCGCGTTTTACACAATTTAAAATACGCTCATCATCCGTTGCAACAACAACCTCTTCCGCCCCTGCCTGAGCTGCCTTTTCACATACATGCAAGATCATTTCTTTGCCTGCAATTTTAAGCAAGGGCTTGCCCGGTAAACGTGATGACGCGTAACGAGCAGGAATAACAACTTTGAACGTATTACTCATGCTCTATCGCAGCTCGTCAGCCTCATCGGCACTTATTGTTCTTGCTTCATCGATTAGCATAATAGGAATATCGTCTCGTACTGCATACGCCAATTTACACGGCACACACACCAACTCTTGCTCTTCCTTTAAATATTTCAAACTTGATTTGCAAGAGGGGCAAGCCAATATATCCAGTAGTTTCTTATCCATTTGTTTTCTCTTTTATCAATGATAGTAGTGTTAAACCAAACTTTTGCGTTAGCTGCGCCCTTATGGGTACGTACCAATGCTTCTCATTGGCAATAACGGTACATTTAACCGCATCTTTCTCGGTCATCAAAATCGATTTGTCGTCATCAAAGTTTATATCTTTTTCTGTGTATTTAAAATGATCAGGAAAAATATGTGATTCAAAAGACAATTTGTATTTCTTTAAGTGTGAAAAAAATCGAGACGGGTTTCCTAAACCAGCAATAGCATGACAAGACTTTCCGTTAAAACTTTCTAACGGCAACCTATTAGTTTCGTCCAGCAAGTTAACAGCTTCCCCGCCCTCAACTTTCAAAGGATACTCATCAGTATTTGCCAAACCATTACAAATAACAAAATCAACTGTCTTCAAACGTTTCTCTGGTTCTCGTAACGGCCCTGCGGGCAATAAGTAACGGTTGCCATAACGACGCTCCCCATCGACTAAGGCAATTTCAATATCACGCTGTAATGCGTAATGTTGCAGCCCATCATCTGAAATAATAATATCGCACTGGTGATGATCAATCAGGGCTTGCGCACTTTCAGCACGGTTCGGGCCGACGGCAACTGGGCAAGCCGTTCGCCGCGCAAGGATTTTAGCTTCATCACCAACCACTCGTGAGTCGCTGTCTTCTCTGACTTGCTGTGGCCAACTTGACGCAATACCACCATAACCTCGACTAATAACGCCCGGGGAATAACCCGCTGATTTAAGCAGCTCTGCTACCCATATAACAACAGGGGTTTTACCTGTTCCACCGACCGTAATATTCCCTACAATTACAACCGGAACAGATAAACGCGTTGATTTGAGCCAGCCCTTTTTATATAAAAAGTAACGTAACTTTGTAACCAGTGAAAACAACCAAGACAGCGGCACAAACAACAAAGCAACCGGCCTTTGCCCATACCACATACTATCGAAAAAGCGACTCGTTTTATGACTCATTAGAAAACTGGTCTACTTCTTTGATTTTGGTTGGTTTGCCGCAAACGTAATATTGACAAAACCCAACTGACCAGCTGCATCTAACACCGTAATAACTGACTGATGAGTAGCTTGCCCATCTGCACTGATCAACAATGGTGGACTTTTTTCATCGCCAGCGGCCTGTTTCAACGCCTTTTTAACTGTTTCTAAACCAGAATTAACGATTTCTTTTTGATTAATGAAAAAACGGCTTTTTGAGTCAATACTCACTTCCAATGACTTTTCCGCTTTTCTTTGCTCGCCCGCGGCTTGCGGCAACTCAATTTTTAATTGTGTTTCTCTATCAAACGTTGTGGTAACCATAAAAAAAATCAATAACAAAAAGACCACATCAATCAAGGGGGTTAAATTCAGGTCAAGCTCTTCATTCTTTTTTGACTTGAAATTCATCGGGCTACTCACGCTCTCCGTGCATCATTTCGACCATTTTAAGCGCCTCATCTTCCATTTTGATGACCAACTCATCCACCTTACCTCTGAAGTAGCGATAAAACATAAGAGAAGGGATCGCAACAGACAGCCCTGATGCCGTTGTAATTAATGCTTGAGAAATGCCTTCGGCAAGCACAGCAGGGTCACCTGTACCATGATCTGTAATAGCCGCAAATACGTAAATCATCCCAATAACTGTACCTAACAGACCTAGCAACGGCGTTATTGATGCGATGGTTCCCAATGTATTCAAATATTTTTCAAGCTCATGAACCACTTGACGTCCAGACTCTTCAATACTTTCTTTCATAATCTCACGACCATGAGATTGGTTAGCAATACCAGCAGCCAACACTCGGCCTAATGGAGAGCTCAGTGATAATGTTTGCAGTTTATTTTTATCTAACTGGCCCGCCTTATGCAATTTCCAAACAGATGAAAGTAGCTCCTTCGGGATGATTTTCTCACTACTTAACGACCAAAACCGTTCGCCAATAACCGCCAAGGAAATGATAGAACATACGACAATGGGGATCATCAACCAACCACCCGATATTAAAATTTCAAGCACAACAGCCTCTATATTTAGATAATCAAATAATTCCTCCATATTACTGTATTTTTAAACGCTAAGCACCCTCGCAGCTTGTTAAAACAGCAATTCAATACCTACGCCATAAATTCAGCAAATAAACAGCCCATTAGCATCTTTTAATTTAACTATTTCCAACTCCAAAATTTAGGATGCGTTTGCCGATAGCTATCAATGCTTAGCTGCTTGTCTTTTAAAAAGTCAACCGTTAATGCCCCACCGCTAGCAGTATCATAACTCTGAATCCCTCGCTTACTATATCGCTCAACAATGAGTTTGCTAGGAAACTTGAAACGATTTTTATACCCCACAGGAAACAATACATAACGAGGACTAACAGCTCCAATAAATGCACTCGTTGACGAGGTTTTACTGCCATGATGAGGTGCAATCAATATGTCTGCTTTCAAGCTACTCGCCTTATATTGCAATAGCGAACTCTCCATGCTCTTTTCAATATCCCCCGGCAACAACACACTGCCATTAATAGAGCTGACTCTTAAAACACATGAGGCGTTATTACCTTCAAATAAGTTAAACTGACTTGGGCTGAGAATTTCAAACTCCACACCGTCCCATACCCATGCCACTCCGTATTTACACTCAATCGGTTTATGTTTGGCAAACATCGCTGACACACTGGTCATCAAGCTGTTTACTTTGAATGACGCTAATAGCGTATTGGCGCCACCCGCATGGTCATTATCACCATGACTAATCAACAAAGTATCAATCTGGGTAATTCCTTCCCCATTTAAATAGGGCATTACAACCGTCGACGCAAGATCGCTTTTTTCGCTGTACTTTGCACCAGTATCAAAAACCAAGGTGTGATTTGACGTATGAATAACCGCAGACAAACCTTGGCCTACATCAAGCAGTACTAGCTTAAACTCACCATCACTGAGCTTACCTACTTTCATTGGAAACAAGAGTGGAATAAAGAGAAGGCAGGCTAATGGTTTAGGAATAAAACCTTTTGGCAACAATAAGAAAACAACACCTACCACAGCGATAAAGCACGCTAACACCGATACACCAGAAAGTGATAACGAGGATAGTTCTATGCCCGATAACATCTCTAAAAACTGCCACATATAGTCAATCAGCTTGTTAGCTAACCTTAATACCACAACACTTAACGTTTCACTTAGCATCGATAACAACAGCGCAGCAAACAACAAAGGCACAATCAAAAAACTTACCAACGGCACCGCTAACATATTCGCAAGAGGAGCAATCAACGATACCTGCCCAAAGAAAAGCAGCACTAGCGGCATCAATCCAATAGCAACCCACCACTGGATTGCCATTAATTGTCTTACGGCGCCTGCTCTCGATAGGCGTCCCACCACGCCATACAAAATAACAGCAACCGCTGCAAAAGATAGCCAGAATCCTGCTGATAACGGCGCCAAAGGATCAATCAGCAACACACCAAACAGTGCAACTGAAATAACGTGAAACGGCGTGTAATGCCGTCGCCAGAAAGCGGCCGCCAACACAACAGACAACATGATCAAGGCGCGTTGCGTAGGCACTGAAAACCCAGCAAGAGCCGCGTACAAAAAGGCGGCGATTAAGCTTATCACTAATGCACATTGCCCAGCCTTATGCCTGATAGGTAGACATCGGAGACTAAGCCACCGAACCAAGCCAAACACCAATGCGCTAATTAAACCTATATGCAGACCAGAAATAGCAATTAAGTGCGATGTACCAGTTTGACGAAACACTTCCCACTGCTTATCGTTAATACCACTCCTATCTCCCAGCACCAAAGCTTTAACAACCCCTAAATGCTGACTCCCTGCTAATCCTACGTTCAAATAACTCCTTAAATGCTCGCGCCAGTAAGATACTGAAACCTTGTCAGACGCCTCTAAACGCTTATTATCTTCACTTTTTCGAACATATCCCGTCGCACCAATTTTTTGCTGGAAAAGCCATTTCTCATAATCAAACCCATGCGGATTTACTAAGCCATGTCGTCTTTTTAATTTGACTTTTAAGCGCCACCGCTCGCCAGACTTAAGTTCATGACCGCGCCCATACCAGCTCAACTTAATAATACTTGGAAAGGTAATATCATGATCCGATGACTCAACTGTTCCGACACGTAAAAGAAATCTCGTGGAACGAACGTCTTGTACGGGCAAGTTGACCACCTCACCAACAACAAGAACCTCTTCGCCCTCTAAAATTTCTGGCAGTTGATGACTCTCAATCGACATTGCGTAAGTAGCAACCCAAACAAAACCCAGCAAAAAGCAACTCAGGCTACGTGCCCACTTAAAAACAGCCAGTGCAAAGCAAAATATAAAAAACATATTCGCAATAGTTGGCAAGCTCGTTAAAAGCTGCACCGACAAAATACCCGCACAAAAGAACAATGTGATTTTTTGAAAATTAGTCATTTTGCCGCATCCATGCTCTGCTACACTTAGATTAAAGTTGCCGTTAATCGAGTCATTCCTTTAACTCGGCCTTATACTTTGTAGACATAATTTTAAACTGATTGGTATGCCAAAAAGAATTATTAAAAAATACTTTCCTGATAGTAAAACAATCAAGGAACACAAACATCTAAAAGTATTTGGTGACCTTCTACACAACCCTAATTTATGGCACCTTAATCGCCGCTCCTTTTCAGGAGCTCTTGCCGTGGGCCTCTTTATTGCCTTTATACCGCTCCCCACTCAAATGATTATTGCCGCAGCAGCAGCCATTGTTTTTCACGTCAATATGCCCGTTTCCGTTGCCACTGTTTGGATCACTAACCCGATCACCATGCCACCTATGTTTTATGCTGCTTATTGGGTTGGCGCTACGTTAATGGATACTCCTCCCAGCGCTCAAGATTTTGAATTTTCGATTGACGCACTAATGAGTACCCTTGGAACAAGCTGGAAACCATTTTTACTGGGTTGCTTTGTGCTCGGAACGACCTCAGCTGCTTTGGGTTATGCCCTCGCGCGAGGTGTTTGGCGGTGGATCGTGGTTAGAAAATGGTCAGCTCGTCAGTAAACCATCTTCCAACGTTATAACTTTATCCATTTTGTTTGCTAATTGACTATCATGCGTCACGAGTAACAAACTGATATTAAAGCTCTGGTTCAACTCCAACATCAATTCATAAATTTGCTCAGCCGTTTTCCTGTCTAAATTACCCGTAGGTTCATCCGCCAATATACAGGCTGGCTTTGTCACCAACGCACGGGCAATAGCAACCCGTTGACGCTCGCCGCCTGATAGTTCGCCAAACCGGTGCTCTACTCTACTTTCCAAACCCACTTTCTTTAATATTTGAAAAGACTTCTCATGCGCTGACTCCACCGATTCCCCGCCAATTAATAATGGCATAGCAACGTTTTCTAACGCGCTAAACTCGCCTAATAAGTGATGAAATTGATAAACAAACCCAAGATTTTTATTCCTCAGAGAAGACCGCTTCACTTCACTTAATTTACTTAAATCTTGCCCTGCCATCATCACCGTTCCAGAAGTAGGCTGATCTAAACCACCTAACAAATGCAGCAAAGTACTCTTACCAGAACCTGACGTACCCATAATCGCTAAACGGTCACCTTGATTAAGCGACAAATCAATGCCTTTCAGTACAGGAACAACGAGGTCCTTTTCACCAAACGTTTTTGTTAACCTTTGGCAACTCAACAAGACATCACTCATAGCGCAATGCCTCCGCCGGATTAACTTGCGATGCCTGCCAAGCAGGATAGATGGTTGAAATTAACGATAAAATAAATGAATAGCTGGCAATGGTCGTTACATCTGACCATACCAATTTAGAAGGCAAGTCACTTATATAATAAATGTCTGCCGGCAAAAACTGCACTTGGAAAAAGCGTTCAATCGCTGGCACGATAGCTTCTACATTAAGTGCTAGAGCAACACCTGCAATAACGCCGACAATTGTGCCAATCAAACCAATTAATGTGCCTTGAACCATAAATACACCCATCACTGAACGTGGCGTAAAACCAAGCGTCCGTAAAATAGCAATCTCCGAACGTTTATTCGTCACCACCATCACCAATGTGGATACAATATTAAACGCGGCAACAGCAACAATCAGCATTAAGATAATAAACATCACCCGTTTTTCTGTTTTAATCGCTTTGAAGAAATTACTATGCTCCATCGTCCAATTAGAGATGGTGTAATTAGGCGTTAAGTTTTTTGCAATATCACGCGTCACATAAGGCGCTTCAAACATATCATCTAACTTAATTCGAATGCCTGACACACCGTTATTCAATCGCATTAATTTAGACCCATCATCGAGGTGAATCAACGCTAAATTACGGTCATATTCATACATACCCACTTCGAATAAACCCGTTACTGTAAAACGACGAAGCCTTGGCAAAATACCTGCGGGTGTAGGCGTTACTTGCGGCGTAATAACCGTTACCTTATCACCCACTCCTACACGTAAAAAACGCGCGAGCTCTGCGCCCAAAACAATACCAAATCCTTTGGCTTTTAATTGTGCCAAATGGCCGCTGACCATTTTATCGGCAATGTCTGATACAGCACCTTCTTTTTCAGGCAACACGCCTCGTAACAAGCTACCACTCACACGCTGATTAGCGCTCAGCATCACTTCTGCTTTAACAAAAGGAGCCCAACCGACCACGCCTTCTGCTGCATCAAAAGTATCACCTAATTCACGCCAATTACGTAAAGCGTTTTGGGATTCTGAAACGGTAACGTGCGATGCCATCCCTAATATCTTTTCACGCAACTGCGCCTCGAAGCCGTTCATCACGGACAACACTGTAATAAGCGCCATAACACCTAAAGCAATACCGAGCATAGATGTCATGCTGATAAACGATATGAAACCTGAGCGTTGCTTTGCCCGGGTGTACCGAAGACCAATAAAAATTTCGAGTGGTTTAAACATAGGTGCGAATTAGATCATACATTCCTGCTTTTAACCTCTATTACTGCGTAGAGAAATATCATTGTATTGCCTATCGATGATATATTCATGCGACATTACTCATAAGGAAATTGATATGCCATTCAAGAAAATCATTATCACCTGCATTTTTTGCCTACTACCACTAACATCATTTGCTGATGTTCTTTTGATTGACGTTATTAATAAAGAACCCACTAACAATGAAATGGGCTTGTTACGCCCCACCAACGGCCAGTCTATGGAACAAGTTAAAGCACACTTTGGTGAACCCACTAAAACGTACCCTACCGTTGGTGAACCACCCATTACTCGTTGGAATTTTTCAAAGTTTTCTGTTTATTTTGAACATCACCTTGTTATTCATAGTGTTGTTAACAAGCCCCAAAAAGCCCCCTAATCACGCCCTTTTTTGCAATCAACAGGGAAAAGCCTTAAAATAAGTAATAACCTTATAACTAATTTGACTTTAGGGTTGTTAACCTACATATTGGAGAACAAATGAAAACCATAAAAACACTCTCTGTTGCTCTAATTGCGCTAACAGCACTTATCCATTTCAGCGCAAACGCTGAAAGAAAAGTAAAGATCACACCCACTGTTGGCAGCATTGAGGTTCTACACAACAGCAAAAAAGTAACTATCGAACGTAACCAAGACACAAAAAATACGATCGATTCTAATTACGCAAAAACATCGCGCAACTGCCCACCATTCTGTATTCGCCCAATTTCTTTAGCCCCCGGTGTTGAAACCATTGGTGAACTTGAACTAATGGAATACCTTAAAAAATTAGGCTCCGATGAAAACCTAATGGTGATTGATTCTCGCACACCTGATTGGGTAGAGCGCGGCACTATTGCAGGCGCAGTTAACATTCCTTGGGTAAAACTTGACGCTAAAAAAGGTGCTACCGATCTTGATATTGAATTAATCGTAGTGGATGAATTTGGTGCGAGTTATGATGATGACGTATGGGATTTCAGCAACGCTAAAACATTAGTTCTTTTTTGTAATGGTATGTGGTGTGGTCAATCACCTAGAAACATCTACTCATTGCTAAAATTAGGCTACCCCGCTGAAAAACTTAAGTGGTACCGCGGCGGCATGCAGACATGGCACGTATTAGGCCTTTCGACGGTTAAACCAAACTAACGTTAATACCTATTTGCAATAAAAGGCCTGACGAGTTTTGTCAGGCCTTTTTTATTTCTGCAAACTAAAGTACATCGTTACCTGTTTATGAGAAAATAACGTATTGATTACGACTACAAATTGACGCATGCCCATCTCAGCACTCCAACTTCCCAAGAATAAAAACCAAACGATCCCTTGGGGAGATTTTAAAGGCTGCGCAGATGCTTTAAACATAGCGCATGCTGCTGTTGAATCTGAACAACTCCTTATTGTAGTTTGCGCAGATACACAATCCGCACTGCGCTTAGAACGAGAAATCCCTTTTTTTCTAAGTGACGAACTCCCCGTTACTTACTTCCCCGATTGGGAAGTTTTGCCTTATGACAGCTTTTCGCCATTGGGCGAGATTATTTCTGAACGGCTCACCACGCTGTATAACCTTAAAAACTTAAACACAGGCATATTAATCATAACGGTTGCCTGTTTATTACAACGTTTAGCGCCTAGGGATCAACTATTAAGCCAGTGTTTTTCTCTCACTGTTGGTGACACACTCAACATAGATAAAACTCGCTTAAATTTAGATACTTTAGGTTATCAAAACGTACACTCTGTTCAAGAACACGGCGAGTATTCTGTTCGTGGGGCTATTTTTGATATGTTCCCTATGGGCAGTAAAAAACCGTACCGAATCGATTTATTCGATGATGAAGTAGAGTCCATCCGAACATTTGATACCGAAACACAGCGCTCTATCGATAAAGTTGATGCCATTCAACTATTCCCTGCGCGTGAGTTCCCTATTAACAACGAAAGCATTCAGCTTTTTCGTCAAAAATTTAGAGAACTCTTTCCTAACGTTTCAGATAAAAACACCATATATCAGCAGGTTTCTAAGGGAAACATCCCCAGCGGTATCGAAAACTATTTGCCACTATTTGTTGATCATACCGAATCATTTTTCGACTACATCCCAAAAGCCACATTGGTGTTACATGGCGACATTCTCACCGCTGCAAATACATTCGCCAGTCAAGTTATCGAACGTTTTACCCATAGGCAATGCGATATTGACCGTCCTGCTCTACGCCCTGAGTTACTTTTCCATGACGTAGATAGCTTTAAAAGCCAGCTTTCAAACCACCCATCCGTATCACTGAGTAGCACCATCGATGAGCTCAATAAAACAGCGCTTATTAATAGCCAAAAAAGTGATGCTGAGCACCCCTTGTTTCAACTGTTAGACCAACCTGAGCACAAAACCTTATTTGTTGCTGAATCTGCCGGGCACCGTGAATCGATGCTTTTACAATTGCAAAAGCTGCACATTCGACCCACATTAGTCGAAGGCTGGACACAGTTTGTTCATGACGATAATGATATTTGCATTACCGTTGCACCTATCGACGAAGGTCTTAGCCTACCATCGCATTCGCTTATCACCGAAAACAACCTCTTTGGCACACGTGCGCAACAACGTAGACGCAGGCGCTCCTCATCCAGCAAACGGCTTGAAAATATTTTCAACAGCCTTGCAGAACTTGAAATTGGCTCACCCGTTGTTCATCAGGAGCACGGCGTTGGGCGCTATATTGGCCTGAAACATATCGTTGTCGATAGTATTGAAACCGAATTCCTAACGTTAGAGTACGCCAATAACGACAAACTTTACGTACCTGTTTCGTCTCTAAACCTTATTGGCCGCTACATGGGCACGCAAGGCGACTCTGCTCCATTACACAGACTGGGTAGCGAGCAATGGGAAAAAGCACGAAAAAAAGCACTTAAACGCGCACGTGACGTCGCCGCCGAACTCTTGGATATTCACGCCAGGCGCGCAGCCAAACCTGGTCGACCGATGGTTGTTGAGTCAACCGACTATGATGCTTTCGCACGCGCATTCCCCTTCGAAGAAACAGAAGACCAAGCTACTACCATTGAACAAACCTTACATGACATGAGCCTTGCTAAGCCTATGGATCGTGTCGTTTGTGGCGATGTGGGCTTTGGGAAAACCGAGGTAGCCATGCGCGCAGCATTTATTGCGGCGAGCAATCATTATCAAACCGCCATTTTAGTACCCACCACACTACTCGCGCAGCAACACTACCAAAATTTCTCAGATCGCTTTGCCGATTGGCCCATTCGCGTTGAAGTTTTATCCCGTTTTGTCAGCACAAAAAAACAGAACCAAATTATTGCCGATACCGCTGAAGGTAAGGTGGATATTCTTATCGGTACGCATAAGCTCTTGCAAAAATCGCTAACCTATAAAAACTTGGGCCTTGTAATTATTGACGAGGAACAACGCTTTGGGGTGCGCCATAAAGAGCATTTTAAATCCATGCGCTCAGAAGTTGATATGCTCACGCTTACAGCGACCCCTATTCCACGCACATTGAATCAAGCCATGTCCGGTTTACGGGATATTTCCATTATTGCGACACCGCCGCCTAATCGACACGCTATTGAAACGTTCGTATCAGAGTGGAATAGCAGCCTCATTCAAGAAGCCTGTCAGCGTGAATTACGACGTGGTGGTCAGTTGTTTGTCCTGCATAATGACATTGCAAGCATGGATCGCCTCATTCTTGAGTTAGAAGAATTGATGCCTGATGCACACATTCAAAAAGCACATGGACAAATGCGCGAAAGCGAACTTGAACACATCATGCTGGATTTCTACCATAACCGTTTCAATATATTAGTATCGACCACCATTATCGAAAACGGTATTGATTTACCGAATGCAAATACCATCATCATTAACCGTGCAGATAAACTAGGCTTGTCGCAACTTCATCAATTGCGCGGCCGCGTGGGTCGCTCACATCATCGAGCATACGCTTACATGATTGTGCCGCCAGACGGTGTAATGACCAAGGACGCCAAAAAGCGTATTGATGCGATCCAACACAGCGCTGATTTAGGCGCGGGATTCAGCCTGTCCACTCACGATATGGAGATTCGCGGTGCAGGCGAATTATTAGGCGACAATCAAAGCGGTGAGATTCAAGAAATTGGCTTCACCCTTTATACGGAGTTACTCGACAATGCGGTTGCCGCTATTAAATCTGGCAAGCAGCCGGAACTTGAACAACGTATTGATACCGGCCCAGAAATTGACCTGCATGAAAGCGCTTTAATACCTGACGACTACCTGCCAGATGTGCACACCCGACTTGTACTATATAAGCGTATTGCTAGTACTGAAAACACGGATGAACTGCGCGACTTACAAATCGAAATGATTGATCGCTTTGGCTTACTGCCCGACAGTACAAAGTGTTTATTTGGCGTCAGCGAGATAAAACAACAAGCGAGCAAACTTGGTATTGAAAAAATCAGTGTGGGTAAATCAGCTGGCCTCATCTTATTTTCAAACGAACCCCGTATTGATGCCGCAAAAATCATTGAACTGATTCAAACTCAACCACAGGTTTTCAAACTTGAAGGACCGCAAAAACTACGCTTTACAAAAAAACTTGATAGCACTGAACTGAAAGTTGAGTTTATACTTAATCTATTAAATTCATTAGCCCTGAGCGAACACTAACCTCATGTTGATAAAACTTTTCCCAATCCTTCTATTTACACTACTCATTAACTCTACGGCTTATGCCGAAAACAACGCTAACAATGAAACTGATTGGTACAGTGTTGAGTATATTGTTTTTGAGAACAAGCCTCTCGGTAACCACGCCTTAGAGGCATGGAAAAAAGAACCGTTTCAAATGCCTATTGAAGCTCTTGAATTAGATCCCCTATCTGACAAGAAAGCCTTCAGCCCGCTTAACATCAATCAGCAGCAACTACACGGTGTTGCCAATCGGTTGAAAAAGCTCTCTTCTTATTCACCCATCGCACACGGTGGCTGGATTCAACCCTTAGAAAAAAACGATCCCTTACAAGCTATCCAAATCGTACAGCAAGCTGGCACAATTCAGCTTGAAGGCAGCATCACCTTTCACCGTAAAAGATACTTACATTTAGACCTTGATTTGCAATTAAGTGAGATGGTTCCAAGCACTTACAATGATGACTACTTTGCTAACAATACTATTGAACCTGCTACTCTCTACCGGTTAAAAGAAACTAGACGGATTAAAACAAGCGATTCCCATTATTTTGACCATCCACGGTTTGGGGTATTAACTATCGTAGAAAAAATTGACTCGCCCGAAGCGCCTGTTTCCACTACCGACTTAATAGATGAACAACCCAGTGTTAACGCTGTAGAAAACAAATCTAGCGATATAACGGTACCGCTAAACGAAAACTAGGCTGAGTAGGCTTTCTTAGTTGCATTGTAATCAGACACTATCGTATCTATAGCCGCTTGCTCAAATGGCCTTAAGCCTGACACCACCATATCTTTGGTACCGTGCCCAATTTTTTGTCCATCAACAAATAAATCAAACTCAAGCTTTACGCTACCTTTTTTACCATTGACTTCCATAGAGGCTGAAGAAAACTCAAGCAACAATTCACCACCTGCAAATTGTTCAATCTCAATCACCATGTTTTTATAAATAATCAACGGTCTTGCTGGATTAATCATTACATCGTTCTTTTGCATCAAGTCAATCAGTATTTCTGGGAAAGTCCGTCCTGAAAACTGTACGTACTTCTCAATAAGGCTTGAGATAAATTTTTCATCTTTACTGCTAGAACCAGAACTATGAATCGTCATCATCGACTTGTCGTTTTGGTCACGCAAACTGAACTCTGCTGATAACTGCTCTGGCAGTTTTACAACTGATTGTTCCGTCACCATACTTTCAAAATCAAAGCGCATAGACTGACTAACACCCAGCTCTGTTAAAGCGACTGCAAACAACAAATCACCAGGAACACAAAAACGTTTGGCATTAATATCGTGCAATGGATTAAAGTCTCCAGCTACGGACTTAGCAAATAGACTTGCCTGTTCACGACTCACGCTAATTTGTTGCTGATCGATGTTATAAAACTGTTTTAAATTCATGATGTTATTTATGTTTGTGCGTTAACAAATTATACGTTAGCTGACGGCGGTTTTCATGTATTAACCGCTTTTAAACACCACTTACTTTATGAATACTTTTAACAATTTATCTAACTGATGCATTCCTTTCTCAGCAAATCGCTCAATCTCACTCATACTGATCTGATCGCCATCAAGGCCAGCAGCCCAATTTACAACAATTGCGCAACATGCGTAATCAAGCTCAAGTTCACGTGCAAGCGCAGCTTCTGGCATACCCGTCATTCCAACCAAGTCACAACCATCTCGCTCTAGCCTTTTAATTTCTGCGGCTGTTTCCAATCGAGGGCCTTGCGTACAGCCATACACGGCATTCTCGAGCAGTGATAAATCCGCTGACACCATTGCCATTCGAACTTCTGCTCTCAGCTTTAATGAATAAGGGTTTGTAAAATCTATATGGGTAACCTGCTCTAAGTCATCTTCAAAATACGTTGATTCGCGCCCCCACGTATAATCAATTAACTGATGGGGTAGCACTAAAGCACCCGGCTCCATTTTTCTGTTAATGCTGCCCACTGCGGCAATCGCAAGAACATCTGTCGCACCGGCTTCTCTCAGCGCCCACATGTTTGCCCGATAATTAATACGATGTGGCGGTATCGTATGTCCGAAACCATGGCGCGCCATAAAGACAAGGTCCACACCATTTAGCTTTCCAAACGTTAACGGCGATGAGGGTTCACCATACGGTGTTTTAATCACCCGCTTATACACATCCGTTAAGTCGACTAACTTGTTAAGTCCGGTGCCACCAATAACGGCTAATCTTGACATAGTAGTTCCTCTATATTTTTTGGACACGCGTATAAACCCGCCGCATTGCGTAAATAACCTTTGTAATCCATACCTAAACCAAACAAGTACTCATCACCCGCCTGAAAGCCAACAAAATCCGCCTGTATCGGCTTGCCTTTGCCTAAGGCCTTATCAACTAGAACAGCGGTATAACAACGTGCTACTTTTTGCTCGTCACAATAGGCTTTTAATTTGACTAGCGTAACGCCTTCGTCAAGCACATCATCAACAAGAATAACGGTTCTACCCTCTAATGACGTACTTGGGTATTGCTTCCAAACTAACTCACTTGCTACTACCTCACCTTGATAGCGCGTCGCATGAATATAATCGACTTCTAGCGGAAAGCTTAATTTAGGCAACAGACGTCCAACCGCCACGATAGCGCCCGTCATCACGCAGAGAATAACAGGGTTTTGGTCTTCACATTCACGGGTGATCTCTACGGCCAGCTTGTCAAACATAGCCTCTACACCTGTTTCATCCAACAAGCATTGACTATTTTTAAGCACGCAATCTATTTCTGATTTTGCAACAATCATATTAAGACAAGCCTTCGATCACTTTTTGAGAGACTTTTAACCTCTCCCTCAATTCAGCCTCCCCCAAAACAAGCCCCTGTGTAGGACGCATCTTCTTCAGACGTTCAACCGAATCAAGATTAACTTCCAGACTATTTAAACCATCAATCACTTGCTCCGTAGCCGAGCGGTTATTACAGACTAACGCCATATCACCACCCGCTTTAAGCGCTTGTTTAGCGCGCTGTACATAATCGCCCACGACACTGGCACCTTCCATACTCAGGTCGTCACTAAAAATAACACCCTTAAATTTCAATTGGTTGCGCAATATCGTTTGCAACCAATAGTCAGAGAACCCCGCTGGCATATCATCTACTTGTTTGTAGATAACATGCGCCGGCATAATACCCTGCATACCGGTTTGAATTAGTTGCTTAAATGGGTAAACATCTTGCGCCATAATGTCTTCAAGTGAACGCTCATCAACCGGTATCGCAATATGTGAATCTGGTGCAACGGCTCCATGCCCAGGGAAATGCTTTCCTATACTTGCCATCCCGGCATCCGCCAACCCTTTTTGAAAGGCTTCAGCAACATCAGCCACGGCCTGTTTATCATCAGAAAATGCACGATCACCAATAATCTCACTACAGCCATAATCTAAATCTAAAACCGGCGCAAAACTAAAATCCACACCTACTTCTCTTAGCTCATTTGCCATTAACCAAGCAACATGTTGTGCCTGCATTAACCCTTGCTGTTTGTCCTCAGCATACACATCGCCTAATGACTGCATGCAAGGAATTCGAGTGAAACCATCTCGAAAACGCTGAACTCGCCCTCCTTCATGATCAACCGCTATCAAAAGTGACTCCTCTCGAAGGTTGTGGATTTCATTACATAAAGCAGACACTTGCTCCGTTGATTCGTAGTTTCTAGAGAAAAGAATTAACCCACCTACTAGCGGGTGTTTGAGAATATCCCTATCAACTTGCGATAGTTCAACACCATCAATATCAATCATTAAAGGGCCAAGAGGCATAGGCGATTTCATTTTTTTAGTCTATCCTTACTATTGTCCTCACAGAGGATAAGTTCTTCTATTTAATTTAACTTTAAGCTTTCAAATAAGCATAAAACTTTTGGAGATTCATTATGCGTTTAGTCGTTTTATTGTGTGGCTTTTTACTTTTCACACCTGCTGCGTTTGCTGAAGAAGGCGACGAACCTGAAGAAGACGCCGTTCCAGAAATTATATACATGGCATTAACACCGCAGTTCACCGTAAACTTACTTGGAAATAAACATTATTTACGCACATCCATTCAATTACAACTGGCGAATGATGAAATTAAAGAAGCCATTGAAGCCAACGATCCCGCCATTCGTCACACACTTAATTGTATTGTTAAGCAACAACCAAGTGGAAGATATTTCAAGCAGCAGCGGTAAAATGGAACTCCAAGATAGAGCCGTTAAAGCACTCAATAAAACGTTGAAAAAATATACCAAAAAAGAAGGCGTTGATGCTGTATTTTTTACCGAGTTTGTTTCTCAATAAAAGGCTTAAATGCTAACTCACTCGCCAATTAAAATACGCGTGCCGACAACTATGTTGTCAAAAAGGTCGACAATATCTTCATTTAACATTCTTATACAACCGTGTGAAGAAGGCTCTCCCTTCACTAACTCATCTGGAGCACCGTGAATATAAATATAGCGTCGCATCGTATCCACTTTACCCAAACGATTTTTATCTATTTCACAGCCGGATAACCACAAAATTCGCGTTAAAATCCAGTCTCTATCGGGACATTCTTTCCCCAACAGTTGATTATAAATTTCACCCGTTAAACGACGCCCCACAAAGACACTCGCAACAGGTGCGTTCTCACCAATTTTCGCACGAATAATATGTGCACCACGTGGCGTACACTCACTGCCAAATTGCTCACCTACACCATTTTTTGCTGTGCAAATTTCATACGACTTAATAACATTACCATCACGACAAACATTCAATATTTGCTGATCAATACTAATACGTATTGTGGTTGTCGCCGCTATCATCTATTTTTCAAACAAAGCAATCGACTCAACATGTGACGTGTGCGGAAACATATCCATAACACCTGCACGTTTCATTGTATAACCCAGTTCATTTACTAATATGGCTGCATCTCGCGCTAAGGTAGAGGGGTTACATGAAATATATAGCACCTGCTCCGCACCCCATTTTGGCAAATGGTGCAGAATCTCTTTTGCCCCTAAGCGAGGAGGATCAATAAGAACCTTATTGTATTTTTTCTTTGCCCAAGGTTCGTTAATCACCTCGTCCATTAAGTTCGCTGTATAAAAGTCCACGTTATCCAGCCCATTTTTCTTAGCATTTTCTTTAGCACGTTCAATCAGTTCCGAACTGCCTTCTACGCCGGTAACATGGCCTGCTACTTTTGCCATTGGTAATGTAAAGTTACCTAAACCGCAAAATAGATCGAGCACATTGTCATCATCTTTTAAGTCTAATGTTTCTAATGCACGGTTAATCATTTTTCGGTTAATTTCAACATTCACTTGCACAAAGTCACTGGGGCCAAAGTATAGGGTGACATCGTTTGGCAGCTGATAACTAAGCGCAGGCTTTTCACCCGTCAACGGTGCGATGGTATCCGGCCCTTTTGATTGCGTGTAAACATCCACATTAGCCGACGATTCAAATGCTTCTAAGACACTAATGTCTTCATCGCTTAATGGCTCTAATATTCTGAAGACTAATGCCGTGCGCTCATCACAAATAGACACCTCAATTTGCGGAATTCTATCCTTAATAGACAAACCACCAATCAGAGCCGAAAGATCCATAAGACGTTTGCCTACGGAAGGATGCAGAACTTCACATAATTCAATTTCGGCTAAATATGGGCTGGCCTTTTCTCTAAAGCCCACCAAAACACGGCCTTTTTTAATCACATCTTTAACACCTAAACGTGCACGATGCCTGTACCCCCAAAATGGCCCTGTTAATGCAGGCCATAACTCAAAATCCTCTAGCTTAGCAATACTTTTGAACTGGTCAATAAGAATACCTTGCTTCGCTATGATTTGCTTTTCAGGGTCTAAATGCTGGAAGCTACAACCACCACAAATTGAATAATGTTGGCAGCCTGGCTCAACACGATCAATAGACGCTTTTAGCACTTCAGTCACTCGACCTTCAGCAAAGTCCTTTTTCTTTTTGCCGTACTCAAAAACAACCTCTTCACCCGGCAAGGCTCCAGCAATAAACACGGCTTTATCATCGACATGGGCAACCCCACGCCCATCATGCGCTAGTGATTCTATCGTTGCATTTGCTGTTTCTGGTGGTAAATTTTTACGTCTATTTCTGCGTCTCGCCATATCGTTTTACATATTATCTTTGAATAATTAATAGGCATATTTTACACCCAAAGATATCAGCTTCGCTAAAGAAGATTCACTAATAAACTGTGACGAGCCAACCTAAATCTAGTTTGTTTTATTTTCACAGAATAGGTTTATTTGGACGAAACGCATAGTCCACGGCCACTAGCTTTACCCAGGAAAAACACCTGTAGAAATATAACGGTCACCTCGGTCACAAATAATCACCACAATAGTGGCGTTTTCCAATCTTTTAGCCAACTGTAATGCTATATACGTTGCGCCACCTGATGAAACGCCACAAAAGATACCTTCTTGTTCCGCAAGTGCCCGCATCGTATCTTCCGCTTGCTGCTGATTAACATCGATAATCTCATCTACACGGGAACGGTCATATATTTTTGGTAAGTACTCTTCTGGCCAGCGACGAATACCGGGTATTTTCGAATCCCCTTCTGGTTGCACACCAATAATCTGAATATGTTTATTTTGTTCCTTTAGAAACATCGAAGTGCCCATAATAGTACCTGTCGTTCCCATAGAACTTACAAAGTGCGTCACTTCACCGTTTGTATCACGCCAAATTTCAGGGCCCGTTCCCGTGTAGTGCGATAAAGGATTATCAGCATTAGCAAATTGATCTAGGATCTTGCCCTCTCCATTGGATTCCATTTTTCTAGCTAAATCGATCGCTCCTTCCATACTACCTTCAGCTGGCGTTAGCACTATATCCGCACCATAAGCTTTCATTGATGCACGGCGTTCTTCGCTCATATTATCGGGCATAATTAGAGTGATTTTATAACCCTTAATTGCCGCCGCCATTGCTAAGGCAATTCCTGTATTGCCGCTAGTTGCTTCAATCAAACGGTCACCTTGCTTAATATCTCCACGCAATTCAGCCTGTTGAATCATGCTAATCGCCGGTCTATCTTTAACAGAGCCAGCAGGATTATTCCCTTCTAATTTCAACAAAATAGTGTTCGTCGACGAATCCATTCGCTGCAATTTCACTAATGGGGTATTACCAACAAAGTCTTCAACTGTAGGATAAATCATAATGTCTCTTTCAAACATAAAATAAAGGACGCAAGATTATCATACCTTCACCCCCCGTCTAATAGTTTTACGTTATGTGCTTAGTGTCAATTAACGTGCTAACATTTCAAAAAAAATAATACATTTTAAATCATGAGGGGAAATGCAATTCTATCCGTTAAAAAACTGTCCTGCTTGCTTGTTTTTTCCGGCTTCCCGTCTAAGCCGGGACACCCAGCAATTTCAAGGGGTCAAGAGTAACCTTAGGCCGAGCTTGTCTAGGTAGAGGCAATTCCCCCATCTCGTCTAAAATCCATGAAAATAAATCTGGGGAATCCTGTTCAAAAAAACGTTGCGCGGCGGTTGTTCCGTCTCGACGTTTTAAGCCATAATTATGAATCACGGTTAAAGCTTTTAATCGTGATTCACTGATGCCTCGACCATTGTGATACATTTTCGATAAACTGCCATTTCGTCCTTCAACAGCCGATGAGCTTCGATGAAAATGCTGTACCATCCATTCGGCCCAAGTGAGCCAATGCTGTAATTTACAAACTGACAATGCATCAGTCAGTGGGTGCTGACGCAAAACCGCGCTCGATGATTTCCAAGCTTGTTGGTATTTCTCTCTGAGCTGCCTATTCTGCGTTTTATGCAGCTGATGATGCCAATACACGACGGGTAATAAAGCGTCTATAACCCATGTTTGTAAAATGGCATAGACTTTTAATGCCTGTAAAGTTTCGTTGACCCAAAGCCACCAAGACGTCACATTCACCGCTAAGGGAGGAATTTGATTGCGCAGTTTTTTAGCTGTGTCGTTGGCATCTGGTATGGCTTGTTGTTTCGCAATGCCTTCAAAGCAGCAGACTCTTTTTTCAAGCTTATCGAGCAACTTGTCTTCAGTCTGCGGTTGATTATTCAGCAAAGAAAACGGGTGCAGGTCTTCTGATAATCCTTGTAGGTTTTCATGATACTGTAATTTGCTTTCTTTTCTTGATGCGATGTTTTGCTCCGCTAGTGCTATATCCTCTGGCTCAGAGGCAGCAGTCAGTTGTTTTTCTGCGTTCGACAATCGCCTGCCTAATGAAGCGCCCAACCATCGCACGACATCTTGTTGCGCATGAAAAATATCCGCCCCAGACTCACATTTAAACCCTGTCATTGCCAGTTTTATTAAGGCTTTAGCACGATCCGTCACAGCATGATTAACATGAATACCCAAGTCCTTAAGACGCGGCTCTACGTGAGTAAACCAGGTATCGAAGCAACGATTAGTCGCCACACTCTCTAAAATCAAGTAGCCCGAGCGTAAATCCATCAAGACTAAAATTAAAAAGTCCCCAAAAAAGGTTTCATCCATCGCCACTACGGATTCTCGCTTTGTCGATTCAAGCTGGTTTTCACACAGCGCTTGAAACTCTGGCAGTAATCCTTCCATTTTCTGTAGCTGCCTCAAAACAGTAGACGGTGATGAGCCAATGTGTGTATCCATACGAATTAATTTAAAATAATCGGATAATTTATCGGCACCAACACCACATTCAAAACCAAAATGATAAATAGTCGCAAAGAATAATAACCGAGCCCACTCATTTCCTGCTTCAGTTTCCCATAGATAAGATTCAGGATGCTGATTACGTTTCTTTCTGGCTTTTTCGCTAC
>LWTL01000109.1 GCA_002101235.1 Cycloclasticus sp. symbiont of Bathymodiolus heckerae | reverse complement strand
AATATATAATCGGGTACTACAGCCAAGTCAGGCCTCATCAACATAACAATGGCTTATCGCCAAATGTTGCGGAGAAAAACTACTGGGCTGAATACAAAACTGTGGCCAAATTTACTTGACCACTACAATCTTGCAATGGTAACAGTAAACAATCAACTAAGCCTAAAGGCCAAAATAGATAGTTAATATCCCCATAGCGTTGAAAAGTCTATCGGCTTTTCGAACTCAGGTGTTGCCATACTCGTTATTTTGTACATATCTAAATTAGAATCCCTCAAGGATGGCTTTTCATAAACGCCACCACGCGGGCTAATAATACAGGCGACAACAGGGGCCGTTGCATTGCGTCCTTTTTTAACAATTGCACGTTTTATAACAATTGCAGTATCGCCGTTGGCTAATTTTACAAATGAGCCTGGGGGGTACACGCCCACTTCGCGAATCAGCAATTGTGTTAAATGGTCATCTACAGACTTACCACGGTCTGTGAAAATTTGCTTCAATGCTGTCTGCGCCATAATCGGCTCACGATAAGATCGGGGCGTTATCATCGCAGCATACATATCTGCTAATGCGACAACTTTTGCACCTTGATGAATTTTATCGCCTGTCAACTTAGCAGGGTAACCTTCCCCGTCTATTCGTTCATGGTGCTGAAGGATAATGCTCAGCATATTAGCATCATTAACACCTGCTTTTTTTAGCAATAAAACGCTTCTCTCTGGATGTTCATGTACCGCCAGTTTTTGCGTTTCAGTCAATGGCTCTACTTGTGAGAAAAGCTCATCTTGCAACTCATACATACCTAGGTTCATTAACAGTGCTGCTGCCATAACCGTTTGCTGCTGCTCATCAGAAAAACTTAATCGGCGCATTAGTAATTCACACAATATAGCTGTGTGTAATGGGTGCAAAACACTGTAACTAAACTCACCCGATAAATGAATCGCCGCCAAGGTTGCATTGGCATTGTTATAACAATCTTCTTTAATTCTATTCGTTACAAAACTTACGGACTCTTGAACATCAACAGCCTTGCCAGTTATTAATTTTTGCGATAACTGCTGCAATTCTTGCGCGCAAAGCCGCTTCATATGAAATGGACTAGCCGTTTTTACATGGCGACTTTTTTCTTTTTCTTCTTGCTCTTTTTCTTCAACTACTTCTTCTTCTGACAGACCACGATAAACGCCTTTTTCAAGAATGATCTGTAATTGTTTTTCCGAACGCACGACCGTTCCTTCCTTCAATAGCAAAGCTTTTTCAATATCGTATACCGGCCAAGGTAATGATTCACCTACACTGACCTCACCGGGATTTATTTTTCGTATACTGCTCATTTATTTACTGCATGCAAAAACTTCAGCCATAATGTTGGTTGTAACGATTAAAGTGTAGTTTAATTATTAACAATTGCATGTAATACATTAATAAATATAGGAACTATTCTATTGTTTAAAGCACTAAGAGGCTCTTATGGAGATATCTAACTTAAATCCTTCATTGGCTTTATTACGCCAGAGCCCTGCTTTTGATCACTTTGATGAAGAGGCGTTAGCCAAGCTGTGTCCTTTATTCACTTCTGTTGTTTTTGAAGATGAAGAAGCTATTCCTATCCGCCGAGGACATAACGAATCGCATTTATACCTCATCACCTCTGGTACTTTTGATTTCAATTTATTAATTCCTGACATGCCAAAGCAGGTTTTAATTAAACTTAAACAAACTGACTTGGCCAGTGGCTTTTTATCCCATGCAAGCCAGCGTAACCAAACTTCTTTGACCGCCGATGGTAGTTGCACTGCCTTCCAGGCTTCATGGCGTGATTTAAACAACTTTTTTGATCAGCACTTAGTCGGTGTTAACCACTTCAACTCGATCATTCAAACAACTTTTCACCAAGCACAATTAAGCATATTTTTTTCGACCAAGTTTCGCATTCATGATCCTAAAATATTTGACTACCTCGCAAGTGAAATTGAGTGGAAGCGATTACAAAATGGTGAAACACTTTTTCGGCAAGATGACCCAGGCGACGCTGTTTATATTGTCCTGTCAGGCCGCTTAAAGTCAGTTATTAAAACCGCCAGTGGCGGCACAAAAGTATCTAATATCATCAACGCTGGTGAAGTATCTGGGGAAGTTGCCCTGTTAACACATTCCAACAGGGTCGCAACCGTATTCGCCATCAGAGATTCTGTCGTTGCTCGGTTTTCTCGCACTGGATTTAATAAAATTGCCGAAAAACACCCGCAATCAATGTTTCAGATTGCGACGTTACTCGGGAACCGTTTAAAATTTCAGACCGGCAAGCAAGCGGTTAATGACTTAGCTAAAACATATGCTCTAATCCCTGCGCACCAAGGCCACTGTTTAAATGAGTTCGCTGAACAACTTAGAGATGTTATGCAAGAGTGGGGGTCTATCATTTGCTTAACATCAGATGATATTGACAAGACTCTTGGCATTCAAGGTCTTGCAGTAGACGACACCAAGAATTCCCGCAGTAGTTTAATTACTCAATGGCTTGAGCATCAAGAGCTCGTTTACGACCATATTATTCTCATTGCCGACCGCTCTTGGAGTAATTGGAATGAAAAGATTTTACGTCACTCAGATCAGCTTCTTATTATTGCCAGCTCTGACCAGAGCTGCGAACCCAGTGAACACGAGGAACGAATAGTCAATGCTGGCCGCATAGCAAAACACCAGAAGAAAAGCCTTATTCTAGTCCACCCTGATCCCAACAAACCTATCACAGGGACACGTTGTTGGCTGGATAACCGCCATATTGATGATTGGTGCCATATCCGTGAAGGCGTTGCTGGCGATATGCAGCGTCTTGGCCGATTGTTAACAGGCAACGCTAACGCACTAGTGCTGGGTGGTGGCGGTGCACGTGGTTACGCACACATTGGCGTTATTCGCGCTTTGGAAGAACAAGGCATTCCTATCGATAAGGTTTGTGGAACTAGCATCGGCGCGATCATTGCTTCTGGTATAGCGGTAGGCTATGACAGCGAAGGCATTTCACAACTATGCAAAAACCACTTAAAAAAACTATTTGATTACACGCTGCCACTTCTATCTCTTATTAAAGGGCGACGTATTGAACACGAGTTAAATGCCGCCTTTGGCGATCAACTTATTGAAGACCTTGTTATTCCATTTTTCTGTATTTCCACTAACCTGACCCGTGCAGAACAAATCGTGCATACCCGCGGTGCTTTAAAAGACGCGCTACGTTGTAGTATGTCGCTACCCGCCATGATTCCACCGGTGTGCAAAGATGGCGACTTAATTGTAGACGGTGGCTTACTTAACAATTTACCCATCGACGAAATGCGAAAAACAGCTGGTGGTTGTAATATTATTGCATCCGACATTTCACCGAAACTGGACTTAACTAACAACGCCCCTTTTGAATCAGATATTTCAGGCTTAAAACTCTTTATTTCACGTCTTAACCCCTTCCAAAAAAGCATCAAAACACCGGGGATTTTACATATATTAGAACGCTCAATTACTGTTGCCGCTGTGAATTACGGCGTACAGGTACAAGAACAGAAAATGGCTGATTTATATATTGAACTGCCTGTAGAAAATGTCAGCACCTTGAATTACGAGCAAGTTGATCAGACATCTAGCTTAGGTTACAGCGCCAGTATCAAACAGATAAAAAACTGGGCGCACAAACCCATGTAAGTACAGGTTTTAACAATAGCGTTTTACTTCTTTTTAGCCCACGAATCACGCAAAGTAACAATTCGGTTAAACACCAACGCACCCGCTTTTGAATCGACATTGTCTTGGCAAAAATAACCCTGCCTTTCAAATTGGTATGCAGCCGTTGCTGGTTCTAATAAAGAGGCTTCTAATTTGCAGTTTTTCAACACGTGTATAGAGTCTTTATTAATAAAGTCTTTGTAGTCTTGCTCTTTTGAAGATGCTGGCGCAGCAATGGTGAACAATCGGTCATATTGTCTTACTTCAGCATTAACGGCATGCTTTGCAGACACCCAATGTATTGTGCCTTTCACCTTACGTCCATCTTCTGATTTGCCGCCGCGTGTTTGTGAGTCGTACGTGCAATGCACTTCTGTCACCTCACCACTCGCATCCTTAATCACATGGGTACACGTTACATAGTAAGCAAAACGCAATCGCACTTCTCGCCCTTCGGTAAGGCGGAAAAATTTCTTCGGCGCATCTTCCATATAGTCGCTGCGTTCAATATAAAGCTCTTTTGAAAAAGGAATATCACGCATCCCTTCTTCCGGCTTTTTCGGGTGGTTCACACCGGCGAGTATTTCGTCTTGGTCTTCTGGGTAATTAGTAATAATAAGTTTAATAGGGTCAAGAACGGCTAACGCTCTAGGTGAATTTTCGCCTAAATCTTCACGTAAAGAGTTTTCCAGCACACTCATTTCGATGATATTGTCTTTTTTTGTAACGCCTATACGCGAACAGAAATCACGAATGGCATTGGGCGTATACCCTCGCCTACGCATACCGCTTAACGTTGGTAAACGCGGATCATTCCAACCGTTTACAAAATCGCCTTCTACCAGCTCGTGCAATTTACGCTTACTCATCACCGTATAGTCTAAATTTAACCGTGAAAACTCTATTTGCTGCGGGTGCGCGGGTGTCTCTAACTCATCTAAGAACCAATCATATAAAGGACGGTGATCTTCAAACTCTAAGGTACACAGTGAATGCGTAATACCTTCAATCGCATCCGATACGCAATGGGCGAAGTCATACATAGGGTAAATATGCCAGGTATCGCCCGTCATAGGGTGTGACATGTTTTTTATACGATAAATAGCAGGGTCACGCATATTAATGTTGGGCGCAGACATATCAATTTTTGCGCGTAATAAATGCTCGCCTTCAGCAAACTCGCCCTTTTTCATGCCCTCTAATAGGGCAATATTATCTTCAACAGAGCGACCTCTAAACGGACTATCTTTACCGGGCTCAGTTAAATTGCCACGATACAGACGAATATCACCGGCTGACAAGCTATCAACATATGCCTTATCTTTTTTAATTAACTCAACGGCATACGCGTATAACTGATCAAAATAATCCGACGTGTGGTGCAAGTTATCAGCCCAATCAAAACCTAACCAACGCACATCCTCTTTAATCGCATCGATATACTCAGACTTTTCTTTTCCTGGATTAGTATCGTCAAAGCGTAAGTGACACGTTGCATCAGGGTAGTCTTGAGAAATACCAAAGTTCAAACAAATAGACTTAGCATGCCCAATATGAAGATAGCCATTAGGCTCTGGTGGAAAGCGTGTAATGACTTTATTGTGTTTGCCAGACTCTAGGTCCGCATCAATAATGTTACGAATAAAGTTACTGGGTGTTGGCTCTGTGGTTGTGTCATTCATTAGCTAAAAACCTTGGGTCTAATTAAGCGCTGAATTTTAAAGCATCTGGCGTATAAGGTCTTTAAAAATTATTATTCGCTCTTTTCAATAACAAGGTCTAACAGTGTTTTTTCGTTTAATACGCTTTTTACGGCATCATCTACACCTGACGCTACTGTTAACACCGCCGCCGGTAACGTAATTGTATTAACAGAGATGAATTGCTCCTCCTCTGCGCTTCGTATTACTCCAATAACGTCACTTAGCAACAACACATCCAGTGATTTCCCCGGCAGATAAGTAACAGGGACGGCATTACTTTCAACCACCAATTTATTCGCAACTAATTTTGTTAAAACATATCGTATCAGCGTATGAGGTACGGAAATTATGCTCGTTAAATCATCCTGTGTCGGCAATTTATCTCCATCATGATGCGCCTTACCTATGATTTGCATCATATACAAAGCGACCCGCTCCTTCACTCGGTTACTTATTTCAAACCCGTCACGGCTCACTCGAAGTGACGACGGATTCTGTACATAGAACGCAAGGTTTGAACCAAACAACAAAATTAGCCAACTGATGTATAGCCAAATGAGCAGCATAATGACCACAGCAAAGCTCGAGTAGATAGCCGTATACTTTGTTGAACTAACGACAAAGGTTGCGAACAATACGCCTGATGTTTCCCACAAGAATCCAGCAATGACAGCACCAATAACCGCAGGGAAAAAGCGTACTTTTGTGTTGGGCACAAACATATAAATAAACGCAAATACACCCATTACCATTAAGTAAGGCAGTAACTTCGTCGCTAATACAATTAAGCTACCAAAGGGTTCAATCTCCATGAAGTAGGTCACCACAGAAGAACTCATCACTGTTGCCGTCATGCCCAATGCTGACACCATCATTACGGGGCCAATTAAAATAACACTGAGGTAACTGCTAAACCGCTCACCGATGCTTCGAGTCGCTTCAACATGCCAAATCATATTGAATGCGTTTTCAATTTTTTGCACCAAAGATAATACGGTATAGATCAATAAACCCAAACCAACTGAACCGAGCACACCCACTTTTATATTGTCGATAAAGCCAATAATGTTTTCGCCAATCTGTACGCCCTGCTCTCCTAGGGGTGCTAAAAATTGGAATAGAAAAGGCTCTATTTCATTGTGTGCCCCCATCGCCTTCAAAACAGAGAAACTAAGCGCCAATAAAGGCACGATAGACAATAACGTTGTGTAAACAAGACTCATTGCACGCAAACTGAGCTGCCCACCTATCAGATCTAAAATGGCGACGTATGTAACACGTAATGCTTTCAACAACAAAATTTTAGACTTCGTTAAAGCCTGTTCATCTGGCCATAACAGACCTTCAATTTTACGTTGTAACTTAAATTTACTTTCTGACACTACCGCTCCTTGTGGCGTGCTCACTTTATAAACAAGCAAGTTTTATGGTCACAGACCATAAGTTTCATTGAAGCGAAAAAGCATCCTGCTTAATTCAGCTTTATACTTAAATATCCTACAGGTTTCGTTTTTCTTAAACAAATTTGGAGTATTATTCACTTACTTAACAACTCCCTAGAAAATTATCATGCATGGACAAGAAAGTATTGCGCTAAATAGAGACGTTAACGCCATTATCATCCCCGATGGCGTACACATTACACTAAAAGAAAATGACGTCGTCACTATCATGCAATCATTGGGCGGCACTTACACTGTATCGAGTGAGACAGGTGTTATGGCGCGAATTTCAGCCATTGATGCTGACGCACTAGGCAAAGAAGTTGAAGTAATCCACGCATATGATACCGGCACCGACCCAGAGTCTATGCGTGAAGCATCATGGGAATTTATGAAAACAGTCTATGATCCTGAAATCCCCGTTAATGTGGTCGATCTTGGTCTCATTTATGATTGCACTGTTCGCGCACTAACGGATGGATTGAATCACGTGCACGTTAAAATGACACTGACTGCACCAGGTTGCGGTATGGGCCCCGTTATTCAAGGCGATATCGAATCTGGCATAAAGCGCATGGAAGGTGTTGAAACCGTTGAAGTTGAGGTTGTTTTAGACCCGCCGTGGAATCAAAACATGATGTCTGAAGCTGCTAAACTTCAATTAGGTATGCTTTAAAAGCCAAGCTTTAACTACGAGCCTCAGCTGCTCACCACCCTACTTCATGGAAAGTTCTTTTTTCATCGCCTTTGTTATCGGCTTTTTGGGTTCTACACACTGTGTGCCCATGTGTGGCGGCATTGTAGGCATATTGAGCCAACAACAAAATAGTTCTAACCGACAAGCCGTTGAAAAAACACTGGCTTACAATATCGGCCGCATTCTTAGTTACACTTTTATTGGCTTACTCGCGGGCGGGCTTTCACAGTTAGCACTGTTGCCACTGGAACCTCAATCACTGCTGTTATTTTCACGCATTTTTACTGCCATTTTCATGTTCGCGTTTGGATTTTATCTATTGGGAAAACTCAATTTTCTTAGTTATTTGGAGAAACTTGGGCAACACCTTTGGAAGCATATTTCACCGTTAAGCCGCCAATTGCTGCCTATTCAAAATAAAAAAAACGCTTTTTACCTTGGGCTTATTTGGGGCTGGCTACCGTGTGGCCTCGTATATTCGGCACTTGCATGGAGTTTAGCTAGCGCAAGCCTAGTTAATGGCGCGCTGATTATGCTGTGCTTCGGACTTGGAACACTTCCGATGCTTCTTACGATGGGCTTTGCGTCAGAAAAGCTCATTCAACTTAAAAACTCAACCACCGCACGCCGCATAGCAGGCGTTTTAATTATCGCGTTCGCTCTCTTTAATTTAGTGAGTCTTAACGACTTACACAATCACTCACTTAATTAGCATCGTGATCATCGCCACCTTTACTAGCGGCATCATCTTCTTTTTCTTTTTCTTCTTCATGCAAAATACTGTGCGCAGGGCCTTCCATATCATCAAACTGGCCTGAACGAACTGCCCATAGAAATATCATCACAATCAAACCAACAAGAATGACTGATACTGGTATTAAAAAGTACAAACTATCCACGTGATAACTCCGTAACGTCTCTAACCTTAGTTACTGGCAATGTAAAACGTAACCTAAACGAATTAAGTACGACCACTAAAGAACTAACTGACATGCCTAACGCCGCCTGCCAAGGCTCCACATAACCAGCCATTGCTAGCGGTAACGCCCCAATATTGTAAACCAACGCCCACAGCATATTTTGTTTGATCACACCGTTCATTTTTGCTGATAACTGAAAAACCTGTTGCAAGCTTTCCATGTCATCACTCATTAATAATATATCCGATGATGATCGAGCCAACTGGCTTGCGCCTGAGACTGAAACAGATACATCTGCTTTGGCTAAAACAGGTGCATCATTAATGCCATCGCCCACCATTACAACTTGCTTTCCTGCCACTTGAAGACGATCAATCTCATCTAATTTTCCCTGTGGCGTAATGTTAAACATCGCATCGTCTATACCTACTTTTTTAGCCAACCAAGTAACCGGCATTTCCTTATCACCACTTAATAAGCTCACATACTTGCCCCGACCTTTTAACCACTGAACAATATTACGCGCACCATGTCGTATATCGTCATGTATTTCAAAAACAGCCAATACGCGCTCTTCATTTGCTAAATAAACCTGCGTTCCTTTTGACTGTTTTACAGCTGTTAGTGTGGAATATTCTCGAACATAGTTTTCAGAACCCAAATAATACCTTATGCCCTTTATCTCGCCACTTAAACCAGCCCCGTTCTTTTGTTCTACTGCTACCACTTGATGAACAACGACTGGCTTTTGCTGCTTAAAGGCACGCGCTATAGGGTGATCTGAAAACTGTTCTAAACCAATAGCAATATCTACGCTTTCTTGCTGTTCAAAGCTTGACTTAAAGACCTCACAATTCTCGATACTCATCGTTCCTTGTGTCAGCGTTCCTGTTTTGTCAAAAACAACCTGTTTAATCGTTGCTAACTTTTCTAATGCCGTGCCTTTGGTAATAATGATACCTTTATCAAACAAACTGCTCATTGCAGCGGTGTAAGCTGTTGGCGTCGCTAACGATAAGGCACATGGGCATGTCACCACTAAAACGGACAGTGCAATTGAAAACCAATTCTCGTTGCCCTGCCAGAAGCCACCCCATGCTGTACCCACCGTTACCAGAATAACCAACAGAACAAATACACTCGCATACCGGTCGGCTCTTTCAACCCAAGCGGGTTTCTCTGAGTGTCCCCTTTCAATTAAACGTGAAATTGTCGACAAGGTACTGTCTTCACCTACACAAACAACTTGTGCTATCAGCGTATTATCAAGATTATGGCTACCACCCAATAAACTCTCGCCAACCTTTTTATGCAGCGGATGGTTTTCACCCGTCAAAATAGACTCATCCACATGCGAGCTACCCTCTAAAACCACAGCGTCTGCGGGAACAGCCTCTCCTGGATTAATCTGAACGACATCACCAACCTGCAACGCTTTTGCTGACACCTGTTTCACGCCTTCGTTTTCAACAATTTTTTTTGCCATGAGCGGTATTGCTTGGCTCATCCTCTCACTGGAATTAACAGCATGCCAGCGCGTCAAAAACTCTACATAGCGTGCTGATAATAAAAAGACAACAAACATACAAACAGATTCATAATACGTATCGCCTTGCCCGTTGAAGGTATTAAAAAGACTTGCAGCAAACCCAAGACCAATACCTAAAGCGACCGGCACATCCATGCCAGGCCTTTTGTTTTCCAAGTCACGATACGCGGAGCGTAAAAAAGGCATGCCAGAAAACAAAAGCACAGGTAATGTTAAAAAAGCACTCACCCACTTCATAAATGACAACATATCAGCATCAATATCCTGCCCAGCCATATATATGCCTACTGTAATCATCATCACTTGCATGCCACAAAAAACAGCCACACCTATTCTGCTTAAAAAGTCTTTTCGCTCACCCTGTAAAACTTCAAACTGCTTGCCTGAATCATATGGAAAAGCGCGATAACCAACTGATTGAATCGCCGCTAATACTTCGCTCAAACGAATCGCGCCCTTTTTCGTTTTGAGTAAAGCGCGTCTTGTCGCGTAATTAACACTGAATGACAACACCCCTGTTAACTGCCTAACATGACGCTCAAGCAACCAAACACATGCTGAACACGTGATACCTTCAATAATTAAGGTTGTTTCAATATATTCGGTGGACGGACTATTACTTTCGTCTTGAACATTGTCATAATATTCCAATTCACTCGGTATGCTATCTGTCTGTTCGGAATAGGCCGTCCGCTTTTGGTAAAAGCTTGATAGGCCATTATCAATGATTGCTTTTGCCACCGCTTCACAGCCCGGACAGCACATTGCTCGCCAACACCCATCAAAGTCAATACCCCACGATTTTTCGCTGGGCACTTCTAGGCCACAGTGAAAACACGCTTTGTCTTGTTTTTGATGGTTGATAATTGTCATGGTTTTAACGGTCAGATAGAGTAATATAAACTATTCATTAGCTATTAATTTTATTCGTATGAGCTCATTAGCCAAAAACTTATTTCGCAACTTAACCGTTTCTTGTGGCGACTGTAGTTTAGGTGACCTATGTATTCCACACGGCCTAGCTCAACAAGATATTGACAGGCTAGATGATTCCGTTAGCCATACCAAGCTTTTACATGCTGGCGATATTCTTTATCAGCAAGAAGCGCCCTTCAAGTCTCTTTACGCCCTTAAATCTGGTTCCGTTAAAATCATCGTTCGAAATAATGACGCCAACGATGATGTTATGGGGGTTTATTTACCGGGTGAATTGATTGGTTTTGATGGTATAGCAACAGACAAATACCAATGCTCAATTCAAGCTCTCGAAACTAGCAATATTTGTGAAATAGATCTCGATAGCCTACAAGAAAATATTCCTCAAATTTTCAAACAACTACTCAAACACGCCAGTAAAACAATTAATCAAAGCTGTGATGTCGTCTCAGTGAGTAAATCCAGTGCCGAAAAACGCATTGTCTCGCTACTGCTTGATTTATCCGACCGTTACCGGCAACGTGGTTACTTTTACACCGAATTTAACCTTTACTTGTCTCGCAGCGAAATGGGTAGCTTACTTAATTTATCGCCCGAAACTGTTAGCCGCGGCATCCGTAAACTTGAACGTGAAAAGTTCATCAGCTTACAGAATAAACGTCGAGTTAAAATCAATGATTTAGACGGCTTAAGAAACCTGATTTCCACATCCTAGCGTTCTGCGCCACTATACGCTGTAAACAACAAAGCCTTCGCTGACAAAACCTTTTAAATAAGAAAACTGATACAGATCAGTTTTGAACCACTTTGCCTGCGTTTATTGCAGCACAGCACGTATAATCTCTCTATATTTTAATTAATAGAGATTCTCGTATGAGTTCAATCATTTATAACGATACCGTCGTTCGACAGTTTTCAATTATGACTGTCGTTTGGGGCATCGTCGGCATGCTTGTCGGCGTCATCATCGCAGCACAACTCGTGTGGCCTGCATTGAATTTTGATGTATCTTGGCTAACTTATAGCCGCCTTCGCCCTTTACACACTAACGCTGTTATTTTCGCTTTTGGTGGCTCTGGGCTTATGGCAACCTCTCTTTACGTTGTACAAAGAACCTGCCAAGCACGCCTATTCGGAACAAAATTAGCCAGCTTCGTTTTTTGGGGCTGGACACTCGTTATTGTACTTGCCGCTATCACGTTGCCAGCTGGTTTATCACAAGGCGGTGAATACGCTGAACTTATCTGGCCCATCGATTTATTGATTGCTGTTGTTTGGATCTCGTACGCCATTATCTTTTTTGGCACTATTATGAAACGTAAAACACCGCATATTTATGTGGCTAATTGGTTTTTCGGCGCCTTTATTATCGCGGTTGCTGTTTTACACATTGTCCGCTCATTGGCTATTCCTGTTAGCCTTACTGAGTCTTATCCTATTTATGCCGGTGCAACAGACGCCATGGTTCAATGGTGGTACGGGCATAACGCGGTTGGCTTTTTCTTAACGGCTGGTTTCCTAGGAATGATGTATTACTTCGTTCCAAAGCAAGCAGAACGCCCTATTTATTCTTATCGTTTATCCATTGTCCATTTCTGGTCACTAATCTCTATTTATATGTGGGCCGGCCCACATCACCTTCATTACACCGCATTACCTGACTGGATTCAGTCTGTAGGCGTTGCGTTCTCGATCGTTCTTTTAGCGCCTTCATGGGGCGGCATGATCAACGGCATTATGACCTTATCTGGCGCATGGCAAAAACTTCGTCATGACCCTATTCTTAAATTCTTAATTGTCTCACTGTCTTTTTATGGCATGTCGACCTTTGAGGGTCCAATGATGGCCATTAAATCGGTAAATGCTCTGTCTCATTACACTGAGTGGACCATCGCTCACGTTCACTCCGGCGCGCTTGGCTGGGTGGCAATGATTACTATTGGCTCTTTGTATTACCTCATTCCAAAATTATTTGGGCAGAAGGATATGTACAGCATGAAACTGGTTGAAACACATTTTTGGGTCGCTACGATTGGTATCGTGCTTTATGTCACATCTATGTGGATTGCAGGTGTTATGCAAGGCTTAATGTGGGGCGCTATCAATGATGACGGCACACTTACATACAGTTTCGTTGAGTCATTACTTCGTATGAATCCTTTCTACTTTATACGATTCCTAGGTGGCGCCATGTTCTTAGGCGGCATGTTCATCATGGCTTATAACCTTTATAAAACAACAGAAAACGCTAAACCTTCTGATGTTGTTGTGCCGCAAAGCGCTTAACTGGAGTAGATTAAAATGAGTCACGAAAAAGTTGAAACCAATATCGGGCTAATGGTGGTCTTGATCATCTTGGTTATTTCAGTCGGCGGATTAATCGAAATTGTTCCGTTATTCTATTCAAAGCAAACAACGCAACCTGTCTCTGGCCTTATGCCATACAACTCCTTGCAACTAGCTGGTCGAGATATCTATGTACAGGAAGGTTGTTACGGCTGCCATTCACAAATGATCCGCCCGTTCCGCGCAGAAACCGAGCGCTACGGTCACTATTCTTTAGCTGGTGAGTTTGTTTACGACAGACCTTTTCAGTGGGGCTCAAAAAGAACTGGCCCTGATTTACACCGTGTAGGCGGTCGTTACAGTGACGATTGGCATCGTTTGCATTTAACGAACCCACGTTTAGTTGTGCCAGAGTCTAATATGCCAGGCTACCCTTGGTTATCAGACAATGAACTTGACGGTGAGTTAATTGCGACGAAAATGCGTGTTCTTCGCACATTGAATACACCCTATACCGACGAAGATATTGCTAATGCTCCTGCGTCTGTTGAAGGAAAAACTGAAATGGATGCACTCATCGCCTACTTACAAGTTCTTGGCATTCATGTCAGCACAAGGAGATAAGGTATGTTTGATCTAAACTCACTACGTTCTATTCTTACCGTGGCCTTATTTGTTTTGTTCATTATTATTTGGGTTTGGGCATGGAGTAAAGATCGTAAAAAAGAATTTGAAGATGCGGCTAACATCCCCTTCCAAGAGGATGAAATTAGCGCAACGTTACAAGGGGATGAAAAATGAGTATCTTTTGGTCAATCGTTGTAGCCCTTGTTATTTTAGCGAATATCATTGGTTGCTATTACCTTATTAAATGGGTTTCCAAACCAAATAAAGGTGAAGTAAAACAAGGTGAAGAAACCGGACACGTATGGGATGGTGACTTAACCGAGTTAAACAACCCTATGCCTATGTGGTGGCTCTACATGTTCTACATCAGTATTGTTTGGGCACTGTTGTATTTATTGCTTTACCCAGGCCTTGCCAATTATTCTGGCTTGCTCGGTTGGACTTCAGATAAAGAATATACGGAAGAAGTGGCTGATGCAGATGCTATTTATGGCCCTATTTTTAGTCAATATGCTGAAACACCTATCATCAAACTGAGTAAAAACGAAGAAGCAAACCTAGTAGGTCAGCGTCTATTTGTTAATTACTGTTCACAGTGCCATGGCTCTGATGCTGGTGGCTCAAGAGGTTTCCCTAACTTGACAGATAACGATTGGATTTGGGGCGGCAAACCATCTGACATACGCCATACCATACTCAATGGTCGTACTGCGTCTATGCCAGCATGGGAATCAGTACTTAAACCTCTACAAATTGATTACCTTGCTGATTATTTGGTCAGCCTAACCGGTAGAGAGCACAAAGCAACAGATGCTGTTCGTGGGAAACGTATTTTTGCTAGCTATTGCGCCGCATGTCATAAGGCTGACGCGACAGGCAACTCGCTACTAGGCGCGCCCAACCTTGCTGACAAAGTTTGGCTATATGGCGCTTCGCGTAAAAAGATCATTGAATCCATCACCAAAGGTAGAACTGGCCATATGCCAGCCAATAAAGATTTCTTAGGTGAAGACAAAGTGCATATATTAGCGGCTTACGTATACAGCTTATCTAACGAATAGTAACAAATGAATTTAGATAGGAAGCTGCTTATTATTGGTTCGCTATGGCCATCCTTTTGGATGGCCTGCGGGCTAAGCGGCATTGTCTTTAGCGCCATTGACCCGTCGCTTATTACATCGCAAATTGGCCTTACCGAACTTTCACATTTAGGCGCATATACCATTGGCTTCTTCTTCTTTTGGGCCGTCTGTGCATGGAGTGGGTTTTTCTCTATCATCTTTTCACGAAAAGCTATTAACAAGTGAGTAATAATCAAAGCGACTGCTCTGTCGAGTCCTCCCTTTTTGAGAAACGAAAAAAACTGTACCCTCGTGAGGTTCACGGCTTATTCGCCAATCTTCGTATACTAGGTGTTAGCACTTTATTAGGTATTTACTACCTATTGCCATGGATTAACCTAAACGGGCGTCAGATTATTCTCTTTGACTTACCTGAACGTAAATTCTATATCCTTAATTGGATTTTCTGGCCTCAAGATTTCATTTATCTTGCGCTACTCCTTATTTGCGCTGCCTTCGCCTTATTTTTATTTACCGCTTTAGCGGGGCGTTTATGGTGCGGCTACGCATGCCCTCAAACGGTATGGACCGAAGTCTTTTTATGGATAGAACGAAAAGTTGAGGGCAGCCGCTCCCAGCAAATGAAACTGGATAAGCAAGAAAACAATCCAGTTAAATTTCGTATAAAAGCCAAAAAGCATGCCATTTGGGCCGTATTCTCCTTATTCACTGGTTTCACCTTTGTCGGTTTTTTTACGCCCATCAGGGATTTAGCCCCCAGTATTCTATTTTTTGAGCTGGGCCCATGGGAGACATTTTGGTTCCTTTTTTATAGTCTAGCTACATATGGGAATGCTGGCTGGCTAAGAGAACAGGTTTGTATGTATATGTGTCCATACGCCCGCTTTCAAAGCGCTATGCTGGATAAAGACTCTTTAGTTATCTCTTATGATGCTTTACGTGGTGACCCCCGTGGCAGTAGAAAGAAGAGCGACGATCTTCAAGCTAAAAAACTCGGCAGTTGTGTCGATTGCACCCTATGCGTTCAAGTATGCCCAACAGGCATTGATATTAGAGACGGCCTTCAATACCAGTGTATCGGTTGCGCTGCCTGTATAGATGTTTGCAACGATGTAATGGATAAAATGAATTACCCTCGCAATCTGATCAAATATACGACAGAAAATAGCATGGACGGTAAAGAAACCACCTTTTTACGTCCTCGAATTCTTATTTATATTGCCTTACTTATCAGCATTTTATCGGGTGTTGTCTATTCTGTAGAAACACGCGACTCCGTCACCCTCAACATATTAAAGGACAGGAACAGCCTATACCGTGAAAGCTATGATGGTACTATCAACAATAGTTACACAATCAAAATATTAAATATGGATCTTGTTGATCACAGTTACACGCTATCGGTTAGCGGAATTGAAGGAATAAGCTCATCAATAAAAAGCCCTATCCATGTAAAAGCGGGCAGCATTATTGAAATGCCATTATTACTATCCGTGCAACCTGAGTCTTTACAGAGTGCATCCAACAGTATCACCATGAACCTACAAGCATTAGATGATGCAGACACTACAACCGAATCTGAAGGCCGTTTTATTGGCCCCCTAAACCCTTAATTCCTTAAACTATGCATAAGTTATCGCAAGATACATTACCGTGGTACAAACAGTTTTGGCCTTGGTTTTTAATTTTACTTCCTCTCTCTGTAGTTGTCGCAAGCGTTGTTACGTTCTTTATCGCTCAAAACAACGCTCCTTCTCTTGTCTCTGACAACCATTACAAAGAAGGTTTGGCCATTAATTCTAATAAGCAATTAGAACAACGAGCAGAAGAGCTTGGGCTTTCTGCAGTAATAAGTAGGAATAGCACCGCCATCACCGTGCACTTAAATGGGTTATCAAACCCTGTTGAGTCTTTGCAACTTAAACTAAGACACGCCACCATTAGCCAGCATGATAAATCCCTCACTCTTACTAAAATAGCTGATGGCATATACCAAACACCTTTTATTCTGCCTAAACCAGGCAAGTGGTATATAAGCATCAAAGGACCCAGTAACTCTTGGGAGATTAAGCAGGTTTCTCAACTACGCTAAGCACCCTCCTTCTCTATAAGGTTGTATTTTCCTACCTCCTTTACCCTTATTCTAGTCCTTTACCCCCCCCTTAACTTAACCGCGTCAAATTTACGTCAATTTAATGTCAGTTATTCGAGATTAATTACCACAAGAGTTTAAGTTATTGTTTTTTATATCTATTTGCAAATTGGCACGTTTCTCGCTCTATATTTTCCAAACGGTTAATAACGGAACGCAAAATGGCAATTTCAACGGACCAAATAGTGATGGAATTAAAGAAAAGTAAAACAAGCAATGCAAACCAAGCACTGGCTCTAGATCAAGTTAACCACACTGTTAATTTAAACCATCTAATTAGCGCGCTACAAACAACTATTAATCTGGATGAGTTACTGCCGATCTTCAGCACTGAGCTTTCAAACCTTGTAGACCACAGCGGACTAACGTTTGAGCACGATGATCTTAATATTCAGACCCAGCATGGTCGCCGTACAAACCACACATGTGAATACAGTTTATCTATTGAAAACACCATTCTTGGAAAACTAACTATCATGCGCCGTAAACGCTTCAACGAAAAAGAGCTTGAAACCATTGAAAACTGCCTAAGCGCTTTACTACACCCTCTAAAAAATACGCTGCTTTATCGCCAAGCTATTCAGTCAGCTCATACTGACCCTTTAACTGGCGTTTTAAATCGCTCTACTCTCCAGTCTGTTTTCCAAAAAGAAACTTCTTTAACAAAACGTCATCATTCTGACTTAACCATGGTGATGTTGGATATTGATTTTTTCAAGGCCGTAAACGACAACTATGGGCATACGGCTGGTGACATGGCGCTCAAAGAATTAACCGCCTGTATTGAACATACTGCTCGTGAGAGCGACCACGTCTTTAGACTAGGCGGGGAAGAATTTGCCATATTATTGAATAGCACAGACTTAAAAGGCGCAACCCTACTCGCAGAAAGATTACGTAAAGCCGTTCAGGAAATTCACATGCAACACGCTGACAATGAATTTGGCTTTACCGTCAGCATGGGCGTTACAAAATACAGCGAAAACGAAACGCTTGAAGTAATGATGACCCGTGCAGATAAAGCGTTATACGAAGCAAAAGAAAGCGGCCGCAATAAAGTAGTGGCTACTTAATCGCCCCCTGTTAGACTTTTAAGCGCTTGAACTTCTTTTTTATCCAGGAACTGGTGATGCCCTGTTGGCAACCCTGGTGGCAAAAAGACCGTGCCATAACGCACGCGGATTAAGCGACTAACCTTACAGTTTTGGGACTCCCATAAACGTCTCACAACGCGGTTTCGCCCTTCAGCAACTACAACATGAAACCAGCGATTAATACCCGCACCGCCAGATTCATGAACATCTTCAAAGCGCGCTTTACCATCTTCAAGCTCCACGCCTTTCACTAAACGCTCAACCATTTCACTGGTAACAACACCCATCACACGCACCGCGTATTCACGGTCAACCTGTTGAGAAGGATGCATCAACTTATTAGCCAAGTCACCATCATTAGTGAACATGAGCAACCCTTGGGTATTTAAATCCAAGCGGCCTACAGCAATCCAACGACCTGTTTTTAACCGTGGAAGGCGCTTAAAAACGCTTGGACGACCCTCGGGGTCTCTTTTACTAACGATTTCACCGGCCGGTTTATGATAAATCAATACCTGCGTATCAACCTGTAGCTTGCCAGCCAGTTTTACTGGACGACCTCGCAGCTTAACAATGTCACGCGTCGTTATTTTATCGCCTAGCTTCGCTTGTGCACCATTAACATCTATCGACCCATCAGCAATCCATTTTTCTACCTGCCGGCGCGAGCCAACACCAGCTTGCGCCAGTAATTTTTGGATTCGTTCAGGCTGCTGCCGTTTTGATTTATTAGAGGGTATCGGAGAGCGGCTGCTCACTGTCTGTTTTTTCATTTTGAATAACGTCTTTATCTGTTGGGGCATCATCACCCAGGTTTAGCTGCATATCAGCCAATGGCATCAAATCAATATCAAGCAAACTTGCTAAAGCAGGAAGGTCCGCCAATGTTTGCAAATTAAAATAATCTAAAAAGTCTTTAGTTGTTGCATATAAGGCAGGTCGCCCTGGTACCTCTCTATGCCCAATCACACGCACCCACTCTCTTTCTTGTAAAGTACGAATAATGTTAGTACTTACCGCGACACCTCGAACACCTTCAATCTCACCACGCGTTACCGGCTGTTGATAAGCGATAATAGCGATCGTTTCAAGCAAGGCTCGGCTGTATTTTACAGGTTTTTCTTCCCATAATCTTGTAACCCAGGGTGAATACTTTGTCTTTACCTGAAATCGGTAGCCACTCGCTGTTTCAATCAGTTCTATTGGTTTATTTGCATAATCATCTTGCAGCTGCAAAATCTCTCCACGTACTGCATGCTTATCAGGCCGCTCTTCAAGCAGAAACAACCCCTGCAACTCTACTATAGATAAAGGCTCATTTGCCGCAAATAACGCAGCCTCGATGATGTTTTTTAATTCTGTACCCACTTGTCTAATACTCAACTATTCATTTATTGGCTTAAGCCATATTTCGGAAGACGGCTCTCCTTGCACAACCTCAATCAGCCCTTCTTTACACAATTCTAAAATAGCCAAAAAAGTAACGACAACGCCGCGCCTGCCTTCTTCCAACGTAAAAAATCGTTGAAATACTATAAATTCTTCCGTACTACCGCTTAACGTACCCAAGATATTAGACATCCTCTCTCGAACCGATAAAGGCTCTCTTTGAACATGGTGGTGACTAAATTTTTCTGCGCGCCTGAGCACGTCCTGAAAAGCAACTAAGATAGCATCTAGCTCTACATCAGGCTGAGGCTTTTCCATTTTATCGACAATTAACTCTGCCGTCGCAAGGTAGTTATCCCGATACAAACGCGGCAACGCATCAATATCATCCGCCGCTCGTTTAAACCGTTCGTATTCTTGCAAACGGCGTACTAATTCTGAACGCGGATCTTCTTCATCCTCCAACACATCAGCTTGTTTTGGCAAAAGCATTTTAGACTTTATCTCCGCCAACATCGCCGCCATCACTAAATATTCAGCTGCTAATTCCATGCGCAAGTTCTGCATTAGATCAATATATTCAATATATTGCTGCGTAATTTTAAGCACAGGAATATCTAAGATATCCAGGTTTTGATGTTTTATGAGATAAAGTAATAAATCCAACGGCCCTTCAAATGTTTCTAAAAAGACCTCGAGCGCATCCGGAGGAATATACAAGTCTTCGGGTAATTCTTGAAATGGTTTACCGTCAACCAATACCAATGATTGCTGAATAGGCGCGGGTTTATTTAAGGTGTTTGCCATTACAACAGTGCTAAAACAATTGAATTAACGCTCAGTCTACCACAGCAATTAATGGTGGCTCATTACTCAATCTGCACGATCTTCATCGTGTTTGTGCCCCCATGCTGGCCGGTCATTTCACCCGTCGTTATAATGACCAGGTCATCACGCTTAACGATGTTTAACTGTTTAAGTTTTTCCATCGCAGCACGACTCATATCCATCGAGCTACTTTGATAGAGTTTCATATAAATAGGTATGACACCTCGGTACATCGTCACACGGCGACAAGTTGCTTCATCAGGAATCATCGCAAAAATAGGAATGCCCGAACTAATTCTCGACATCCGCATCGGCGTAGACCCCGTTTCTGTAAATGCCGCAATAGCTTGAATGTTTGCGTGATTTGCTACATACATAGCCGACAGTGCTATCGCTTGGTCAATACGTTCAAAGGTTTCTCCCATTCTATGCCTTGAGAGAGTGCTCCGTGGCTGCCGCTCGGTTTCTTCACAAATGCGTCCCATCGCTTCTACCGTTTTAATAGGGTATTTACCTACGGATGTTTCAGCCGACAACATGACTGCATCGGTTCCATCCGCTACTGCATTAGCCACATCAAATACTTCTGCTCGCGTAGGGATCGGGTTTTCTATCATCGACTCCATCATCTGGGTTGCCGTAATAACCGCAGTGTTTCTATCCCGCGCAAGTCGAATTAGGTTTTTTTGCACGGGCGGTAAGTTAGCATCGCCTATTTCCACACCCAAATCACCCCGCGCCACCATCACCACATCCGACGCATCTACTATTTCTTCCAACACGTCCAACGCTTCTGCGCGTTCAATTTTCGCAATAAGGTGCGCTTGGCTACCTGCGGCTTCCACCAACCTTCTCGCTTCTTTCATATCATCTGCATTACGGGGGAAAGACACCGCTACAAAATCCACACCAATTTCAGCCGCCGTCAGAATATCTTCTTTATCTTTGTCGGTTAAAGCGCTAGCCGATAAACCACCACCTTGTAGGTTAATCCCTTTATTGTTCGATAAAACACCGCCTACGTTAACCGTACAATGTATTTTAGAACCGTCTATTGAATCGACATCTAAAACAATTCGACCATCATCCAGTAACAGCCTGTTCCCCTGCGATACATCATCAGCCAATGTTTCATATTCACAACCCACCTGGTTAACATCACCCGCTGTTGGCTCTAAAGCCATATCTATAATGAAAGTCGCACCTTCGTCTAAGGTCACTTTATCTTCTTTAAAACGAGCAATACGAATTTTGGGGCCTTGTAAATCGGCCATAATACCGACATGGCGACCCAACTCTTCAGAAATTTCCCGAACCATTTTAGCCCGCTTCTTTTGATCATCCGCATGGCCATGAGAAAAATTCAAGCGGACAACATCAACACCCGCTTCAATAAGCTCACGTAAGACCGTAACTTCATCGGTTGCAGGCCCAAGCGTTGCAATAATTTTAGTGCGCCTTGGTTTTTGGTAATCAGTCATCTTTCTCTCGTTATTTCAAAGGAATAACAAGAGTATAGGAGGTTAATGACAATTTAGTGACAAATGCTTTTGTTGCAAGGGCACTTCGTTCTCTTTACCGTGCAAAACTCTTAAAATTTAAAACAATTTATGTTCTCAAAAAACAAATCGATAGAGCCTCGATTTTTTTATCCATGAGTGGGCTTATCAGCCAATATAAATTCCTGATGGCTATCTAACCACAGTGGATATTTGAACATGGCCTTTGAAAACAGGCGGCTTTGCAAATGGTGGTTTAACCATTTTTGCAAATGCGTGTAGGGACCCTGTAAATACACGTGTCGATTTACCCGAGAAAACTGCCGGATAAAGGGCAATACGGCATAATCAAGCAGACTTGGCGTTGAACCCATTAAGAAATCATGTTGTTTTAAACGCGCTTCTAGTTGCTGAATAAACGGTTCACATAACTGCCTATAGTGCTCTTCATCATCGTTATGGTAACGTCTGGCGCGTTTATATTGCTCCAGCGTTGGTTTGTATTGTTTGTCATTTTTCTCAATAATTGCCAGCATTTCTTTTAAGTATTCTGGGCTTTGAGAATAGAGTAAATTCTCAGGGTCGTTGCGATTTAGAGCCCACAACATAATGGCTAGGCTTTCATCTATAACCTGTTTTTTCCCTTCATTGTTATCAGCACTATTTTCCAGTATTAAAACAGGCACTGTGCCTTTGGGTGACATGGCTAACATATGATCTGGTTTATTCGCCATCGTGATGGCACGAAGCATTACCGCTTGCCCCGCTAATAAAATAGCGAGCCTTGCCCGCATGGCGTAGGGGCAATTTTGCAAAGAGTAGAGTATGGGTAATGTCATGTATTAAACAGCACTCCGATTCTAAAAGAATCTAAATATTTTAAAGCGAACACATTGAACCCGATAGTTTATTCGCCTCATGTCAGCAATAAATTATTGTTACAGCTAAAGTGCCTTGGCTGCTGAGTGATTGGGTCAATAAATTGAAGCTGCTTTGCCAGTAACTGCAAGGGTGCTGAATAGTTATCCGCTGATTCCGGCTGTAAATGCGGGTAGCATTTGTCATTCAGTATGGGCCAGCCCAGTGTCTGCATGTGAATGCGTAATTGATGGGTTTTACCCGTTATAGGGTTTAATTCAAATAATGCTTTTTGAGTCGTTTGTTGCACGCATCGAATCACAGAGTCGCTATTGGGTTCGCCTTCGGCCACACGCATGCGAAAGCGCGGTTCGCCCTGCACGATACGGTTCTTAACTCTCCACTCCTGACCAACAAGGTTTTCATCGTCTCTAATATGAGCAATGGCTTGGTATGTTTTGTGTATTTGTCGTGTTTCAAATAATTGATGATAAAGGTGACGGGTATCAGGGCTAACAGAGAACATAACCAAGCCTGCTGTCACTCTATCCAAACGGTGCAACGCTTGTAAAGCCTCAATTCCTGTACTGCGCTGCAATCTATTCTGCAAATATTCATTCACATACATACCGCCGGGTGTAACGGCTAGAAAGTGGGGCTTATAGGCTACTAAAACATGCTGATCCTGAAATAGAATCGTTTCCTTAAAGGGAATACTGGGCTCGCTTTCGACTTCTCTATAATAATAAACCCGTTGTTGCGGTTGAAATGGCGTTTGCGCCGTTATCAATGAGCCGTCGTGCCAATGTACTTTGCCATCGACCATTCGCTGCCGCCAAATCTGAGCATCAATATAGGGGAATTTAATAACCAGATATTCCAGCACTGTGGCAATACCGGCGCTGGCCTGCGGCAAACTCAGCTTTGAAGGTCGCTCGGAAATTGTCATTTAATGGCCCAATACTGTTTTAAAAAACAACGGCTTTAACGCCTACAACCCTTGCCTGTATTGCGCCATGGTGGACAGCGGCACCATTTGGTTAAGCTGTTCTTTTGCACTGTTTTTTCCAGCCAAAATTTGCTCAAAGTATTCTATAAGCTGCGCTTTATTTTGTTCTACTTTTGACCCTGCCCCTATGTTGGTTAGGTCTATAAAGAATTCATCAAACAACTCTGACAGGTCGTTTACTACGTCCATATTCAAAAACTGCTCATCGTTATAAATGCTTGGGTAACCGCCTTTTTGCTTATCAATCGCAAAGGAAACGCCTTTTACATTGGTAATAGTGGTGGCTTTTGTGCATTTCAGCATGCAACCGTCTTCAATGGTAGGCTTTTTACAGCCAACCGTTTGCTGAAAAAAGCACTGGCGGCTGGTCATCATTAAAATCGGATGGTAAATGCTGTACAGCAATTTGAAGTTTTTAGGCCGTGCGATATTTTTAATTTGCAGTCGGTTAATTTCATTCGAAATAAACGCGCCCTTACAACTCAATTCTTCTTGCAGCGTTAATAAAGCGTACGAGTTAGTTGTATTCAAAAAAGGCCCTGCAATCCAATCAATACCCAGTTCCACCGCTTTATAAGCAACGCCCGTGTTATTACTCACAATACGCGCTGGCTTTACTTGCTGAAGAATCCTTACTGCTTCTACATAATCCTTACCAATTAACACCGCCGGAAACCACGGAATAAAACGTGGGTTTCTTAGCAAGAAATCAATATATTTATCACACCCTGCTTTAAAGCTTTCCGGGAGTTTAAAGTAAATATCCGCTTCTGTTTTATCCGCCAAATAGGCGTCTGCTTCATCGGCAATAAGCAGCGATAGGCCAGGAATATTTGATGTGCTGTCTATCTTTGGGTGTTTAACCAACTTCGGCACATCCACTAAAGGAACAACAGCCACCGAGTTATTCAATAAAAAGGCCGCTTCACTTTTGAGAACAGCCAACTCTTTAAATGGAATGCTTAACCCTTCTTCTAATGCTGATGCATCCAACGATTCCAATGTATGCTGTACGTTATTAAAACTTTTAAAACGCTTCTCTAAAACCTCGCGCGTTAGCGCCGCTTTACCCGCCGCTACTAAATGGGAGCTTGTTTGTAAAACAAATGATTCTGCATCGGTATCATCATTCCCTAGCAGTTCAATATTTAGGCTTAATGGCTGATTAATTTGCCCTGAAAACACCAGCGTTAAGCGCCTTTTCTCAATACTCAGCCCGCTAATTTTACCGGCTAAGTCTTGCCCTAGTTTATTCCTATCGTCGTACAAATCTTGCTTGGCTTTTTGTATATGGACCAGCGAAACAGCTTGGCTTTTAACAACCGCATGTTCAACACTGTGGTCTCTTGGGTTATCCGTAAACATCGCTTTATTAAGGTTTCCCTTTAAAAACGAGTTTGTGAAATCGCGGTTAAAGACCTTATGTAAATTAGAATCATCACTCAGCAGCTCGCCACTGCTGGCAAATTTGTCCATTTGTTTGCGCCAGCTATCAACCACCGTATAAACATAGTGAGCACCTTTAATACGGCCTTCTATTTTTAATGAATCAACGCCGGCATCAATTAATTCAGGCAAGTCAAAATACGCAGAGTTATCTTTTAAATTAAGGGGAAAGTTATGCCCTGTTGCGGTGGTTTCGTACTCATCTCGACAGGCTTGGCTACAACTACCTCGGTTACCTGAATTACCCACACTCACAGAACTTGAATAGCACTGCCCAGAAAAGGCAATACACAACGCGCCATGCACAAACACTTCAGTTAACACCTTGTGCTCGTGCGCTAACGCTGTCATCGACTTCACTTCAGCAAGGTTTAATTCACGCGATAAATTCACTCGTGAAGCACCCATTTTCCCAAGCAACTCAATTTGCCCTTCGTTATGCGTCGTCATTTGCGTTGAGGCATGAATATCTAAGCTAGGAAAGTAGTGCTTCACTAAGTGAAAAAGCCCCAAATCTTGCACAATAATGCCGTCTATACCCGAGTTAACCAGTTTATTAAGCAACTTAATTAAACTAGGAAATTCATGCTCTAAAATCACCACGTTTAAGGTTAAAAAAACCTCACAATCATGTTCATGCGCCAAACGCAAAACACCACAGAGCTGCTCAAATGATAAATTACTCGCCCTATTACGCGCATTAAACATATCTAAACCGCAATACACCGCATTAGCTCCGCCAACAATCGCAGCTTTTATCGCCTCAACATCACCGCCCGGGGCTAACAATTCAATCTGTTTATTCATAACAAGGTTAGGGCCTAAAATTTGAGTGGCGATTTTATCTATATATCCTTCTTATATCTATTAATCACTGATTTTTCTTTGGCTTAGAACATAATCAATATGGCACCAAACTTAAGGATGACTCTGGTCAAGTCCAATTATTTTATGCTTGCTATAAGTTCTTTTCATTCTCTTTACCGTGCCAAATTCTTAAAATGTAAATAACATCATCCGTTATTAGGTAGCGCACAGTATAGTCACCCAAATAATAATCTCGTAGTTGCTCTGGGTTATCGGCTTTTAGAACAGGCAGTCCAATTTGAGGGAACTCTTTAAGTCTTGCAACGCCCTCCTGAATATCAATAGCTGCTCTACGAGCCGCATACAGGTTTTTATTTTCTAAAAACTCCACCAGCCGTTGAAGATCACCAATTGATTCTGCCGAGTACTTTACCTTCAAGGTTTAGGAGGCGTTATGCTAGCATCCGTACCCCAACTATTTAGCCATCCATTAACATCAGCTTCATCAATGGATTGACCTGCTTTTATAGATTCAAGCGCTTCAAGCGTATCATCCCACCTAGAACCTTCCTGTGACTGCCTGACCAAAAACTCCTTAATCGCTTGATTTATAATATAATTTTTACTTCTATCAAGTTTTTTTGCTAAAGACTCTAAAGGTTTATCAATATCGTCTGCCAAGCGGATACTTGTAATACTCATAGCGCTTCCCATATGTAGTTACTTGTATTACATATTAGCGCAAAAATCATAAGTACGCTAGAAAGCGGTAAAGTAAGCCCTCACCAAGAATGTCAAATATTGACGCGCCTTATCTGTAGAAGCATAATTCAGCAACAATAAAAGGAGAACTCAATGAGTACCAATAGATCTCTTACTCCAGAACTTGAGCTTTACGCAAAAAGCCAAGTTTCCAGTGGTTTGTACAACTCAGTTAGTTTATGCGCAAAGCTGTGCGCCTTCACCGTGAAAAAAATATAGAGCGTCAACTCTATCTACAAGCCATCCATAAAGAATTATCACTAACCGAGACAGAAATTGGCCAAGGAAATGCTATCTAGCTCTAACATGCAGAGCTCACCGAGCGTGTATTTAATGAAGTGGATAAGAAAGGCCAGAAAGCCTAAGAAAGTTAGCAATGAAGGTTAATTTTACTCCGACCCTAATTATTCGGACTCCAATTGGGTTATTTTTGGTGCCCAGTTTCGCGGGGGGAACCTCAGCATGCATCGTCTGCGAGTTTACTCAGTCGAGCAACCATCTCAGCTGAGGCGCGAAAGCGAAAAAATGCACCCTCCGCATCGACGCGCTCCTCAAGCACTTCGCAGGAGCTAAAGATCTCGCCGCGCAACGCCTGTGCCGACCAAGGTAAAAAGATCTCTGATTCAACCAGATCCTTTTGAAAAGCCTGCACAATCGATTGATGCAGCTGCGTTATATCGTCCTTACGGCGCGCGCTAAGAACAATACAGCCTGGATATTTGGCTTGCAGCTCCGCAGTACACTCTTCTTGTGCGGCAGCGTCGGGCAGATAGTCAATTTTATTGAACACCCGAATGCGCGGCACACTGTCGGCACCAATCTCGGCCAATACCTTATCGGTTACTTCAAGCTGCGCCTCAAACCCCGGGTCGCCTGCGTCAATAACGTGCAGCAACAACGATGCGCTAAGGGCTTCGTCTAACGTTGACTTGAATGAGGCAACCAACCCATGGGGTAAATTTTTGATGAAACCAACCGTGTCACTCACCAATACCTTAGGCACACTGGCTGGCTGCAAGGTGCGTACCTTGGTGTCCAGCGTGGCAAACAGTTTATTGGCCACTAAAATTTCTTTGCCCGTCAAAGCGCGCATCAAAGTGGATTTACCCGCGTTGGTATAACCAACCAGCGCCACCTGTGATACCCTTGATTGTCCCAAGCGTCGTGCTTGCTGGGTATCGCGCCCCGCCTCCATGACATCTATTTCTTTTTGCAGCTCGCTAATACGATCGCGAACCTTTTGGCTATCCGTCTGGCTGCGTGACTGCCCTGTACCGCGTCCGCCGGTACCGCTGCGCTGTCGTCCTGACGGTCCCTCGCGTTTGGCCGCCTCACGCAGGCGCGGCGCCATATAGCTTAGACGCGCAATCTCAACTTGTACCCTGGCTGCGTGTGAGCTGGCGTTTCGATGAAAAATCTCGAGAATGACCACCGTTCGATCCATCACCTCGCAACCCACTTCATTTTCCAGGTTGAGTGACTGGGACGGCGAGATTTCATGATCGACTAGAATAAACTCCACCGAATCAGCTTGTGACTCCGTACCCGAATCAACTTGTTGGCTTTGTATGAATTGTCGTATTTCTTCCCGTTTACCGACGCCCATATACGCCGTCGAATCGAAAGACGAGCGCTTTTGGGTGAATTCACCGACCACCTCTAACCCTAAGGTCTTTGCCAGATCAGTTAATTCTGCCAACGATGATTTAAATTCAACATCGCTAACACTGTCTAATTGCACGGCGACTATCAGCGCACGTGGAATACGTGGTTTTTCGGGGTTTGACATAAGGTGGTTTCTCTTGGGGTATGGCGCGGACTTTTAAAAAGAGCCTAACACAACGAGCAGTGTACATTGCATCTTGGGCGAGCACCTAAGTATAGGCGCAATCACGCCTTTAACCCTTGGGTTTTGCTGCTGCTTTAGGCTTAGGAGCGGTGTCTCTTGCGAACATAATTTAAAACTGAAACGGGAACCACTTTTCTAACCGGAAATTCTTCAATCTCTTTTCGGTCGATTAGATGGTTTAAACGACTTTCAATCGCGCATAGATTTTTAAAATCACCCATTGCAACAAACGATATGGCTTCACCTGTGGCACCAGCGCGACCTGTTCGGCCAATACGATGGATATATTCTTCTGGTTTAAAGGGTAGGTCGTAATTAACAACACGACTAAGCTCACCAATATCTATACCACGGGCAGCAACCCCTGTGGCCACTAAGTATTTTAGTTTTCCAGATTTGAAATCAGCCAAAATCTTTTCACGCATGGCTTGGCTTCTATCACCATGAATGCAATCTGCTTCAATACCGCGTTTTGCAAGCTGGGCGACCAGTTTCGCAGCACCGTGTTTTTTCTCGATGAAAATTAGCGCCTGATCCCACTTCTGTTCGTTAATTAAGTGGCTCAGCAATGTGGATTTTGTATCTTTATCTACTGTGATTAACCACTGTTTTATAGTGGGTGCCGTTGTGGCTTCCGGTGAGATCGATATCTCAACCGCTGGCTTACTCATTTTGCTATAAGAAAAATCATCAGCAAGGGCGCGAACCTCATGGCTCATGGTGGCCGAAAATAATAGGTTCTGACGGGTTTCGGGTAGGCGGTCAGTGATCTTATAAATATCATTAGCAAAGCCCATATCCACCATTCTGTCCGCTTCATCTAATACAAGCACTTCAAGTTCATCAAAATGCAGAGCACGTTGATGAGCCAAATGCAGTAATCTGCCGGGCGTGGCCACTAAAATATCAACACCTTCAATTAAACGCTGCACTTGTGGCTCGGCATCAATGCCACCATAAACAGCCATAGAACTTAGGCTTAAATGTTTGCCGTACTCAGCAATATTTGCAGCAACCTGAACCGCTAATTCGCGAGTAGGGGTAAGGATAAGGGCACGTATGCGTTTACCGCGTAATTGACGCTCTTTGTTAAATATCTCCAATATGGGTAGAACAAACGAGGCGGTTTTTCCTGTTCCTGTTTGAGCGGTGGCAATGAGGTCTTTACCAGAAATAATGAGGGGAATGGCTTGTTTCTGGATAGGGGTAGGGGTGATATAACCCAAGTCTTTAATAGCTTGTAAAATAGGATTAGATAATCCAAGGTTTGAAAATGACATGGAGGCCTAGGTAAGTTGTCGTAAAGAGAATGGAGTGCATTATAGCAGTATGGGTTTTCGGTGAGTTTTGATCACACTATTTAGGACACAAAACCTTATTTACTGTCCAAGATTACTTGACCACTACACTCATTAGGGTCAGAGTAAAATTAATCCTATGTTTAGGCTGAATTCACCCTAAACATAGTCCGCCTGAGCCCCAAACCATTTATTATTAAAACAAGTCGGAATGTGTACCACTACGATATAAAATCAGCTGATCAGCCTCTATATCTAAATAATAAATAAGTAGCCAGTCAGGCTCTATATGTAATTCCCAGCATGGCCGCCAATTACCAACTAAAGGATGGGTTCTATAACTTCCTTCTAACCCTTCCCCTGAAATCAATTTTTGCAAAATAACTTCAAGTTTAGGAAAGTCCTTTCTCCGTTTTTTTAATTTCTTAATATCTTTTTCAAACTGTGTTTTTGTAATTATTTCCACAGTTCAGACAGCTCTTCAACACTTTTGTATGAAGTACCATTTTTTTCATTTAGAGCATTAAGGGTTTCACTATTTGGGCGCTTTCCCCTTGGTTGGAAAGGCAAACCACCTTGGTTTATACATTGCGTAAGAAACATACGCACAGCATCCGTTGTTGTTAACCCCATATCCTTAAAAAGCGCATCTGCTTGAGCTTTTAAATCTTCACTTAATCTAGTTTGCAATGTAGCCATAGCCATCATCCTTTTTCATTTAAGTTAACAATATATAAAAAATGCAAACTAATTACAAATGTATTGATTAAGGTGGCTTATGCATTCCCACGCAGGAGCATGGGAACGATAGAACCTAGTCGTTACTTAACAAATGAACAGCAATAATCCGTTGCTTCGTGAATTTTTAGTTCAAAATTTGAATTACTTGGCACATCGAATGACTCGCTGCCTTTAACGGCAACCCAATCGTTTGAACCGGGTAATAGCACGTCTAACTTACCTGCTAATATTTCCATTACTTCGGCAGCTTCTGTATTAAAGTTGTATTCGCCTGGCATCATAAAACCTAAGGTTTTGGTTGAACCATCTTCGAACTTTACGGTTCTACTGACGACTTTTCCATCAAAGTACACGTTGGCTTTTTTTACGATGGTTACGTTATTAAATTCTGACATTTTATTTCCTTAACTTAGTCTTTTCTGGGTGAACTATAGAAAGTTCATTCCCATCGCTGCTTTGACTTCTTCAAGCGTTTCTTTAGCCACATCACGGGCTTTTTCATTGCCTTCGTGGATGATGGTGCGCACTAAATCCGGTTGTTCTGTGTATTCACGCGCTCTTTCTTGCATCGGTTTTAACTCACGTAAAACAGCTTCAATAACCGGTTGCTTACAATCAACACAACCAATACCCGCTGTTTTACAGCCTTCTTGAACCCATTCACGCACACTTTCATCTGAGTAAACTTTATGAAATTGCCATACAGGGCAACGCGCCGGATCACCTGGGTCTGTTCTACGTACGCGCGCAGGATCTGTTGGCATAGTGCGGATTTTTTTCTCTACATCCTCTGGCGCATCACGCAATGCGATGGTGTTGTTATACGACTTAGACATTTTCTGCCCATCTAAGCCTGGCATTTTTGACGCTTTTGTTAACAATGCTTTTGGCTCCGGCAAAATAACACGGCCACTACCTTCTAAATAACCAAACAACCGTTCTTTATCGCCAACAGTAATGTTTTGTTGTGCTTCAAGTAATGCACGCGCAACACCCAATGCTTCTTGGTCACCATTTTCTTGATAGGCAGTACGCAACTTCTTGAACATTTTTGCGTTCTTTTTACCCATTTTTTTAATCGCTGCTTCTGCTTTTTCTTCAAAGTCAGGCTCGCGGCCATAAAGGTAATTAAAGCGTCGCGCTACTTCACGGGTTAATTCTACGTGTGCTACTTGGTCTGCACCTACAGGAACAAGCCCTGCTTTGTACATTAAAATATCGGCGCTTTGTAATAAGGGATAACCTAAGAACCCATAGGTTGCCAAATCCATTTCTTTTAGTTTTTCTTGCTGATCTTTATAGCTTGGCACGCGTTCTAGCCAGCCTAGCGGTGTCATCATGGAGAGCAATAGGTGTAGTTCTGCATGTTCAGGAATACTTGACTGAATAAACAAGTCGGCTAAACCATGGTCAACGCCGGCTGCTAGCCAATCTATAACCATATCCCATGTGCTATTTGCGATGATCGAAGGGTCTTCATAATGCGTTGTTAAGGCATGCCAATCGGCAACGAAGAAATAGCATTTATATTCTTGCTGTAACTCAACCCAATTTTTTAGTACACCATGATAGTGCCCTAAATGTAATTGACCTGTTGGTCGCATACCTGATAACACACGACGATATTGCGCTGGAACCTCTGCGTTCACACTTCCTCCTAAATACCGAGTATTGTAAAAATACTGGTTTGTAAAAAATAAACGGGCGGGCCTAAAATTTTAGACAGCCACCCCATTGCAATTATAACGATTAATATTGGAAAGCCGAACCGTTCCAACTTACTAAATAGAAATGAGGCTTTATTCGGTAACAATCCCGCTAAGATACGCCCGCCATCTAACGGCAAAATAGGCAATAAGTTCAACATCATCAACACCGCATTAATGAAAATACCGGCATAGCCCATGTAGATGAGTGGCATAGCAATAAACTCATTAGCACTACCCACCATGTAGCCTACTTTCATCACCACGCCCCAAGCAATCGCCATTAACAGATTAGCTAGAGGGCCTGCGATTGCTACATAAACCATATCCCTTTTAGGGTTTCTTAAATTATTCCAGTTAACAGGTACTGGCTTCGCCCAACCGAACATAAAACCACCCAGAAACAACAAAGCCGCAGGGACTATAACTGTTCCCACTAAATCCATATGACTAATCGGGTTAAGCGTTAAACGTCCCATTCTTTTTGCCGTATTATCACCCAACTTACTGGCAACCCAACCGTGCGCAACTTCATGCACAGTGATGGCAAATATAACCGGCAGTATCCAAACCGATATGCGAGCCACTAAACTTAGGTCATCCATTGGCATTAAGCATCATCCTTTCGAGCAATAAAATCTGCTTCACCTTTGCCTTCACGTACCACTTCGGGGAAATCGTTATCCCACACCACCATCGTTGTTGGCTCATAAGGTATAACACCTGCATCAACGACTAAGTCCAAAACACGTGATAACCGTTCATTAATATCATAGGGATCCGCTATCGCTTCACTTTCTTCTGGCAAAATAAGTGTACTGGTCAACATCGGCTCACCCAATTCTTCAAGAATACGCTGTGCAATTGAGTTATCCGGTATACGAATACCCACTGTTTTTCTTTTAGGGTGCTGAAGCCGCCTTGGTACTTCTTTGGTCGCTTTCAATACAAAGGTGAACGCGCCGGGCGTCAATGATTTTAGCAACCGGTAGGTATCATTATTAACCTGCGCATAAGTGGAAATTTCGGTCAAATCACGGCACACCAACGTAAAGTTATGCTTATCATCAATGCGCCTTATTTGACGAATACGTTCCAACGCTTGTTTATCGCCCAAATGGCACGCTAAGGCATATGAAGAGTCTGTAGGGTAAGCAATAACACCACCACCACGGATAATATCTACCGCTTGTTTTATTAAGCGCTGCTGCGGGTTCTCTGGGTGAATAGTTAAATACTGAGCCATAATTATTGTTGCGCCTTTTTCTTTGCTACATTATCGCGTAAATAGACGGGCAATGCATTTTCAGCGTTCACCGTTTCCTTGTTCTCAACCATTGACGCAGCAAGTAACGCCACTTCTTTTGCGGCAGGCAATCTATCAGCCCAAACAGTTAAATCGCTAGAGTCTACAACAGAACGAAGTTCCTTTTCATATGTTGCCCAGCCATGCCCAATTGCCACTGCCGATTGACCTTGTTCTACACGAATAGCCGTTGGGTCAATCACCCTTTCTTTCGACACGGCTTCCAACACACCATTCACTTTTAAATATTCACACCAATACACCTCACCCATTCTTGCATCCAGCGCAGCATAAACCGTTTTAGCACTTGACTGCTCTATCGCCTGTTGCGCTAATGCTGCCAGTGTTGATACCGCAGCTACGGGCAACTGAGTAGCGAAAGCCAAGCCTTGAATAACCCCTGTTGCCATTCGAACGCCAGTAAATGAGCCGGGGCCGCGCCCAAACGCCAGTGCGTCTAAATTTTGCAGTTTGATATCCGCTTCAAGCAACAGCTCATCAACCATTGACAGTATCAAATCACCGTGCTCACGCGGTGCAATGCGAAAACGATCTATAACCTCGCCATTAATTAATAACGCTGCCGAACACGCTTCCGTTGCAGTTTCAATCGCTAAAATTTTCATGCTGATTTTTTTATATTTGCTTTTTGCTTATTGATGCGTTGAAAGAACCTGTTCACATCTTCTATTTCTTGCGTAATAGGCATTGCGGGCAACGATTGAATAAATACTTTACCGTAACCTTTGCTGGATAACCTCGGATCACAAAGCACTAATACACCTTTATCTTCTACATCACGAATAAGCCGACCAACACCCTGCTTTAAGGTAAGCGCAGCCGATGGAAGTTGAAATTCTGAAAACGGCGATTGCCCATTTGCTGTCATATGGTCAAGCCGCGCCTTGGTCACAGGATCACCTGGCGAGGCAAACGGTAACTTGTCAATAATGACACACGACAATGCTTCGCCCCGTACATCGACCCCTTCCCAAAAACTCGCCGTCCCTAAAAGGACTGCTCGATTGGTAGATCTAAAAGCCTCAAGCATTTGTTGTTTCGGCAAATCGCCTTGAACCAATAAACTAAAATTTGTCTCTGCTAATAAAATATTCGCCGCCTCTTGAAGCGCTCGATGACTGGTAAATAGGATAAATGCCCTTCCATCACTTGCTTCTAATACAGGAATGATTTTTTCGATCATCGTTGACGTGTAGCTATAATCACGTGGTTCCGGTAAACCCTTCGGAACATACATTAAGGACTGGTGTACGAAATCGAATGGACTTTCCCACATGCCTGTTTCAGCCTCTTCTAAACCTAGCCTTTTAGTGAAAAAATCAAATTTATTGCCAACCGATAACGTCGCTGATGTAAACACCCAGCTCGCTTCGCTTGCAAAAGCAAAATCCGCAAAGGCTTTTGAAATATCTAGGGGCGTTCTATAAAAAGTAAACGTTCGATGAAATGTTTCAAACCATTGAATCCAATCATTCCGATTTTGATGAGGAAACAGCTTTAAACGTAGCAAAACATCCTCGCAACGCTTCCAACACGACTCCAAACCTTTTGAACGCACCGCTACTTCCGTTAACACCGCAAAGAGTTGCTCTACACGCTCCACCAAACTATCTAGCGCATAAATGAAGTCTTTTAAATCAGCCAATTCATCCCACGAACCTTTAGCCAACTGCTCCGGCAATAACTTCCTCATTTCACGAATATCTTCACTAATAACATACGTTAAATCAATTAATTCTGGCATATCGGATGCTACTTTTAATTGCTCTGCGCTGATGTCGCCTAATAACGACAGGATTTGTCGTGCACTGATTGAAACACCCAAAAACCGCGAGGCAGTATCAATCAACTGATGCGCCTCATCGATAATAATTAATTCAGCATCCGGCAATAGCTGCCCAAAACCATCGTCTTTTAATGACCAATCTGCGCAAAGTAAGTGATGATTAACAATCAACACATCCACTTCTTGTGCTTTTTTCCTCGCTAACAAGGGGAAGCATTCGCCAACCATGGGGCACTCTTGACCCAAACAGTTATCCGCTGTTGATGTCACTTGCTGCCAAACAAATGAGTCTTCTGCCACCGTTGTTACTTCTGCTATATCGCCATCTATCGTTTGATGTGACCAGCGATCAATCTCCTGAAGATCAGCGCTTGACTCTTTATCAAAACCAGACGTCTGCATTTGCGCCTGGTCTAAACGATAAATACATAAATAGTTAGACCGCCCTTTCAAAACAGCACCTTGCACTGGTACTTTTAGAACGTCACGAATTAGCGGGAAGTCTTTTTCAAAGATTTGATCCTGTAAGTTGCGCGTACCGGTAGAAATAATTGTTTTTTTGCCGGACAAAATAGCCGGTATTAAATACGCAAACGTTTTACCTGTTCCTGTCCCTGCCTCTGCTATCAAATGCGTTTGGTTCGCTATAGCACGCTCAATAGCAAGCGCCATAGATAACTGGCCTTCACGGGGCTGAAAGCCCTTTACGTATTGAACAAGTTCGCCACTAGGGCCGAATATAGAATCGAGATCGTGCAAAAGAGTATCCAGTAAAGTGTGTCGTTATAATTGATCGCGCCAAGCCGACATGTCTAAACCGTCTTCTTTCGTCCACACCAAAGTGGCTATATTTCTAAACTTTGCGACAGACATAGCACCCCGCTTCATGCGACTAGAATTATCATTCAGATTATTAATAACATCATCACGCAACGCTTCAAATATCTCAAACGCTTGATAGTTTTCATCCATTAACACTAAAACAACGGAATCCCAGCTTTTATCTAATTTCAGCTGCCCTAATCGTTGCCCGCGGTAATTATCGTTGAAAATTGTCCGCGCCTTAATCTGTAACTTTTGCGGGCCTGTTTCTGACACACGCGTTGCATCAAAACCTTGTGTGCGGTCGTCCGATAATTCTAAATCCAAAAACTTTGCGGCATCGTGTTCTGCAATTTCATTACTCACACCGGGCAGCGGCTTACCCGTCATGCGTTTAAAGTCTGCCGCTAGCTGGCGTGCTTGTTCTATCAATTTATCAACAGAATATAAGCTGGTCGGTGAATTCATTTAGAACAACCTACTCGCATTTTCACGCGCCTTATTCGCAGAATTAGTATTACCCAGCGCTTTATAGCAAGCAGCCATTAACAACCAGTTACTGCGTTGTAGGCGCCTATCATTTACTGCTAGCACATTAGACTTTTTGGACAAACTGATTGCTAACGCGTGGTTATTTTGTCCATATCTTATTTTTGCTAGCGCATGCCATACCTGAGCATCCCTCGGTTCAATACGTACTGCACGCTCTAATTTTGAAGCGGCAATATCCAACTGCCCATTCTCACTTTGCTGGTGCGCACTATCTAACAACGCAACGACGGCTGGGTTTTGTACGTTCAATGATGGCAAACTGGGTGCCGTAAGACTGTATTTAGTACTTTCCTGCGGCAATGTATCTTCAATTGGATACGTTTTAACACCTTGCGGATACTGTTGCGAAGGCTGCGCCTCACCAGAACGACCGATTGGCGCAGGCACTTGGTTATACATAGACAGATCCGCACACGCAGAGAGTGTAAACATCGTCAAAACAACCACAATTCTTTTTATGCTTTTATCTATCATTCACTAAGTCTTCAAACCAATGCCCTGCACGTTCAATCACTCTGCCAACCGCACCTACACACGGTGAAACATCGACTGGAGACGAGCCTTTTATAAATGGATATTGTACAGCATTCGTGCAAAACTCATTAGCACGATACCCTTGCTGATCTACCCAGCTAAACTCCACGTCATCGGGCTTATTTAACAATACAGGTTCTTTAGAAATAGACTGCATAACGCTAGACCAAACCTGCAAAGCACCACTAGCTCCCGTTAATTTTGACGGTTTGTTATCATCTCGGCCCAACCAAACGACAGCTAAATAATCACCGCTAAACCCTGCAAACCAGCTATCTCTTAGCTCATCCGTTGTTCCTGTTTTACCCACCAAATTATAATCTTGTGACAAGTAGCGATATGCAGAACGACCTGTTCCCTCTCGCATAACTTCCTGTAATGCTGTATTGACAAGGTAAACTGCCGACGGATTAACGACTTGTTGCACCCTCAGTGCATATCGCTGTAGTGCTGAGTGTTCGCTAGACGTAACTGATTGAATCGACCGCAAGTGTGTGAAAAAACCATCACCCGCTAATGTTTGGTACATTTGCGTCACCTCAATGGGGGACAGCGACAAAGCTCCTAACAATAATGACGGATAGGGCTTAATAGGTCGCCTAACACCCAACTGTTCCAACGTTCTCTTAACATTAGGAACCTTCAACTCCATTCCTAACCTCACGGTTGCAAGGTTATATGAATGAGATAATGCAGTATGCAAGGGCACCAAGCCATGCTCTAACTTGTCATAGTTCTTCGGCGCCCAAAGCTCGCCTGAACGCTGTTTTAAACTAATAGCAGAGTCATCAACCTCGCTGGTTAATGTATAGTTTTGCGGTTGCTCCAATGCTGTTAAATACACCGCTGGTTTCACTAAAGAACCAATCGGTCTAACCGCATCTAGGGCTCTATTAAAACCATTAAACGCAGGGTTTCTATCACCAATAACAGCAACAATCTCTCCACCTTCTCGGCGCGTAATCACCATTGCGCCTTGTAACTTCCCTTTTTCAATACCGTACTGCTTATTTAAAGCATTCAGTTTCTTTTTAAACAGTTTTTCTGCGGTTGTTTGGATATTATAATCAAGGGTTGAGAAAATATTTAAACCTTCTGATCGCAAATCCTCGTCTTTATAATCACGACTCAACTGCCGCTTTACTAAATCTAAAAAGGCCGGAAACCTTGAACTTCTTATTTGCTTAAATGCAGATATATCCACACCAAAACGTTTTGCTATTTTTCTTTGTTGCTCAGGCAAAACACCTAGGCGGGCCATTTCATCCAATACAAGGTTTCTACGCTTTAAAGCTCGTTCCGGATGTCTCCGAGGATCGTAGTAAGATGGCCCTTTTACTAAACCAACTAATAATGCCGTTTGATGAGGCTTCAGCTCTATTAAAGGTTTATTGAAATAGAACACACTCGCCATGCCAAAGCCATGTATCGAACGCTCCCCATCTTGACCTAGAAAAATCTCGTTAATGTAGGCTTCAAGAATTTCATCTTTTTCATAATGAGCATCAATAAGCAGCGCCATCAACGCTTCTTTAATCTTTCGCCACAGCCGCCGTTCCGAGCTTAAATAAAAATTTTTAATCAATTGCTGCGTAAGCGTGCTCCCACCTTGAACAACGCGACCCGCTTTCAAGTTAGCCCACATAGCACGTAGGATTGATTTTGCAGACACACCATAATGCTGATAAAAATCACGGTCTTCAATACTAATCAATCCATCGATAAGCGTGCGCGGTACTTCATCAATTCTGACTAGAATACGATCTTCTTTATGGCTCGGGTAAAAGCTGCCTACTTGCACTGGGTCTAGACGAAGCAAAGCTTCATCCCTGCCTGTCTTTATATTTTTAATGGATGATACAGAACCATTATTGAAATATATTTTGATTGTTTTGGACGCTTCTTTTCCGTCGAAGAAGGTGAAACCGCGCGTCCTTAAGGTAAATGTCTGACCTGAACGATAATACTTTCCACCAGAAGTAAGCCTTATTGTGTGCTGGTAACGCAAATCACTCAATAAAGATTCGAACTGGGTAGTGGTCAGAGGCAACCCTTGGTAAAGCTCAACAGGGTTTGCAAAAACATGCGCCGGCAGCGCCCAACGCTTACCTTCAAATTGGGTGCGAACAATATTGTCTAGGTAAAATATATACCCTGCTGTTACAACAACAAACAAGAGTACTAACTTGAGGAGACTACGTTTCAGAAGCCCTGATGACGGCTTTTTTTGGTTTCGCTTTGTTGGTTTTTTTTTTGCGGATCTTACATTGATTTTAGGCTTAGCCATGATCGATTTAACAGATTAACGAGGTTACATAAAAACGCCTAAACGCAGCTCGCCATCATGTCATAGAGAGCTACTTACATGGTGATTAATTTTTCAATATCTAAAGGTTTTCTCATTAGGTTATCTAACGATATATGCTGTTCGGTAAGTAGCTCTAGCTCTGGCTTTCCTAACAAATAACCTTGAACATAATCGACACCAAATTCTTTCAGCACCCGCAATATTTCTGCGTTGGAAACATATTCTGCAATCGCTTTTTTACCCAAACTATGTGCCACATCAATCATCGATTTAACAAGCACTTGGTCGGCACTATCAACTGCTAGATTGACAATGAATTGTCCATCAATTTTCAAATAATCAACCGGGAAGTTCTTAATGTAATTAAATGAACTAAAACCAGCACCAAAGTCATCCAGAGCAAAACGACAACCCAGTGCTCTAATTTTTGACACCATCGCACGTGTTTTATCGAAATTTTTCACCGCTGCTGTTTCTGTTATTTCAAACGTAAGCCGCGATGGCGATATCCACGTAGATTCTAGTTTTTGCTTAATCACCGGCAATAAGTAATCGCCCTGCAAAGCATGACTAGATAAGTTAATCGTAAAGCAAATATCTTCCTGTGCTTTAGGCAAGCTTGCAATATAGTCAATAGAGTGCGAAACCACCCACAAATCTATGTGGTGGATTAAACCCATCCGTTCAGCCACAGGGATGAATTGCGCCGGACTCAATAACTCACCGCTGTCACCGATCATTCGCAACAAGGTTTCATAATGAGACACCTTGCCATCTGAGACTTGAACAACCGGCTGAAAAACCAACTTAAAGGCATCTTTACTCAGCGCTTTACGAATAACAGGAACCCACTTAGCATCATCCCTTAAACTAACCAGTTCGTCATTATCACTTTCAAACAAGCTCACCCTATTACGCCCACCTGTTTTGGCGGAATAACAAGCATGGTGCGCACGAGACATTAACTCGCTGGGGCGCTTAATCGCTTCTAGCGGCTCTAAAACTGCAACACCAATACTTGCTGAAATATTGTAAATATTACCGCCCGACTTAAAGTCGAACTCATCAATGCTAAGCCGTATTTTTTCAGCCAGTGCTAACGCCTTATCTTTACTGGTTTTACCAATGAACACTTGGAATAAATTTGATCCTACTCGCGCAATAAAAGCGTCTACATTCAGTATAGAACGAATCAGTGTCGCCATTTCTATTAACAAACGGTCGCCAGCTTCATGGCCTTCAATATCATTAACTACTTTGAACTGATCTAAATCGATATCCAACAACGCGCCATGCTGCTTAAAGTTATTACACCTTAAAACTCCAAAATCCAATGCCTTTTCCAAACCGCTTCTATTTGAGAGCCCTGTTAGCTCATCGTGCGCAACTAAGTACTGAAGCCTCGCTTCCATAATGCGTCGTTCCGATAACTCTCTAACGAGCTTTTCTTCATTATCAATACGATCGTCACGCTCGCTCTTTAACGCTAAGGCAAGCCCCATCAAAGGTATTAAATCTCTGCCTTCTTGTGGATGGTAAACAATCGTTGCCGCATTAGATTCATGGCATTTAGCCAATAACTCATCATTTATTTTTGTTGATTTATTGGTTAAGAAGATGAGGGGTATAGCATCGTGCCCATCAAGCGTGGTTAAAATCTGACTGAATTTTAACGTCTCACTTTGGGGTAATTCAAAATTTAGAAGAATTGCGCCAATTTCATTAATTCTTCCTTGAAATGGACGAATGAGTTCAAAAACTTGCTCTTGAGAAGTGGCGCAAATTAAATTTCTATAACCACCCACAGACAAAATATTTTGCAGCGTCGACATACGATCTTCATCGTGTTCAATGATCAATATATATTGTGTTTTTGATCTTAAATGCTTCATTTCAAAGGTCTCTATAGCCTATTCGCCAGTCATTTCATCCTGAAATAAACACTGCAATTATGATTTTTATAAATAAATTTCTCTTTCCTATCAAGCACTTTACGCCCACTCTTAATGAGCTGTCAACAATAAATTCATAACAGCTTGATATTATTAATAAGAAAACAATAAAATAAGAGCCTTATTGATGTTGAAATTTATTCATAACGCCTCACAGCAACTTCTTTTCTGAAGCTTAGTTTAATTACTCATCTTTACTAGTGATAGACTCTTTTAATTTAGGACTTTTAAAACATGACACGGACAGCCGCAACCATTTGCACCATTGATGACTTTTTAACCGGAGAGATAGATCTCTGCTCTCCTCCTGAAATTTTCATGCGCATCACCCAAGCATTAGATGACCCCATGAAAAATGCCAAAGATATCGCAAGTATCATTGAACAAGATCCTTCTCTATCTATACGTATGCTGAAAATCGTTAATTCAGCTTTTTTTGGCTTCCCCGCTACGGTGAAAACCATAGACCATGCTATTTCTATACTGGGTAACCGAGAAATTCGCATGCTTGTAATGACAACTAGCGTGGTTGAAAAGTTTTCCAATATGCCAAATTCTATTTTAGATATGCGTGAATTTTGGGGGCACAGCTTAAAAACCGCACTATATGCAAAGTTTCTTGCCGATAACCACCCTAAGAAACGTCAACTATCGTCGGCCTTTATTAGTGGTTTATTACACGATATTGGTCGGCTCATTATTTATACCAAAGCCCCAGACCTTGCTCGAGCTGCCTCTTTAATGGTTAAAGCCGATAATATAAGTGAAACAGATGCAGAAACAGCAACCTTAGGGTTCAATCACGCAGAAATGGGGGGAGCTTTACTGTCTATGTGGAAAATACCCGAATCCATTCAGAGCGCAGCGGCTTTTCACCATCAACCTGAACTAGCAATAGATAATCAAGACGAAACAAATATTGTTTACCTTGCAAACAAGTTGGCACACATCGATATATCATCCGAAGATAATATTCAAGAAAGCATCTCGCCTGAAGATGCTATTTGGGAAAAACTAGATATGCCTTACGGAGTAGTCGCTCTTGTTACAGCGGATGTGAAAGAACAATTCAGCCAAACTTACGCTTTATTCTTTAGCTAGCGGTGAAACTGGTGAATTCTTTTGTTCCCAAACGGAATACACTGAATTCACCTTCTTTCATTTTTGTCCATTGTTCATTCGACGTTAATGGCTCTGTTGCTATAACCGTAACCACATCAGTATCTGAGGTTTCTTTTTTAAAGTCGACACGCACATCTGCATCTAGCAACTGAGCTTCCACAAAGGGTGCTTGCCGCGTTAACCAAGATAGTTTGGTATTACAGTATGTGTATAAGTTATCCGCATCGCTCATCAGCATATTAAAAACACCGAGGCTGGCGATTTCTCTGCTCAAACGTTCTATATGCTTTCTGATTTTCACACGGCTCGTTGGCTTTGTAGGAAACTCTTTTTTAAGCTGCCCTAATATCCAGCAAAAAGCGTATTCACTGTCCGTCGTACCAACCGGCAAGTAACCATATAACTCTTTATTTTTAATGCCTTTTAGTTGCCCATTGTGAGCAAAAGACCACATCTGGCCCCACAACTCACGAGAAAATGGGTGTGTATTTTCTAAACACACTCGCCCTCTATTTGCCTTCCTAATATGGCAAATAACCTGCGTGCTCTTAATAGAATAATTCTGAATAAATTTGGCGACTTCAGAATCTGAACTCGCAATAGGGTCATGAAATGAGCGGTACCCCTTACCTTCGTAAAAAGCGATACCCCAACCATCGCTGTGCACGCCTGTTTCACCACCACGCTTCACTAAACCGCTGAAGCTAAAGCAAATATCCGTTGGCACATTAGCGCTCATTCCTAACAATTCACACATCGCTTCGTTTTACAGCTCTTCTATAACAGTACGTGCGATAGGTGTTTGAATATATCTCTTTTTACCGCCTTCTTTTACCCAAAAAAAGTAATACCCTTTTTGAGGATCTGAAGTCACCTTACCGCCTATAACAACCCACTCTTTTTTATGTGAACCTTCATAAAAAGTAACCCGATAGTCACCCTCCATCCAACTAACACCTAAGCGTGAAATTCTATTTTGCTGTTCTTCTGAACAACCTGACGCTAATAACAGGAGCATAACTAACACAATATATTTCATGAATTTTCCAACTTTTTCAAAACAATAAACACCATTACAAAAGCTCCACCGATGGCACACATCCATACGTCTGATTTTTGTAAATCTAATAACTTACCAATGCCTGCGCCTAGCGCCGCACCAATACCACTAAATGCCAAACTGCGCATCATCCTGCAAAAAGCACAGTCTGACCCTTTGCCAAAAAACCGTGGCATTATGGATCAACCTCTGCTTGCACCACACTTGCTTCCTTATTTTTTTCTTCCACCAAAGAAAACAACGCCTCAATATGCTTTTCTGAATCATTCAGCGCAGGGATGTAACGATAACTTTCACCACCAGCTTTAAGATAAATATCACGATTTTGTATCGCAATTTCTTCTAACGTTTCTAAGCAGTCAGCCGCAAAACCTGGGCAAATAACATCCACTTCTTTTACGCCCTCCTCTGCTAAATCTTCAAGTGTCTCAACACAGTACGGTTGAACCCACTTAGCCTTACCAAAGCGAGATTGAAACACCATGCGCCACTCCAGTGGCTCCAAGTCCAGCTGCTCAACCAATAACTCTGTCGTTTTTATACAATGCTGTAAATACGGATCACCCTGCTTAATCGTTCTATCCGGAACACCATGAAATGACAACACTAAACACTCGGCTTTCCCATTTTTCTCCCAATGTTTTTTAACACTGTCTGCCAATGCGTCGATATAACCTTTGTCATCATGGTAATCAACAATCGTTTTGCTCGGTGGCGCACCTTCCCATTCACCATACTGTTTTCGAAAAGCATGCCACGCCGTTCCTGTACTAGAGGTGGCAAACTGCGGATACAAAGGCAACACAACAATGTTTTCAACACCTTCTTGTTTCATCTTTTCAAGCGCTGTTCCTATTGATGGTTCTCCATAACGCATCGCTAATGTGAACTCATATGCTTCAGGTGCTTTTTTGTCTGCTAATGCCTGTAGTTTTTGTTGAATTTTTTGGGAATAAACCATTAACGGCGAGCCGTCATCCATCCAAACTTTCTGATATGCCTTAAGCGATTGTGCAGGGCGTTTTTTCAATACGAAAAATTTAAGGATTACCCACCAAATGGCCCGAGGTATTTGAACAACTCTAGGGTCCCACAAAAACTCGGCTAAATAATCACGCACGGCCTCTTCAGTAGGCGCTGCCGGTGTGCCTAAATTAATCAATAAAACAGCTGTCTTTTTCATCTCAATATACTCGGAGTGGCTACTGCCCCATTTTTAATAAACTCAAAAACTCAGCACGTGTTTCAGAATTTTTACGAAACTGCCCCAGCATACTGGACGTTGTCATTTGAGAATTTTGCTTTTCAACACCCCGCATCATCATGCACAAGTGTTTTGCTTCAACAACAACTGCTACACCCTTCGCACCTGTTACTTTTAAAATTGAGTCGGCAATTTGAGTCGTTAATTGCTCTTGAATTTGTAAGCGACGAGCAAACATATCCACAATTCGTGCAACTTTAGATAAACCAAGTACTTTGCCATTAGGCAAATAAGCCACATGGCATTTCCCAATAAACGGCAATAAGTGATGCTCACACATGGAATAAAGCTCAATGTTTTTAACAATCACCATGTCATCAGCATCTGAATCAAAAACAGCATTATTAACAATATCATCTAAATTTTTTTGGTAACCACTGGTCAAAAACGACATCGCTTTCGCTGCTCGTTTTGGCGTATCAACCAAGCCTTGACGGTCAACATCTTCACCAATATCTGAAATAATTTGTTTGTACAGTTTTTCCATAGGTCTATATCGTATTTGTAAGCCAAAAATTATAACGTTTTATTCACTGTTTCAAGCTAATTAATTGCGCTGAACGGTGCCATTTCATCCAACGCTGCCAGTAGTACTTCTGGCCCTGCATTTTTTTGTCGCGCATTTTCACTAAGATAACGCCGCCAATGTTTACCGCCTGGCTGCCCAGCAAAGAGCCCTAATATATGTCGCGTCATACTTTGCAAGGAAGAACCTGAGCACAATTGCTTCTCTACATACGGTATAAATTGGTTAAGAATGTCGACCCTATCCGGCAATACTTGTTGAAATAATTGGTGTTCAATATCGGCTAAAAAAAACGGATTATGATACGCCTCACGCCCAATCATCACTCCATCAACTTGCTGCCAATGCTGTTGAACTTCATCAACCGTTTTGACCCCTCCGTTAATCACAATGGATAACTGAGGGCATTCTTTCTTCAGTTGATACGCTCTATCATAATTGAGCGGTGGAATTGTTCGATTTTCTTTAGGAGACAAACCACTCAATATTGCTTTGCGCGCATGGATAATAAGCGTATCGCAACCTGCATCAGCCACTGTTTTAACAAAATTCAATAAAAAATCGAATGAGTCACTCTCATCAATGCCAATACGCGTTTTAACGGTGATGGGTATCTCTACTATTTCTCGCATTTGAGAAACACACCGCGCCACTAATTCTGGCTCTGCCATCAAACACGCACCTATTCGGCCATTTTGAACTCGATCGCTTGGGCACCCCACGTTTATATTTACTTCTTGATACCCTGCTTGTTCTGCTAACTGCGCACACTTCGCCATGTCTAACGGATCACTTCCCCCTAATTGAAGCACTAAAGGCTGCTCAAAGTTATCGTAGGCCAAAAAGCGTTCTTTATCCCCATGTAACAACGCACCTGTTGTCACCATTTCTGTATACAACAAAGCATGCGGAGATAATAGTCGATGAAAGTAACGACAGTGTTTGTCGGTCCACTCCATCATAGGAGCAACTGATATTTGCTTTTTTATATCAAACATAAGTAAAAATAAATTTTTCTGCTAACCTTAAATAAGGTATTAATTCGCACAAGGACGAGTAAAACAACACATCAATGAAGTTCACCTCTTACAATAAAGCCAATAGAAGCCTGTACATTCTGGCTCTTTTTATCTTCTGCATGTTCGCGGTTGGCGCATTATATTACATAAATCTTAAGTCCAATGATTTGCACCAACAAGCCTCTACTGTAATTCTTAAGACACAGCAAAAAACACATGCTATTAACAGCATATCCCAAAACATTCGGAACCGCTCTTACACCTTATTAACTATGCTCAATGAAAAGGACCCCTTCCTTTTAGATGAGCTCAACCAAAAGCTGCACCACCAAGCTTTTTTGTTTCGTCAAAATCGCGATGCATTAAAAGAATCAAGGCTGACGTCTAATCAAAATAAATTACTCGACCGTTTGTTACAGCTCACCGGTGATAATGCTAAAAATCAAATAGCTGTTGCAGACTTATTATTGAATGAGAATCGAACAGAAGCGGCTACTCTTTTATTTGATGAAGCCATCCCCAATCAAGCCCCTATACTTATCACCATTAAAAATTTTGTTAGTTTAGTCGAAGCCAGTAATGCCGCTGAGTTAAATAGACTACAAGTTAAGATCGATAAGAACCAACAAATGTCTTTCGCTTTAGTTACGTTATTAAGCATTGTCGCTGCTATTTTCATCTCAATTTTAATTAAAAACTTAAAGCGTGGTGACGAAATTTCAGCCCACAAAGACATCGTTAGTGACAGCGTTATTGACAGCGCATTAGATGCCATTGTCCTTACTGATGACAATGGGCTCGTGACCATTTTTAATAAGGGCGCTAACACCTTATTTGGTTATAGTCCTAAAGAAATTATAAACCAACCCATCAGTCTTTTTTTACCTAACCATTTCAGCAACCTGTTAGCCCTACGGGAAAAAGAAAGCTCAGGACAAGCCGGCATTCAATATGAAGATTACGCGATCCATAAAGACCGATCTCAGATTCCGGTTCACGTAACTCTGTCCGATACGGCTGTTCATGGCGCGCATCGCTTTAGCCTTATCATTCGCGACTTAACCATCAGCAAAGAAAGTGAACGCCGCATAGCAGAGAAGACGCATGAGCTGGACGAAGCACGCGCTAGATATAAAGAATTAAGCGAAACAGACCCTCTAACAAAAATACCTAACCGCCGAGCTTATGAAGATAGGTTGAGCGATGAGATTAATACCGCTAAACGCTCTAACCAGCCTCTTGCCATGATCGTTTTTGATATCGACTGTTTCAAGGAATATAACGACTATTATGGCCACGACCTCGGCGACATTATTCTTAAACGTATCGCCGAAGTTATCTCCAATACATTGCCTCGCAGCACAGACTTTGCCGCTCGCTTTGGTGGTGAGGAGTTCGTTGTACTATTACCGTCAACCGATGCTTTTGGGGCCTACCAAGTTGCCGAACGGATCCGTTTGGCGATTAAATCGCTCGAAATAAAACACGAAACTGCCGTCAGTGAAAAAGTCATTACGATTAGCGCAGGGGTCGCCGCACTTTCTGGCGACGAGCTGAATGATGTTGAATTATTTAAGCAAGCAGATACGTCTCTTTATGCCGCTAAAGATGAAGGCAGAAACTGTACACATACATTCAGGCGAAATAGTGACCATAAAAAATCGAACAACCTCTAATTTACTTTTAAAGCAAATACTACCGCACTAATCAAACTGGCTGCCCTTAAAGACTCGGTCATCTGCTTCAACTTGCTCTTGGCGTTCTTTTGAAATGTTTTCTTGACGCTTTGATTTTTCAATCAGTTTTTCAACCACTTTTTTTCGACTATTTGTTTTTTTAAATGCTTGCTGATGCTCCCCTGCTTTTACACGCATTCTATGAACCGCCTGAATTTGCTCGTCAATAGCCCGGTCTAACTTTTGCACAAACGCTTGATACTCTTGAAGCCTCGAAGCAGACATGCCATTTTGGCCCTTTAGCTTAAACTGGACTACATAATCAGCGCGGTACCCTCTCAGTTTTTCTAATTGGTCAACGGACTCTTCTTGCGCCTGAAGCGACTGATTCATTTTTACAGCCGCCGCTGTCTCATTATTTTGAGCAATCTTCTTAACGGGCTCGAATCTTTCTGACTTTTTTGACATATGTCCCACTTAAAGCTCCTTAGAAAGTGCAACGGATTTACCTTGTTCTAAAACGGCATGCAAGCCGTTTATACTTTCATCAAAGTTTACCGCTTCGGTTAATCGTTGCTGAAGAAAGTCTAACATGGGTTCGTGCATACCGATGGCCTGGTCAACCAATGGGTTTGACCCAGGTTGATATGCACCCACATTGATTAAATCAGCATTTTGTTGGTAGGTTGAATTTATTTTTCTAAATTCTCGCGCCATATCTTGATGTTCTTCTGGCACAATTTCTGTCATTAAACGGCTCACTGATGCTTCCATATCAATCGCAGGGAAATGCCCTGCTTCTGCCAAACTTCTAGACAGGTGAATATGGCCATCCAGAATGGCGCGACTCGCGTCGGCAATAGGATCATTTGTATCATCCCCTTCCGTTAGTACGGTATAAAACGCTGTGATCGAGCCTGTTCCTTCATCTGAATTACCCGCACGCTCCACCAAGCTAGGTAACTTACTGAATACTGAAGGCGGGTAACCTTTTGTTGCTGGTGGTTCGTTTATCGCCAAGGCAATTTCACGTTGCGCCTGCGCGTATCGCGTTAATGAATCCATTAGCAGCAAAACGTTTTTACCTTGGTCACGAAAATACTCGGCAATACTGGTTGCTAACATAGCACCATGCATACGCATCAAGGGAGGGTGATCTGCTGGCGTCGCCACAACAACTGCACGCGCCATACCTTCAGCACCAAGCGTTTTTCTAACAAACTCATTCACTTCTCGACCACGCTCACCAATGAGACCCACTACTACAATATCGGCCTTCGTATATTTCGTCATCATCCCTAACAACACACTTTTACCCACACCACTGCCCGCAAACAAACCAATACGCTGCCCTTTACCGACGGTTAATAAGGAATTAATTGCACCGATGCCAACATCAAGTGGCTGTGTAATCGGTTTACGGCCTAACGGGTTAAGTGGGCGACCATGTAATGGCATAGTATCTATCGTATGAACAGGACCTTTGCCATCCAACGGTTTACCACCACCGTCAATAACGCGACCTAATAAGGCTGGGCCTACATGCGCCATACTGGTCAACCCCATTGGGATTACCCGACAGTCCTGCTCTAATCCTCGGATATCCCCTGTTGGCATTAAATACAGGCGCTCTCCTGAAAAACCAACAACTTCAGCTTCGGTTCGGTGACCATCAACTGTTTCGATCATACAGCGCCCACCGATAGTTGAACGGCAGCCGACGGCTTCCAAGGTCAAACCAATCATTCGAGTCAACCGACCTTCTACTAACATGGGTTGGGGTTCGTTAATTCGGTCTTTATAAATCTGTAAGCGATTTAGCAGCTTATCGGTACGTTGCTGAACAAACGCAGGCTGACTCATGAAGAAGCCGACCGTTCATCACCCAATGCTTGGGCAATAATAGCAGCGAGCCTATTTTCAATCGTCGCATCAATAGTGGATGCATCGGTAGCAACACGGCAACCTCCTCGTGTTACCACAGGGTCTTCTATAATTTGCCAACGCGTTTCGCCCGCTCCATCTAACGATAAAGCTGACTTAACCAACACCGCATCTTCTGGGTGTAAAAATAATTGTATATTTTGAGAGCTCGAGGGTAATGCCGCTAGGGCTTCTTTTACCACGCCAACCACTTGGCCAGAGTCTACTTTTAGCTCACGTCGAATCAATTGTTTTGAAATCTGAATCGCCAAAGATGCAATTTCATTTTCCACTCGCTCATCAAATTCTTCAAAAGGACTCGCTAGTGATTGAATAACAGATTCCAATGACCTCACTTTTTGCGCAATTTGTGCCTCACTGGTTTTCAACCCTTTCGCAAAACCATCGTCATAACCTTTCTTTGCTGCTTCATCAATCGTTTGCCGTTGAAGCTTTTCAAGATCCCCAGCTGTTGGTGCCCGCACACTACCCAGCTCAACATCAACCGACGCAGACTCTACAAACGAAGGAAAAGCCCACGCTGTAACACCCTCTTTTTCGGAAGGTGATTTAGACAAAATCATCTCCTCCACCGCCACCTAATGAAATCTCACCTGAATCAGACAAGCGTCGTGCAATGATTAACACTTCTTTTTGTGCTGCTTCAACATCACTTACTTTTGCAGGAGGCGCTGCTTCCATATCATCCCGTAGCATTTCTGCTGCACGTTTAGACATATTGGCAAATACTTTTTCCTTCAATGCTTCTTCTGCTGCACGCAGCGCTAGCGTTAATACATCGGTTGATACTTCTTTAAGTAATGCTTGAATACCACGGTCATCCACATCAATAAGGTTATCGAAGACAAACATTTTATCTTGTATCAACTGACCTACTTCATCGTCTGCTTCAACAACCGAGTCGATCAATTCAGCACTTACAGAGCCTTCCATAAAGTTAAGAATGTTCGCTGCTGTTTGAATCCCGCCCATTTGCGCCGTTTGCGCACCCGAGTTACCCGATAGCTGTTTCTCCATAATGGCGTCCAACTCTTGCAATGCATCTGGCTGAACACCTTCCAAAACAGCAATGCGCATGAGTACATCTGGACGTAATCTAGGCGCCAAGTTCGATAATGTCTCTGCCGCTTGATCACTGTCTAAATACGATAAAACAATCGCTATAATTTGCGGGTGCTCTAAACGAATTAAATCTGCAATAGAGCGAGGATCCATCCACTTTAGTTGCTCTAAACCTTTGGAGTTTCTACCCAATAGAATGCGATCAATAACGCCACCGGCTTTATCAACACCTAGGGCATTGGTTAAGACGTTCTTAATATACTTATCGGAGTCAATACCCAAAGCCGTTTGTCCACCGATCGTAGTAATAAAATGTCCAACGACTGAATCCAATGTTTCTGTCGTTACATTTTCAAGCGTTGCCATAGCGGTGCCCACTTGCTGCACTTCTTTCGGCCCCATGTGCTTCATCACACCTGCCGCGTGGTCTTCCCCCAAAGACAGTAATAGGACAGCTGCTTTTGCTGTTCCGCTAAGTTCTGGAGTTTCTTGCTGTTCAGCCATTAGTTTTGAATCCATGTTTTCATTACTTGGGCAACCCTTTTAGGGTCTTCACCGGCGATTTTTTGAGCCATTTCTAAACGTTGCTCGTAACTCTTAGGTGCTTCTAACATCATTAGTTCTTCATCCGATTCAAGCGCTAATGGTACACCCCCCGCCTGTCCTGCTGCACCAGCAGGCACCGCCATAGGAACACCATCCACCCCTGTAGCCATACCCTGTGCGCCTGCAGGAAGCATTGCAACGGTTGGCTTTTCTAACAAGCTTTTAATGGTTGGCTTTAAGACAACGAAGATAAGAAGTAATGCAAATATTCCACCCACTGCCTGCTTAGCAATATCTAACACCCACGCCTGCTCCCATAAAGGAATTTCAGGTAACGCCCCGGGAACTTCTGGTTGCTTAAACGCTATATTGGTAATCGTCACACTATCACCACGTAATTCATTAAAGCCTATCGCCTCTTTCACAAGACTCTTGAATTTAGCTAAATCTTCTTCGCTATACGCTTCCGATGCCACACCGCCCTCAGCTGTTGCCACACCCTGTTTATTATCAATAACAACCGCAACCGTAACGCGTTTTAAACGACCTGTTGATAATTTTGTGTGACTGATTTTTTTATCCAACTCATAATTTTTGATCGATCTTTTATTCATGTTCATAGAGCCTGACGACCCACTCGCTGGCTCCGCACCAGTAACCACCTCTGGCGCAATACCATTGGCAGGCGGCTGATTAGACAACGCACCAGGAATACCTTGCACACCCGCCATATTGCTTTGCTCTTCTGTTACTTGCTCGCTTCTTAATGCTAGCAAGTCGGGGTTATATTGCTCTTGAGTCTGTTCTGTTATCGTAAAATCAACATCCGCTGATACCGACGCACGAATGGAGCCTGCACCAACAATAGGCAGTAAAATATTTTCCACACGGCCAATAAGGTGATCTTCTACACCTTGCTTAAATTCAAATTGATTACTGGTCATCGACATCACGTCATCCGATGTTCTTGAACTTAATAATGAGCCTTTTTGATCGACTATCGTCACTTGTGACGCATCCAGTTGTGGAACAGCTGACGAGACCAAATGCAAAATAGCGGAGACCTCTGATTTCTTTAACTCACGGCCTTGATGCATGTCCACAACAACTGACGCACTAGGCTTTTTACGGTGCCTCAAAAAAACAGATTGCTTTGGTATAGCCAATAAAACACGAGCAGATCGAACACTCTGTATCGTTACAATAGAGCGTGCAATTTCGCCTTCAAGCGCGCGCTGAATACCTACTTTTTCAATCGAGTGACTCGCACCAAAACCAGTATCTTTTTCCAGCAATTCAAAGCCTTGACCACCACCTCTTGGCAAGCCTAAACCTGCCAGTTGCAAACGTAGCTCATCCACCTCTGACGATGGCACCAAAACAGCACCAGAACCTGCCTCTAATTTATATTCAACACCCGATTGCTGCAGACCCGACACAACAGCACTGAGCTCCCTATCGCCTAAATTACTGTACAGCAAACTGTAGTTAGGCGTTTGTGACCACAAAACAACTGCCACACCTAAGGCGACACTGACCGCCAACGCTAACATGATGCCAAGTTGACGTATCATCATATTGCCTTGGGGTATTTGCATTGTTACTTGATCTGCTGGAGTTGCCATTGTGTTAAACCTGTCTTTATTTTAAATATAAGTGATAGATAATCGTCTAAGCCTACATCGTCATCCGCATAACATCTTTATATGCATCCACTAGTTTGTTTCTTGTTTGCAAGACCGTCTGAAAGGATAAATTCGCTTTTTGTAATGACACCATCACTTCAGCCAAACTAGCATCGGTTTCACCTTTTACAAATGCGGTTGATAATGCACCGGCTTGTTGTTGCGTTTTATTAACCGCTTCTATTGATTGACTCAACATATTGGAAAAATCCGACGAATTGGTAGCCGGTGTTTTTGTAACCGAGTTTGTAGCCTGAGCTGACATCACGCGCATTTGAGCTAATACACTGCTAATTTCCATATTGTTACTCATCACTTACCCCTTACTAAATTAAGATTATTTGTTTTGCTATTTATGCTGGAATTTGTATGCCGGCATCTCGCATACGCGCAATTTTGTACCTCAATGTTCTGGCACTAATTCCTAAACGCTCAGCCGTATTCTTTCGGCTACCATTCGATGTTACTAAGGTGTCTAAAATAAGCTTATCTTCTACCGCTCTTACGCCATCGCTCAAATCACCTTTACTTTCTACGCTTGCCTCAGGCAAAGCAGCTCCCGTGCTATGGCCTAGTTCAAAAATCAAATCACTTTCTTTAATGAGCGAACTGCTCGCCATAATCAGCGCACGTTGAATAACATTTTCCAGCTCTCTTACATTGCCTCTCCATGCATGACTCTCTAACATTTTAATCGCTCCAGCTGACAGCTTAGGCACGGATTGATCTCCACAGTAATGTCGCGAGATCATTGTTTTAGCCAATGCTAAAACATCTGCTTTGCGCTCTCTTAATGGCGGTATGTTGATCGGAAAAACATTGATTCTATAAAGTAAATCTTCTCTAAAGTTACCTTCATTCACCATCTCGCGAAGATTTTTATTGGTTGTCGCTAACACGCGAACATCTAAGGA
>LWTL01000108.1 GCA_002101235.1 Cycloclasticus sp. symbiont of Bathymodiolus heckerae | reverse complement strand
ATAGGTGGCCAAATTAACTATGCCACTACAGGTTATTAAAGAAGCAACTTACGCCCCATTAAAGGCAACGCCTAATCAGGAGCAAGCATTGGCTGACTTCCTAACGGCGGGAGGCGCCTTGGTTGCTCAAACGGAACCTAAAACACTAGTTTGGGCGGGGCTTAAAAATAAAGATGGCATGATGATATTTGATGCCTTTGAAGATGGCTCTGGCAGAGAAGCGCATTTTGCCGGGCAGGTTGCGGCAGCACTTAAAGACAAAGCTGAGAGTTTGGTTCAAGGTGGCTGGGAAGGCGGCGTTCTTAAAGACGTGAGGAACCCTAAGGTTCTATCTTCTAAAGTATCAAATAACGCGAGTGAAATGAAAATTGCATTATACGTTCCCTTAAAAGCTAAAGCAGGACAGGCAGAGGCGTTGGCTGATTTTTTGAAGTCAGCTGCAGCGATTGTTGAAGAGACAGAGCCTAAAACAGCATACTGGTTTGCAGTTCAAATTTCAGAAGATGAATTCGCAATTTTTGATTTTTTTGCTGACCAATCTGGAGTCGATGCGCACTTTGCAGGTAAAGTTGCCGCCGCTGTAAAAGCAAATGCAGATGCATTAATTGATGGTGGCTGGGATGATGGCGTAGTGGCAAATGTTCAGCGCTTTGATGTGTTAGTGATGGTGTCTAAATAGTTTTATTAACGACGAATATTTATACCACTAAGATACAAGAGCCGCCCCAATGCTTAACAGTGTTGGGGCTTCTTTTTGTTTAAATATTTAGCGTTATTATAAAACCTGTCTTGAGGGGCGTATCGAAGGAGAAATAAAATGATTTATCCACTATTTGCAATGCTACTGCTGATATTGATTCTATTTGGGGCTCTATTTGTTGCAAGAATGTTAGCGCTTTATACCGAGAAGGTTGACCTGAAATATTATGAAGTATTTGCGGGGAAACAATCCCCTGAATATTTGACAAAAGTAACGAATAACCTAAACAACTTATTTGAAGTGCCACCTATTTTTTATATGGCGGTTACGTTAGTGCTTGTTCTTAATATTGAAACAGAGACTATGCTGTTCAACGCATGGGGTTTTGTAGTAGCGCGTTATCTCCACTCTATCGTACACATTACGTTTAACAACTATTTAATGCGCGGCAGTGTTTTTACGATATCCATTTATTATTTAGTGGTTCTTTGGTTGGAAATTTTGGAAAAAATATAAGTACAGAGCTATTCCTTAGTATTAGGTGCTATTCACGAAATGGCGCATTTCGTCGCTAATAGGCGCATGTCTGATTATAATGAAGGCTGAATAGAGGCTACAACATAAGGGTGGAATGAGTCAGTACGGTGCAAAGCGGGTTGTTTGTTTAACAGAAGAAACAACAGAAGCGTTATATTTAATGGGTGAGCAAGAGCGTATTGTTGGTATTTCGGGTTTTACCGTTCGGCCTGCTATTGCGCGTAAAGAGAAGCCTAAAGTGTCAGCATTTACTTCGGCAAAGATAGATAAAATTTTGGCGCTAAAGCCTGATTTGGTTTTAGCTTTCTCGGATATGCAAGCTGACATTACAGCGGAGCTAGTCCGTGCTGGTTTGCAGGTACATGTGTTTAATCAACGCTCAGTCGATGAAATCTTTGAGATGCTACATACCCTTGGCGCGTTAATTGGCGAACCTGAAAAAGCGGCGATTCTTGTTAAGCAGTACAAAAATAATATAGAACAATGCTTAGGACAAACGAAGGGTTATACGAAAAAGCCTAGGGTTTATTTTGAGGAGTGGGATGATCCGCTTATCTCAGGTATTAAGTGGGTGTCGGAACTGGGCGAAATAGCTGGTGGTATTGACTGCTTCCCTGAATTATCACAGGAAGCAGGCGGTAAGAATAGAATTATTGTAGACCCACAACAGGTCATTGATAGGCAACCAGATATTATTATTGGTTCGTGGTGTGGAAAGAAGTTTCGACCTGAGCGGGTTGCGCAAAGAGAAGGTTGGGGAAAGATTCCTGCGGTTAAAAACAACCAATTATTTGAAATAAAATCAGTGAATATTTTACAACCTGGTCCAGCAGCATTAAGCGATGGGCTGAAAGAGCTACAGCATATTATTAAAAATTGGGTGGAGCAATATGGGTAGGGTGCTGTATTACGTGCACGACCCGATGTGTAGTTGGTGCTGGGGGTTTAATAAAGCATGGGCAACAGTGCAATCGCAATTGCCCAATACTATTGAAGTGCGTTATATATTGGGCGGCTTAGCGCCCGACAGTCATGAACCGATGGAAGAACGGCTGCAAAAAATCATCAGTGCTGGCTGGTATAAAATTCAAGGACGCATACCCGGTACAGAGTTTAACCATGATTTTTGGACGCTGTGTAAGCCAAGGCGTTCAACATACGCGTCTTCTCGGGCGGTTATTGCCGCAAAACTGCTAGATGAGAATGCAGAAAAACGCATGTTACTGGCCATTCAGCACGCTTATTATTTGCAGGCTAAAAACCCAGCGGACGATGATGTGTTAATTGATTGTGCCGCGAGTATTGGCCTAAATAAGCAAGCTTTTACCGATAGCTTTAAGAGTGAAGCTGTACAGCAACAGTTGTTGGCGGATATAAAATTTGCTAGAAGCCTTGGTGTGAGCAGTTTCCCGAGCCTTGTGCTGGAATGTGCGGGGTCGTACCAACAATTAACGTATGATTATAACGATCCGCAGGTGCTGTTGAAGCAGTTAAGCTAGTGCGGGATTGTATTGAATAAGCAGGGAGTAATAGTGTATGTATATTGAATACTGGCATTGGTTAGTGGTGGGTATGGTGCTGATTGGTGTAGAAATATTTGTGCCGAGTTTCACTGTGCTATGGTTTGGTTTAGGCGCTTTGCTTGTTGCAGGCGCAGTGGCTGTGTGGCCAAGTTTGGAGATCAGTAGCCAGCTGATGATGTGGGGTGTTGTATCAACCGGCCTTGCTGTTGTTTGGTTTAAAGTATTGCGCGACAAATATGCGGATAAAGGCGGTAAAGTTGCTGGTGAAATTGGCATGGTTATAAAACAGCCCAGTGAAGGTGTGCTTGGGACGGTACGCTTTACCACGGCGCTTTTAGGGCGTGATGAATGGACGTTTACCTGCGATGAGCCGACTATAAAGGGTGATAAAGTAAGAGCAAACAGCGTGTGTGACAATACGTTACACGTGAGTAAAGTAGATTAAAGAGGGGATTAAATAATGGATGATAGTTTAACCGTGGCCGTTGTGCTGTTAGGGCTTGTATTTCTAACAATATCTAAAGCCATCAAATTGGTGCCGCAAGGTTATAAGCAAGTGGTGCAACGTTTGGGTAAATACCATATAACGCTTGAACCGGGTATGAGCTTTATTGTGCCGTATATTGATAATGTGGCTTATAGAGTAACCACTAAAGACATCGTGATGGATATTCCATCGCAAGAAGTGATTACACAAGATAACGTGGTGATTATTGCCAATGCTGTTGCTTATATAAACATCGTACAACCAGAAAAGGCAGTGTACGGTGTGGAAGATTATGAAATCGCAATAAAAACACTCGTGCAAACCTCGTTACGTTCCATTGTGGGCGAAATGAAATTAGACGATGCGTTATCGTCGAGAGAAGTTATCAAAGCCCGTTTAAAAGAAGCGATATCCGATGATATTGCGGATTGGGGTATCATCCTTAAAACGGTAGAAATTCAGGACATTACGCCATCGGGAACGATGCAAAATGCGATGGAAGAACAAGCCGCAGCGGAAAGAGAGCGTAGAGCGAGAGTAACTCGTGCCGACGGCGAAAAATCGGCCGCTATTTTAGAAGCTGAAGGGCGCTTGGAAGCTTCTAAACGAGATGGCGAGGCACAAGTGGTATTAGCGGAAGCCAGTAAAACAGCGATTACCAAAGTAGCAGAAGCGATTCAAAATAAAGAGTTGCCGGTCATGTACATTTTAGGTGAAAAGTATGTAGACGCTATACGGGATATGTCGACATCGGAGAATGCAAAAACTATTTTGCTGCCGGCTGATTTACCGGCAGCAATTAGAGGCATGTTAGGCGGTAAGTAAACTTATTGAATAACGCGGGTCTTGCTAGTTGCGCTTTCAATAATTCTTACATGGTCGCCCTTTCTGAAGATAACATTCGGGTTCACTTCCTGAACGATGGATTGAACCTGTCCGTTATCCATTTGTACGGTAATTTGTACGCCGTTGGCTTTATTGTAAAGTTCATCTGCTTTTTTGCCGACAATGCCGCCAATAACAGCACCGGCAACGGCCGCCGCGGAACTTCCTCTGCCAGCACCAACACTGCTGCCTGCAATCCCGCCGATTAAGCCACCAGCAATTTTGCCAACAAAGTTACCTTCCGAATCAATCGTTACGGCTTGAACGTCTATAATGGTCGCATTAAAGACATGCATTGATTGGTTGGTTTCACTGGTAGAGTAGTTTTCAGAAGCGCTGCCATAAGGGTTTGGCCCTGCGCAGGCAAGTAACAGGCTGCTAAGTAATAATGTGAATAGTATTTTCATAAGAGTCTCCGCGGGTGTATTGATTAAGTTTATTTACTGAGTAAACCTGAAAGGTCGAGGGTGCCAGACTTTTCAAAAGGTAAGTTATATAAAGAAATAGGGTTGGCGACGGTTCCGTGGCTAACGTGGCCCGTTAAGCGAAAGTTTAGCGCTTTGTTGTTAAGTGATTTGAGATGCTTGATAAGCCCCAATGTGTTGCTGATTAAGGTGACGGTTAGCATTTGCTCTTCGTAAGGTAAAACATCAATTGATTGCTTGCTAACGCCGTGCGCAAATTTAGAACCGTTTATGTGTAGCTGGTAGCTTAAGCCTTTGATAAAGAGCGGAAAATCGTTGGTGTTTTGAACGCGGAGGGTGAGCTCGTAACGTTGCTCAAATAATTGGGCTTCAACCAGTTGGATGTTACTGATGCTAACTTGAGGCGGTTCAGCATGGTAAGTAATGCCAGCGCATGCAGATAATAAAAAGCAAATGCTGAATAGAAAAGGAATTTTAAATTTCATGTTAGCCTCCAGTTATTGCCAACATCCTACCGCGTGTTAGGGCTAGATTGAAGTGTATTAATGATAAGTATGAGGTAGCGAAGCTGAATAAAGGCTTAACGTTTAGAATGTTAGGGGTGTGTCGCCTTCTTGCCAGGGGGTATATTTAGTCATAATGCTGGCAAATAGATCAGAGTTTAAATAGCGATCAAACCAGCGGTGTAAATGTGTGTAAGACGTTTGACGGAACCATTCAATATCAACATGGGCAAATTGGCGAATAAAAGGAAAAATGCCAATGTCTGCCAGCGATGATTGGTCATCAATTAAAAATTCATGTTGGGCTAGGCGTTGGTCAAGCGTTAAAAGAAAGGCTTCGCCTTGCGCTCGGTAATGCTCGGCGGGAAACTCAGGGAAACGGTCGGCGTATTTGTAATGGTCTAGATGTTGTTTGAATGTTTGATCATTTTGCTGAACCAATCGATTGGCTTCTTCTATGCGTTCGCTTGTGCCGCGAAGGTTGTTAGGGTCTTTTTGAGCTGTTGCCCAATGCACAATATCCCAGCTTTCATCAACAATGTCGCCATTGGCCAAAAGCAAAACAGGCACGGTTCCTTTTGGCGATATAGCGAGCATATGCTCAGGCTTATTACGTAACACAATTTCACGTAATTCAACGCTAACACCGCTGCTTTTAATCGCCAAGCGTGCGCGCATGGCATACGGGCAACGGCGAAACGAATAAAGCGTGGCGTGTTGCGACATTGCGTTCTTAGTGCTGGTGACCGCCTGTGCCGTGAGCATGGCCGTGAGATATTTCATCAGCAGTGGCTTCTCTTACGTCAACGATATCAATATCAAAATGCAATATTTGCCCAGCTAGTGGGTGGTTTGTATCTACTTTGGCCATAAATTTCCCCATCTTCACAATGCTGACTTGGCGTTGGCCGTTGTCTGTTTGTACCGTTGCAACCATGCCCGGACGCCACTTCTTCGCGCCTATTAAATGCTTAACAGGAACAGATTGAATAGAGTCTTCACGGCGTTCGCCATAACCGTCTATGGGATGAACGGTAACACTAAATTTATCACCAGCTTGTTTGCCTTCTAGCGCAAGTTGTACACCACGAATCATACCGCCGTGGCCTTGTAAGTAAGCAGTAGCATCCTGCCCAGCAGAGCTTTCTATTACTTGGTCTTCATCATTTTTTAATGTGTAATGAAATAGTACAACGTTGTCTTTGGTGATTTGCATGGTTATCTTCGTTATTTGAACAGGGTGTGATTTTAGCATTCTCAGGGAAGTGACGGTGTAAACTAATCCGCATGATGAAAATTGATTTACATTCGCATACGCATGTTTCAGATGGTGCTTTGTCGCCGTTGGAATTGGTCGCTAGAGCAAAAGCTAACGGCGTTAACGTATTGTCTATTACGGACCATGACACGGTGGGTGCGTATGAGGATTTGGCGAGCTATAGTGATGATGTGCTAACACTTGTTCCCGGTATAGAGTTTTCAACACAATGGCGTGGTGTAGGCGTGCATGTTGTGGGGTTGAACTTAACGCTTGATAACGCCGTGCTTAAAAGCGGTGTTGCTTCGCAAGAAAAGGCACGGAGTGAACGTGCTGAGCTTATTACGGAACGCCTGATTAAAGCAAGGTTGCCGATTGATTTTAAGCGCGTGGAAGAAATAGCCAATGGCTCTAATATTGGACGGCCGCACTTTGCTCAGCATTTGGTTGAGTTGGGTAAGGTTAAAAATATGGCGGCAGCATTTAAAAAGTATTTAGGTGCGGGTAAAGCAGGCGATGTGAAACAATGTTGGGCCGAGTTGCCACAAATTGTAGAGTGGATTGTCGCTGCAGGTGGTACGGCTGTTTTGGCGCACCCTTTAAAATATAAAATGACGAGAACAAAACTCTCAGCGTTATTGGATGCGTTTAGTGAGGCCGGAGGCCGCGGTATGGAAGTGGTGTCTGGGCATCAAACAAAAGATGAAACTAACGTGTTGTCACGGCTATGTGTTGATAAGGATTTGTTAGGCTCATGTGGTTCAGACTTTCATCAGCCAAGCCACTGGAGCGAAATTGGCTCTATGTCAGCATTCCCTGAGGTATGTGAACCGGTTTGGAGTAATTGGGGTTTAAGCGCTTAGTACGAATTTAGTCGAAACTCAATTTTCTGTTTGAATGAAGAAAGTGAGTTGAACTGGCTGGCAGGGAATTTCCAAGTTTTGATTGTTTTTATGGCCGCTCTATCAAGTGCTGAAGAGCCTGAGCTTTGAACAACAGACGCCCTATTCACATGCCCGTTATTACCGATGGTTATTTCCAAAACCACAATACCTTCTTGCCCTCTGCGTCTTGCAATACTAGGGTATTTTGGCTTGGGCTGATAACTTGGCTGTGGCGCTGTGAATGCAACTCGCTTTTTAACGGGCGTTGGTAAAGGCGATGCTGGAGCAACAGGTTTAACAATGGTCGGCTTAGGCTTAACAACTTCTTTAATAGGCTTTGGTTTAGGCGCTATACGTTTTTTAGACGGGGCTTTTGTAACGATTCGTTTTTTTATTTTTGTCGGCTTAGGCGGTTGAACGGGTGGAGGTGGTTTTATAGGTGTCGGTTCTACTAGGGCAATGCTGATAATTTTTGCCGGCATATTGGGAGTATCCTCGTTTGAGAACAAACCAGCTTTATATGCAAAAGCTGCCAAAACGCCGTGTGCGAGAAAGGATATAGCGACAAATAAAAGTACTGATTTAGGTCGATAGGTTCTTAATTTTAGTGGTAATGCAATGCTACTCACTATGGTCTAGGCCTTCTTTGCATCCATCGATAAAGAAACGCTTTGAGATGCTGGCTTGGATAAACGTTTGTCTATAACGTTTTTAAGCGCAATGAGTAAGCCTAAACCAATGAAGGCACCTGGTGGTAAAATGGCAAGTAAGAAACCTTCATAGTCGCTGATAACATAAATCACCATGTCTTTTGCAGCGTCACCAAACATAAGGTCCGCATTGGCAAACAATGTTCCAGAGCCTAATACTTCACGCATAGCCCCTAATATAACCAGTGCGGCGGTAAAACCTAATCCCATGCCGAATCCATCAATAAATGAAGCGCCTACTGGGTTCTTTGAAGCAAATGCTTCTGCACGTCCAATAATGGAACAATTAGTGACGATCAAGGGGATGAAAATGCCAAGTATGAGGTAAAGTTCGTAAAAATAAGAGTTCATGATCAACTCAATAGTCGTCACAATCGATGCAATTATCAACACAAACACGGGAAGTCGAATTTCGCTGCCTACTTGGTGGCGAATGAGAGAAACAACGGTATTGGATAAAACCAATGTTAGTGTTGTGGCAAGGCCTAGTACGAGACCGTTGATAACGGTGTTGCTTACGGCTAGTAATGGACACAGGCCCAGCAAGGCAACAAAGGCTTGATTATTCTCCCAAAGGCCATTTTTAAGAATTTTGCTGTAACTATCCATCGATTTTCGCTAAGTTGCTGTGATTGGCTTGGTAGTATTGTAAGGTTTTTAGTACTGCTTTTACGACTGCTCGTGGCGTAACGGTTGCACCGGTAAATTGGTCGAAATCTCCACCGTCTTTTTTAACGTGCCATGAACGAATAGGCGGATTGCTTAATGACCGTCCATTAAAAGCATGAATCCAGTCACTTTTGTTCGTATCAATTGCATCGCCAAGACCTGGCGTTTCATGGTGTGAAACTGCTCGGACACCGATAAGTTCGCCGTTTTCTTTTATTGCGACAAGTAACTTTATCGATCCATTGTAACCATCGGGAGCAGTAGGCGCTGCAATAATAGCGACTAGCTTTTTATTCTTTAGTGCTCGATAAATAGTGACGGGGTGTTTTCCTGCAAATTCTTTTGCTTGTGCTATTTGTAGGGTGTCAGCCAATAAATCGTTATCGTGCAATGTTCCTGGAACTAGCTCGCGTAAATTTTTTAAAATAAATAAACGTTCATTTTCGGCTATTTTTTCATGCGTGACTGAATAGGTGAGTGAAACAAGCCCTATGCCAATGAATGAGAAGAGGCCAAGTACCCAGCCAGATTTAATAAGAACAGATCGAGAGTCAGACATGTTATTTGTGCCCGTAAACGCGTGGTTGGGTGTAATGATCAATTAATGGAACGGCCATATTGATCAAAATAACGGCAAATGCGATGCCTTCTGGGTAGCCGCCCCATGTGCGGATAATGTAGGTGAGTAGGCCAATAAGTACGCCATAAATAAAGCGGCCTTTAAGCGTTGTGGCAGCGGTAACAGGGTCAGTGGCGATAAAGAACGCCCCGAGCATAGCGCCGCCACTAAATAAATGGAATAGGGGTGATGGGGTAACGCCTGGTTCGAATAAGTAAAAACCAGTGCTGATAATAAACAAGCCAAACAGCAAGCCAAGCGGGATGTGCCAACTGATAACTTTTTTATACATTAAGAATATACCGCCGAGTAAGTAAGCGGCAGATACCCATTGCCAGCCTTGACCGGATAGGCCACCAAAAATAGAGCGTGACTGTATTTCTTCTACCGTTAGACTAAGACCAAGTTGGGTTTTCATTTCATCCAAAGGAGTCGCGGCAGTCATAGCATCAATGATACTTTGTGATGGTGACTGCCCAAAAATAAGACTTAAAGCATCGGAAAACTGTGCGTTTTCAGGCAGTAAGCTATGTGGCAACATCCAAACAGTCATGCTTTTTGGGAATGACACCATAAGTATGGCGAAAGCTATCATTGCTGGGTTAAAAGGGTTGTACCCCAGTCCACCGTATAAATGCTTCGCTATAACGATTGCGATGAATGCGCCAATAAATGGGATCCACCACGGTGCTAATGTAGGCAGGGCGAGTGCTAATAAAAGGCCGGTTACCACAGCGCTTAGATCTGATAGGAAGGGCAATATAGGGCGGTTGCGAAGCTTTAGCATACTAGCTTCGGCAACAACGCAGGTTGTAACACAAATAATAATATTAATTAAAACGCCAAAACCAAACTGCCAAATCATGGTGATAACGCCAGGAGCGAGGGCAATAAGAACCCATAGCATCATTTTTTGAATGCTGTTTTGTGGCGCAATAAAGGGTGCGTTAGAGGTTAAAAAGTGCACGATTTAAGTCTCATTTTCCGTAGGTTTTTGTTTCTTTGCTTTTGCGCGGCTAACGGCCGCGTCAATTTCTTCTTTTGCGGGTTTGCTTTTAAGAGCCGCCTTCTTCTTACGCGAACGCTCTGCGCGTTCTGCCTTGTCTCGTGCAATACGTTCTTCACGTGCTTCAAATCTGTCACGAGCAACATCAGATAAATGTTTGTCGTGGTTTTGTACTTTTAATGCGCTTTTGGCGTAGCGAAAGTGCTGAACAAGTGGGATATGGCTTGGACAAACAACGTCACAGCAGCCACATTCGATACAATCAAATAGGTTTAGTGCCTCTGCTTTTTCTAATTGTTCGGATTTACTAAACCAATACAGTTGTTGAGGTAGTAGCGAAACGGGGCAGGCGCTAGCGCATAAACCACAGCGAATACATGGCATGGCTTGCTTTTCGGTGATAGCTTCTTCTTTGCTGGCCACTAAAATGCAATTGGTAGCCTTAACGATGGGGATTTCATCATTCAGTAAAGCGAAGCCCATCATCGGGCCGCCCATAATAAGACGCTCAGCATGTTTTGTGTAACCGTGGCAAACATCAATTAAAGTTTGAATGGGGGTGCCAATGCGCACTTCAAGGTTGTGCGGTTTTTTTACCCCTTCGCCGGTGACAGTAATAATTCTGGAAGTGAGCGGTTTTCCTTCAATAACGGCCCGCTGGACAGCGTGTACGGTACCAACGTTGGTTGATACGATGCCAATGTCGGCAGGTATTTCACCGCTTGGAACCTCTTTACCTGTTAGCGTTTGAATTAGTTGCTTTTCGCCGCCGGTTGGATAAATAGTGGGAATTTGAACGGCTGTAATAGCGGGATTGTTGTTTTTGGCAATAGCATCTTGAATGGATTTAAACGTGTCTGGCACATTATCTTCAATCGCTAGAATTGCTCTTTTTGCCCTGATCATATGCAATAAAATTTCGATGCCTTCTATGACCAGATGTGGGCGCTCTTTTAGTAGGCGATCATCACAAGAAATATAAGGCTCACATTCAGCGCCATTTAAAATCAGCGTGTCGATATGAAGTGCTTTGTTTTGTGTATTGAGCTTGATGGCGGTAGGAAAAGCGGCGCCACCGAGACCAACAATGCCAGCCTCTCGAATAATATCGACTAATTCTGATGTACTTAATTGACGAAAATCATCGTGTGGCACATACGTTATTTCTTCGTCGAGCCCATCGGTTTCAATACTAATCGACGGGGCTGAAAAACCGGAGGGGTGGGGGATAAGGTGGTCAGCAATGTTTGTGACGACACCTGAGCTTCCAGCGTGAATGGGCGCGCTAATAAGCCCTTGTGCGTCGGCGATTTTTTGCCCGCGTAACACCTTGTCGCCAGTGCTAACCAGCGGTTTCGCCGCATTACCAATATGCTGCCCTAAGGGGTAAACCAACAGCGGGGGTACAGGCGCAGTTTCAATCGGGAAATTAACCGATTCGTTTTTATGTTCGGCAAGTGAAGGGAGGCCGCCGTTAAATCGCCATAACCTCATGACGGTGCCTTTTTCTGTGATACATCGGGCTTGTCCCACTGCCAAAGTGACAGTGTTTTAGCGATAGGTTCCATGGTAATGCATTCAACAGGACAAGGCGGCAAACATAAGTCACAGCCGGTACACTCAGCCTCTATAACAGTGTGCATATGTTTGGGCGCGCCTAATATGGCATCAACTGGACAGGCTTGAATGCATAATTTGCAACCAATGCAGGTTTCTTCATCAATAACGGCCACTAAGGTTGCTTTTTCAATACCGTTTTCGGCATTCAATGGGAGTGCTTCTACGCCCAGTAAATCAGCCAATGCAGCAATACCCGCCTCGCCGCCAGGAGGGCATTGGTTTATTTCTGCTTCGCCGTCAGCAATGGCTTGTGCATAAGGGCGGCAGCCTGGGAAGTTACATTGGCCGCACTGTGTTTGTGGTAAAACGCTGTCGATTTGGTCAACAATGGGGTCGCCCTCAACTTTAAAACGAATAGCGGCATATCCTAGAAGAATACCGAATGCTGCGAATAAAAGAATAAGAACGAAAAATGACATAATTTAAAACTTAATTAAGCCAGAAAAGCCCATAAAGGCAACGGACATTAAACCAGCGGTAATTAATGCAATGGCATTGCCTTTGAAAGGTTCAGGAACATCCGAAACGGTAATACGTTCACGGATGGTGGAAAATAGGACGAGTACTAACGAAAAGCCAATGGCCGCGCCAAAGCCATATAAGCCCGACTCAATGAAGCCATGATCTTCTTGCACGCTCAGTAATGCAACGCCTAACACCGCGCAATTAGTAGTAATTAACGGTAAATAAATGCCTAACACTTGGTGCAGTAAAGGGCTGGTTTTATGCACGATGGCTTCGGTCATTTGCACAACAACGGCGATGACAACAATAAAGGTAATAGTCCGTAAATATTCTAAGCCAAGAGGTGCGAGTAAATACTGATTGGCAAGATAGCTACAAATAGATGCCAGTGTCAGCACAAAAGTGGTCGCTAAACCCATTCCCATAGCGGTTTCTAACTTGTTTGATACGCCCATAAAAGGGCACAAGCCAAGAAACTTCACCAGTACAAAGTTGTTAACCAGTATGGTGCTAACTAAAATGAGTAAGTAGTCAGACATAATTAAGCGCGCATCTCTACATATCCCTTTTTGGAATATGAAATAGATTCTTTATTCAAAAAAAGAATTATAGTGTTTTTTGTTAAAATGCTCAATGTTCGCTATCTATATTGATTACTTAATACGCATGCCAGGCTTCGCACCATTGTCGGGTGATAAGATCCAAATATCTTCATCGCCAGGCCCAGCAGCCAGCACCATACCTTCGGATATGCCAAAACGCATTTTACGTGGTTTAAGGTTGGCAACAATAACGGTTAACCTGCCTTCAAGGTCTTCAGGCGCATAAGCGGATTTTATACCGGCTAAAATTTGTCGAGATTCATCGCCAGTGCTTACGGTTAGACGAAGAAGTTTATCAGCGCCTTCAACATGCTCAGCCTTTTCGATCAGCGCCACGCGCAAATCAATTTTAACAAAATCATCAAATTCGATCATGTCTGGCTTTTCGTTTGTTTCAGGTGCTTTCTTTTTTGTTTTTTTGATAGGCGCTATTTTTTCTAAGCTTTCTTTAGATGCGCTAATTAAGGCGGCTAATTTGTCGGGGTCAACGCGTGTCATCAACGGTTTGAATTTATTGATGGAGTGATTGAGTAACGGTGTTAATTGATTTGGCCACGGCAGCGCATCAACATTTAGGAAAGTTTCCGCTTTAGTCACCATGGCAGGAACAACAGGTTTGAGGTAGGCGGCAATAACGTAAAAGAGGTTAATGCCTAGGCTACAAATAGCATGAAGCTGCTCGTCGCTGCCTTCTTGTTTAGCCAGTACCCACGGTTGTTTGTCGTCGATATATTGGTTGGCTTTATCGGCCAATGCTGAAATAGCACGCATGGCTTTGCCGTACTCGCGTGATTCATAATGTTCAGCAATAGCGTCGCTTGCGTCTATAAATTCTTGGAACAGCTCAGGCTCAGCACAGCTAGCCGATAATTGACCATCAAAACGTTTTTTAATGAATCCGCTGCAGCGGCTGGCAATATTAACGACCTTGTTCACTAAGTCGGTATTAACGCGTTGACTGAAATCTTCAAAATTCAGATCAATATCTTCTACTCGGCTGGATAGTTTTGCGGCGAAGTAATAGCGTAAATACTCAGGATTTAAGTGATCTAAATACGTACGTGCTTTGATGAACGTACCGCGAGACTTAGACATCTTTTCGCCATTTACGGTTAAAAATCCGTGAGCGAAAACGGCTGTTGGTGTTCTAAAATCTGCGCCGGTTAGCATGGCTGGCCAGAAAAGCGCGTGGAAATTAACGATGTCTTTGCCAATAAAGTGGTACAGCTCGGCAGTGCTGTCTTTTGCCCAGTACTCATCAAAGTTGAGCCCTTTCTTATCACACAAGTTTTTAAAGCTGCCCATGTAGCCAATAGGCGCATCCAACCAAACGTAAAAAAACTTACCCGGTGCATTAGGTATTTCAAAACCAAAGTATGGCGCGTCACGTGAAATATCCCAGTCTTGAAGGCCTGCTTCAAACCATTCGTCAAGCTTGTTGGCAATTTGTTCTTGAATATGACCAGAGCGAGTCCATTCTTTTAACATGGCTTCAAAATCAGTCAGTTTAAAGAAATAATGTTCTGAATCTTTATCAATGGGTTTTTCGCCAGATACAACCGAAACCGCATTGATTAAATCGGTGGGGGCATACGTTGCGCCGCACGCTTCGCAGTTATCGCCGTATTGATCTGCCGCGCCGCACTTAGGGCATTCGCCTTTAATAAAACGATCCGGTAAAAACATGTTTTTAACAGGGTCGTAGGCTTGGGTAATGGTTCTTTTAGTAATATGCCCTTTTTCATGCAAGCGGTTGTAAATAAGCTCAGCAAAGTCTTTTGTTTCGTCTGAATGGGTGCTGTAAAAATTATCGAAAGCAACGTCAAAGTCAGCAAAATCAGCGTTATGTTGCACCCATGTATCCGCAATTAATTTCTCGGGTGTAATGCCTTCTTGCTGTGCCCGAAGCATGATGGGTGTTCCGTGCGCATCATCAGCACAGACATAAAGGCAATTATGGCCACGTTGTTTTTGGAAGCGTACCCATATATCGGTTTGAATATATTCAACTAAATGGCCAATGTGAATAGGGCCGTTGGCATAAGGAAGTGCGCTGGTAACAAGGATTTTTCTAATTTCTTTTGGCATAAAACGTTGGTGCGTTGGTCGCTAGCGAAGATAAGGGGCTATAAGAGATTGATTTATAGACGATATTGTCCCATATATTAAGGTTTAAAACAGGAACGATTAGGCGAAAAGCAAGGCTTTAAAAGTAAAAAAGCGAGCCATGAGGGCTCGCTTCGTTGGTTTCTTTTGAATTCTGGGCTATTTGAAAATGCAGCTCTTAGCAAAATCAGTTGTTTGATTGGCAGTCCAATCAGCTTTAGGCTTTGCTTTCATGTCTGTGCACCATGCTTCGCTGCCAACTTCTGGGGCACACGCTGTGAGCGATAGTAAGAATGCCGCTGCTAGTGTGCTTAATGTGATTTTTTTAATTGTCTTCATAATTGTCCTTAATGTTGTGAGTGCTCGTAAAGTTTGGCGCTGGGTGACATTCAATTTATTTTAAAGGGTATTGGTCGCTTTTTAAAGAGTCGGAAAGCTGCTTTGTTTGTTAGTGTGATCATCAACAGGTTTGGATGGTGTCTAAAGTTAACCAAAGTAGATGATAAACGTATAAAATACACCGTTTTATCGCACGGGACCTTAAGTATGAAGCAGGGCCCTTTCATTGCAAATTGGAGCAAAAATGAGCGAGTTATCAGTAGCAAATATAGAGCAGCATTTAAAAGAATTTATTGACCCGTTGACAGGTAAGAGCATCGTGTCGAGTAAAGCGTTGAAAAACCTTACTTTAGTTAATGGTGAGTTGACACTTGAAGTTGTACTAGGTTACCCAGCGGCAGGCATTAAGGACGAATTAGCTACTGCGGTTAGCGAGCATTTGTTGGAACTCGATGGGATTAAAAGCGCAGCGGTAACAATTGCTTGGGACGTAAAACCTCATGCAGCTCAAAAAGGTATTAAGCTGATGAATGGCGTGAAGAATATGATCGCTGTTGCTTCAGGTAAAGGCGGTGTCGGCAAATCAACGACATCAGTCAACCTAGCGTTAGCATTACACGCAGAAGGTGCTCGAGTGGGCATTCTGGATGCGGATATTTATGGTCCGAGCCAGCCAACAATGTTGGGCATTACTGGTCGCCCTGGTTCGCCAGATGGTCGTACGATTGAGCCGATGGAAGGACACGGTTTACAGGTGATGTCAGTAGGCTTCTTAGTAGACGAAGATACCCCGATGATTTTACGAGGCCCAATGGTAACGCAAGCGTTAGGGCAGTTATTGAATGATACAAATTGGGATGATTTGGATTATTTAATTATTGATATGCCACCAGGCACGGGTGATATTCATTTAACTTTAGCGCAAACGGTTCCTGTGACAGGATCTGTGATCGTGACAACGCCGCAAGATATTGCGTTAATTGACGCGAAGAAGGGGCTGAAAATGTTCGAAAAAGTGGATATTCCGGTGTTGGGTTTAATAGAAAACATGAGCCTACATATTTGTTCAAATTGTCAGCATGAAGAAGCTATTTTTGGACAAGGTGGTGGTGAAGCGATGGCGAAAGAATACGATATAGAATTTTTGGGCGCATTGCCGCTAGATTTGTCTATTCGCATGAGTACGGATTCGGGCACACCAACCGTTGCTGCTGATCCAGACAGTCAAATATCTGGCCTTTATCGCGGAATGGCTAGAAAGTTGGCGGCTTCCTTGTCTGTTAAAGCAAAAGACTTCAGTGGCAAAATTCCTAATATCGTTATCAATTAAATAAGGTTTATCAGTATGGGTATTAAGTCGGATGGTTGGATTCGCCGTATGGCGAAAGAGCATAATATGATTGAGCCGTTTGAGCCGCATCAGGTGCGTAACTCAGATGAAGGTCGTGTGATTTCTTATGGCACGTCAAGTTATGGCTATGACATTCGTTGCTCCGATGAATTTAAGATTTTCACTAACATTAACTCTGCGGTAGTCGACCCGAAAAACTTCGATGAGAATAGTTTTGTGGATATTAAGTCAGATGTCTGCATTATCCCGCCGAACTCTTTTGCTCTAGCGAGAACGGTTGAATATTTAAGAATACCGAGAGATGTGCTGACGATATGTCTGGGTAAATCAACATATGCGCGTTGCGGTATTATTGTAAATGTCACGCCGTTAGAGCCTGAATGGGAAGGGCACGTTACATTGGAATTTTCAAATACCACGCCGTTACCGGCAAAAATTTATGCCAACGAAGGTGTGGCGCAAATTTTGTTTTTTGGTGCGGATGAAATATGCGAAACATCATACGGTGACCGTGCGGGAAAATATCAAGGTCAAACGGGTGTTACCTTACCCAAAGCTTAGTGTTTAGTCGCTAAACTTAACGTTTATTAGGCGCATTTCGAATGTGCCGTACGGTTTCTCGCGTTGTAGTAGTACCGGTATATTGTGTAGAGATTTCGCACACCAATAGTAGGTAATGAGTGGCTTATCGTCTTTTTTTCTAGCGAGCTTTACTGTTTCGTAAGATTTCCCTGCGATATTGATGGTTTCTGTTCCAAGCGGTGTAAATACGTATCGCTTTAGTTTTCCGCCGTCTGCAATGTCGTAAATTAAATTAGGGCTGGGGTTTTCTAAGTCTAGCATTAAGGCTATTTGCATTAGCGCCTTGTCTAACACACCTTCTTTGATGTTGAGCGTCCAATCAATTCCTTTTGTGGAATTGACTAAGGTGTTGTGTTGCCAGTTAAAGGTTAAGCGAATATCTTTTTGATTATCGCCCAGTGTTTGTTTGTACTGGTAGGCCAGTGGCCTTAAAGCTTTGGTTGCTACTTCAAAACGGCTTTTTTCTATGACATCATCATCTCGTACAAAAGCAAGCAGACCACTGGTGTGCGTTATGGATGTGAGTTGATATTGATTGTCAGGAAGCGCTTTTACACTCAGTTCAACGCGACCTATTTCAATATTATTGTGGCTGAGTTTGTAGTTGGCTTTAAAAGTTGGAACGATAAGGTCGACTGCGAAAGTCACTGAGGAAACCAAGAAAAGAGAGCTAATTAAAAGAAAACGGCTGAACTTGTATGGTAATAACTTCATGTGTTTATTCTACATGTAGTCCATTACCACAGGGCCTGTCATTTTCTTTCCGTCCATATACACCTCGTTGTCTTTGAGCTCAATACGCCCTTCGGCCAGCCAAGTGATGGCGGTGGGGTAAATGAGGTGTTCTTTAGTTTTAATGCGCAGTTCAAGGCTCTCAACGGTGTCACTTGGCAGGACAGGGAGCCGCGCTTGTAAGACAACGGGCCCTCCGTCTAGTTCAGAATTAACAAAGTGCACGCTACTACCATGAAGAGGTTCGCCCTCATCCATAACGCGCTGATGGGTATGCATGCCCTTATAATTAGGCAGTAACGAAGGGTGAATGTTAATGAGTCGGCCACTGTAATGGTTGACAAACCCATCACTAAGAATGCGCATGAAGCCGGCTAAAACGACTAAGTCTGCCTGATATTGGTCGATGAGGCCTTGTAAGTCAAAGTCGAATGCTTCACGAGATGAGTAGAGCGTATGGTCTAAAAGATGTGTGGGAATGGATGCTTCTTCGGCGCGAGCTAGGCCCATTGCATTCGGTTTGTTGCTGATCACGGCGCAAATATTGGCAGGTAGCTCGGTGTCTATCATCGACTGGAGAGTCGTACCTGACCCCGATAGAAGAACGACAATGCGGTAGTTAGTGCTCATTAAAACTTAGACGTAGTTAACGCAGGGCTCGCCATCGGCTGGAGAAATGTCGCCAATAATAAAGGCAGATTCACCGCTAGTTTTCAATTGGGCAAGGACAGCGTCGGCATCTTTTGAGGCAACACAGACCACCATGCCAATGCCGCAATTAAATGTTTTAAGCATTTCATCATCACTGATATTCCCCTCTTCTTGCAGCCAGTCGAATAAGGCAGGCGTTGGCCAGCTACCTAATTTAACATTAGCGACGGTATTATCAGGGAGTACGCGAGGTAAGTTTTCAGTAATGCCGCCACCGGTAATGTGAGCAAGTGCATGAATAGGATGTTTGCTGATTAAATCTAATAATGATTTAACATAAATTCTGGTTGGTTCAAGCAATGCCTCGGCGAGGGGTTTGCCGTCGATGGTTTGATTAAGGTCATTTTGTAATTCAATCACTTTGCGGATGAGTGAATAACCATTTGAATGTGCGCCAGACGAAGCTAGCCCGATGAGAACATCACCAGCGGCAACGGCTGAGCCATCGATAATGTTTTCTTTTTCAACGATACCCACACTGAAGCCGGCAAGATCATAATCTTCACCTTCGTACATACCGGGCATTTCGGCAGTTTCGCCACCAACTAGTGCCGCTCCGGCTAACTCACAGCCAGTACCAATGCCAGTAATTACATCGCTAGCAACGTCAATATTGAGCTTTCCAGTAGCGTAATAATCCAAGAAGAATAGTGGTTCAGCACCGGTGACGATAATGTCGTTCACACACATAGCGACTAAGTCGATGCCAATAGTATCGTGCTTGTTAAGCATCATCGCGAGCTTAAGCTTTGTGCCGACGCCATCTGTGCCGGAGACAAGAACAGGTTTTTTATAGCGATCTAGCGGCAGTTCAAATAACGAGCCAAAACCACCAAGGCCGGACATAACGCCAGCGCGTTGAGTGCGTTTTGCAACGGGTTTAATGCGCTCTACAAGTTGTGCGCCGGCATCAATATCAACACCAGCGTCTTTATAGCTTAGGCTCTTTTCGGAATCGCTCAAAATAAGTATCTGCAGGGTTATAAAAAGTAAGATTATATCAGTTGAGTTAATTGTTGGCAGTAATAGGGCTAACTATATTATGCTATGGCGTATGTAAATGAGGGGTGTTTGAGTGTGGTGATACGTTATTTGGTGGGCTTTGCTTTGTTCTTGTTGGCACTGCCGCTGTATGCAGTTCAGGTGGGCGGCTTATACAGTGCGTCGGTTCCAGTGGAAAATCAATCTCAAGCAGTTCGCAATGCCGCTATCAGCGAAGCGCTTAAGAAGGTTGTTGTTAAAGTGTCTGGGAGAAAGAGTACGTTGGGTAATGTGCAGTTACGATCAGCATTATCGAATGTTAGTGCGTACGTTGAACAGTTCCAGTACAAAAAAAGGGACGATGAACAGGTAGGCTTTTGGCTAACGGTGAGTTTCCAAAAGGCGGCTCTTGATAGGGTGTTGAGCCAGTTTGATGTGCCAGTTTGGGGTGCTAACCGTCCAGATGTATTATTATGGCTTGCGGTTGATGATGGCAAACGATACCTAGTCAACACAGAGCAGAAGGGGTTGGCTGCGGTGCTTCAACAAGCAGCTGTAGATTCGGGGTTGGTCATTACATTGCCTCTTCTTGACCTTGAAGATCAACGGAGTATAGGTTTTAACGATGTGTGGGCTGGCTTTCCTGAGCAGATACAGCGGGCGTCGACTCGCTATGGCGCTAAATACGTTATATTTGCTCAATTATTAAAAAGTGGAACGAATCGTTATCGTTTTAATTGGACGCTCATAAATAATGAAGGGCGATACACGGGTGTGGCTCAGTCAAACAGTAAGAAAGGTGCTTTTCAACTCGCGTTTTCACAATTGGCTGAGAATTTAGCCGATATTTATGCGCCTTACGGTGCAGTAACAAAAAGCCAGCTGATTATGGAAGTAAGTGGTGTGAATAACTTGGAAAGCTTTGTTCAAGTGACGCGCTATTTGTCTTCGTTGGATAGGGTGAAAAAGTTGAGCTGGGGGCAGTTGATGGACAATAAAGTGACTTTAGAACTGGAGGTGTCTGGGGATGGCAAAGCACTAAAAGATGTCATTACCTTAAATAACGTGCTCACTCCTGATTTTGCACCGCAGCAGGCAATTTATAACCCGATTGATTTGCAACAGTTGCCAGCGCAAAGAGCACCTGAAAAACTTTTTTATCGGGCAAATAATTGACTAGAAAAGATATCCCAAATGTCATTAGCGTTATAAGGATTCTTCTTGTTGCGCCGATTGTTTATTTTTTACTAAATGAGCGCTATACGCTAAGTTTAGTACTATTTGTTGTTGCTGGTTTGTCGGATGCATTAGATGGCTTTTTGGCAAAGCGTTACGAATGGAGTAGCCAGCTAGGCTCTTTTTTAGATCCATTAGCAGATAAGTTGTTGCTAGTATCTTGTTTCTTTGTTTGTGTTTTTATTGGTTTGGTACCAACTTGGTTGTTTGCCCTGATTCTGGTGCGTGATTTGATTGTTGCTTTTGGTGCGCTGATATATCACTTTATGTTTGAAGAGTTTCATGGTGACCCGCCTTTTTCCAGTAAATTAAATACAGCGTTTCAAATAGTCTACTTGGTCATGCTGATAGCCAGCCAAGGCCTTGTTGGTATTTCACCCGATTGGTTGGGCTTTGCCCTGTATTCAGTTGCGGCGACAACAGCGATTAGTGGTTTAGAATATATATGGGTCTGGAGCTTGAAAGCTTGGGATATTAAAACAAAGGGATAGCATGAGCAACGAGAATAAATACGCGTTAATTTTTGTCATTATTGTTGGGCTGACTTATTTATTGTCACCGATTCTAATGCCATTTTTAAGTGCGGGTTTACTGGCTTATTTAGGTAATCCATTAGTGAACTGGTTAGAAGAGCGTAAGTGGTCAAGAACGCTAGCGGTTACATTAGTATTTGCAGTTATTTTTTCTAGCTTAACAGCGGTGGTTATTGTTTTAGTGCCTTTGATAGAGCAGCAAATATCAGCATTGGTAGAGAAACTTCCTGAAATTATTGCATGGGTTAAACAAACGGTATTGCCTTGGTTACAAGTGAGGCTGAGTAGCTTGGGGGATGTGGATGGTGGCCAATTACAGCAGACGCTTAAAGATAATTTAGGTGGAGCAGGTCAAATTGCGGTTGGCGTATTAGGTTCAATTACCTCGTCGGGAATGGCGTTCTTATCGGGTCTCGCGACGCTTGTTCTTATTCCGGTGGTTAGTTTCTACTTTCTACGTGACTGGGCGGTGATGGTTGAAAAAATACACGGTGCTTTTCCTCGAAAGATGGAAGCTAAACTAACAATCATCACACAAGAGATCGATGCTGTTTTAGCCGCTTTTTTTAAGGGTCAAGTTATTGTCATGCTGTGTTTGGCAATTGCTTACTATATTGGCTTTTCTTTAGCAGGTTTAGAGTTTGCCCTGCTTATAAGTCTAATTTTAGGCTTGGTAAGCTTTGTTCCGTATTTAGGTTTAATTATTGGCCTTGTGTTGGCGTGTTCAGCATCTGTGTTTCAGCTACATGATGGCAGTGGTATTTTGGCGATATTAATTGTGTTTACTGTTGTTCAAGTATTAGAGAGCGTTGTGTTAACACCAGTGTTGGTGGGGGATAAAATTGGCTTACACCCTGTTGCTGTTATTTTTGCAGTGATGGCCGGCGGGCAATTATTTGGCTTTACAGGTGTGTTATTGGCGTTGCCAGTAGCGGCGGTACTGTTGGTTTTATTGGTGCACCTTAATACGCAATATAAGAGCAGTGAGTTGTATACGAAAATGTGAACATTGAAATAACAGGCACAAAAAAGGCGCTCAATAGAGCGCCTTTTTTGTTTTAGAACGTGAGTTTTATAGGTTTGACGCTACGAAGTCCCAGTTAACTAATGCCCAAAACTTGTCCATGTAAGCAGGACGTGCGTTGCGGCAATCAATGTAGTAAGCATGTTCCCAAACGTCACATGTTAATAAAGGTGTTTGGCCTGATGTTAATGGCGTACCCGCATTAAATGTTTGAACGATTTCAAGTGAACCGTCTGCATTTTTAACCAACCAGCACCAGCCAGCGCCAAATAAGTTAACAGATTTGTCGGTAAACTCAGCTTTGAATGCATCAAAAGAACCGTAAGCGCCGTTAATGGCAGCTAATAAGTCACCAGACGCTTCAGTAGTATTTGGTGTTAAGCAGTTCCAGTAAAAAGTGTGGTTCCAGATTTGAGCTGCATTGTTGAAAACAGGACCAGAAGAATTTTTAACGATATCTTCAAGGCTAGAGTTTTCAAATTCTGTTCCGCCAATCATGCCATTTAACTTAGTAACGTAAGTTGCATGGTGTTTGCCGTGGTGAAATTCTAGCGTTTCTTTAGAAATATGAGGTTCTAATGCATCAATTGCATAAGGTAGAGCTGGTAGTTCATGTGCCATGATAATGTGCCTTTTATATAGTGTTATGCGCTATGCGCAAGAGAAAACAGGTGCTTCAAGATAGTGAAATTAACGAAAAAAATCAATATATTCTTACATATATCGCTATTTCGAAAATTCAAAAGGGCTGATTATTTAGCCCCTTACCGCACTTACTTTTCACAAGATTTACTGTGTAAATGAATATCTTGCTGTGGATAGGGAATGCTAATGCTTTCATCATCAAAACGTAGCTTGATGCGTTCGAGAAGATCAAAGTGGACGGCCCAGTAATCAGCTGATTTAACCCACGGGCGAACAGCAAAATTGACGCTGCTATCAGCCAATTCGAGTAAGCCCAGTGTAGGCGCGGGGTCTTTTAAAATACGCTCATCACTGTTCAATAGCTCTTCTAAAACGGCTTTAGCTTTTTTAATGTCGTCGTCATAACCAATGCCAATAACCAAGTCGAGCCTGCGAGTTGGTTTGCTTGAGTAATTGATAATATTGCCACTCATTAGACCGTCGTTAGGGATGATGATGGTTTTATTGTCACCTGTGCGTAGAACGGTATTGAAGATATGGACTTCTTCCACGATGCCAGAAACACCAGCGCCTTCAATGAAATCACCTTGTTTAAACGGCCTGAAAATAATCATTAGTACGCCAGCCGCAAAGTTTGAAAGAGAACCTTGAAGTGCCAAACCAATGGCTAAGCCCGCGGCACCTAAAATAGCGATAAAAGAGGTGGTTTGGATGCCAAGCTGCCCAAGTGCGGCGATGATGATAAATGCCAGTAACGCGGCGTAAATCATATTAGTTGTGAAGGAAATGAGGATAGGGTCGGATTTTGCTTTTGTCATTCCTCGTGCGATACCTGACTTGATAGCTCTGGCGATCATTTTGCCGATAATGAATATAGCTAATGCGGCAATAACTTTAAGGCCGTATACGGTTAGCAGTTCTTGTACGTGTTTAAACATGTCTTCCGATAAAAGGTTTTCCATTACAGTGTCTCCATTGTTTTGTTTATTGTGTGAATACTTTTTGAAGTAAATCAGTGGTTCTAGCGGCAGGGTTTTCGCGTATTAGTTTCTCTTGCTCTGCGATGCGCAAAAACATAGCATCGACCGCTTTTTGGGCAACGAAACTATCAATGTCTGGCGTTTGTGAGCCAGTAAGCCCAGCTAAAGAGCCTGCACTTGCCATAAGTTGTTTGAAGCTTGCTGTTGTACCGGCGGTATTGGTTGCCTGCTTCACAATAGGCAAAAATCTTTCTAATAACCTGTCTGAGCTATGCTTTCTAAAGTATTCAGTCCCCGCGTTGTCTGGACCATTGAGGATGGTTTTGGCATCTTCAATGCTCATGTCTTGAATAGCATCAGAGAAAATAGCGGCAGCTTCAGGTGCTGCTTCTTCAGCGGCTTTGTTAAGCGTTGTTTGAAAGTTATCCACTATGTGACCTTGCCCTAGCATTCTTAATGACGATGCAATGGGTTGCAAGCTGCTTGGAATAGGGATTTTTACGTCAGCGTGATTTAAAAACCCGCCATCAGCACTTAAGTTATCAACAGCAGCGATAGCGCCTTTTTCAAGTGCTTGTTTTAAAGCAGATGTGATATCCGTATTGCTAAGGCTTGAAGCAAGTTGTGTCGTCGTTGCTGCGGGTAGCGTTAGCTTGCTGGGGTCTATGTCTTTAATAATATCAAAGAAGCCAGCGCCTGCAATGGAGGAGGAGATCAATAAAGGGATAAGAATGATTTTTCTAAGTGAGGTTTTCATAAGCAATCCGTTGAAGTTGAAAACATAAAGTATCGGCTCTTTAGCCGTTAAACACAAATTGATATTACGTTGTTGTAAGCGTGCCTTGGAGGGTGGTTTTTAAAAAAGGAATGGTCAATTTACGTTGCGCAGCAAGGCTTGCTTTGTCGAGTTGGTCAAGCAGTTGCCATAGCGTGTGTAAATCTCTTGGAAAGCGCGTAATGAGGTAGTTTGCGGTGTCTTGATTAAGCTCCAGCCCTAGCTTTTTAGCGCGGTCTTGTAAAACACTAATTGTGTTGGCATCATCTAACGGGAGCAAATGAAGGCAAAGCCCGCTATTGAGGCGACTTGTTAAGTCTTTAAGCGCAAGGTTTGACTCTTCTGGCGTGTTAGACGCGCTAATGATTAAGCGCCCACCCGCTTCTTTGATTTGGTTGAATAAATTGAATAAAGCCTCTTCCCAATTTGCTTTTCCGCCAATGGCATCAATATCATCAATACACACTAAATTGAGACTGCTCATGCCTTCTAAAATGGCAGGTGGCAATGTATGTAGGTCTCGAAGGGGTAAGTAACTAGCCGTTTCACCTTGCTGGGTTTTCAATTGGCAAGCAGCTTGTAGTAAATGTGTTTTCCCCACGCTGTTTTCGCCCCATAAAAAAACAAAAGGCTCGTTTAATACCTGTAATGTTTTAATAATTAAGGGATTCTCACCGACGGTAAAGTTATTGAAATTAAAGTCGTCTTGTAACTTAAAAGGTAGCGGGATTTGTGGGTGCATTAATGCTTGCTGACGTGACGGATGTACAGCGATGCGCTAAAAAACACGGTTAGGCTGATGATGATTTCAATAATACCGAGTATGCGAGTTTCTGGGCTAGCAAAGGCTTCCACTGTGCCGTGTATAAAATAGAGCAAACTCATGTAGGCCGCCCAATTGATGGGCTTATCTCTGCCGTGTAAAACGCCCATTAAGGGTAAGAGTAACGGCACAATACAGGCAATAAGCACTAAACCAATAGGGAATGTTTGTGGTGGTGCCAGCACGGTGATCCATGCGGTCATAAAGCCGATTAAGCTCAGGTAGCTGAGCAGTTGTAGCCAATAGGCTGCTTTTACGCCGGGTAATTTCATTATTCAGCCAGTTTTTTTGCGAATGTTGCCACACGTTTCCCCAGGGCAATACACAAAGCAGATTCATGCTTATCTATTTTGCGAGAATTATCTATGCCAGCTAAATGGCTTGCACCATAAGGCGTGCCGCCGGTTTTCGTGTCGAGTAGAGAGGTTTCTGAATAAGGAAGCCCAGCCAGCAACATACCGTGGTGAAATAAAGGCAGCATCATTGATGTGAGTGTGGTTTCTTGTCCGCCGTGCATGCTGCTTGTCGAGGTGAAAACAGCGGCAGGTTTGCCGATTAAGGCACCTGAAAGCCAAAGATTACTTGTGCCATCAAGAAAATATTTAAGCGGTGCGGCCATATTGCCAAAGCGTGTAGGGCTACCGAGTACTAGGCCGCCACATTCTTTAAGGTCGTCCAATGTGGCGTATAAAGCGCCATCGTCTGGGATATCACTTTCCGTTGCTTCGCAAACAGTAGAAATGGCAGGAACGGTACGGATTCTCGCTTGAACTCCATCAACTTCTTCGATGCCGCGCGCGATAAGGTTCGCCATTTGTGCGGTAGCACCTTGGCGGCTGTAATATAAAACAAGAACATCAATAGACATGATTATAAAATACCAAGAACGCTTTCTGGCGGACGGCCAATAGCGGCTTTGCCGTTTGCTAAAACAATGGGGCGTTCTATAAGTATAGGGTTTTCCAACATTGCAGAAACAAGCTGGTCGTTGCTCAAACTGTTGTCGGCAAGGTTAAGTCCTTTATAAACAGCTTCGCCTTTACGCATGAGTTCGCGCGGAGCAAGGTTTAGCAAGCTCAATACAGATTCCAGCTCAGCTTTGCTGGGTGCTGATTTAAGGTATTCAATAATTTCAGGCTGCGCGCCTTTTTCTTCCAGTAATTGTAAGGTTTGACGTGATTTGCTACAGCGTGGATTGTGGTAAATTTTAATGCTCAACGGGCAGTCCTCTTGAAATGTTAGAAGATTATAAATTATCTGTTAATGTGCGGTAGGCTTTTTCTGCTTTGCTTGCCGCGTGATATGATGATCAACATACTTTTTTATATGAAATTTAAATGAAATTACCTGATTTTAATCAAGCGTCTGTACTGGTTGTTGGTGACTTAATGTTAGATAGAAACTGGCAGGGAGATACGTCGCGTATTTCCCCTGAAGCGCCGGTTCCCGTTGTGCATGTTAAAGATGTTGAAGATAGGCCGGGTGGTGCGGGGAATGTTGCATTAAATATCGCCGCACTGGAATCAACAGTGACTGTGTTGGGTTATACCGGCCGTGACGATACGGCTAAGGCGCTTCAGCACTTGTTAGAAGAAGCTAATGTAACGTGCCAATTTGAACAATTGGACGATCAGCCAACAATTACAAAATTACGTATTTTAAGTAGGCACCAACAATTGATTCGAGTGGACTTTGAAGAGAGTTTCCACGACCTACCGGCAGAAAAACTATTAGCTGATTTCAAGCAGGTATTGCCGCAACATGATGTTGTGATTTTGTCGGACTACGGCAAGGGGACGCTTGCAGCAGTTGAGCAGCTTATTGCTGTCACAAAAGCATCGGGCAAAAAAGTATTGATCGACCCTAAAGGGACGGATTTCACCAAGTATCGCGGCGCGACATTGATTACGCCAAATTGGAGTGAATTTCAGGCGGTTGTTGGTGAATGCAATAGCAATGAAGAGATTGAATTGCGTGGTGCTGAGTTATTGGCTGATTTGCAGCTGGAAGCGTTGTTGGTGACTCGTGGCGAAAAAGGAATGACCTTGCTGCAACCCAATCAGGCGCCGGTTCATTTGCCTACGCAAGCGCAAGAAGTTTTTGATGTGACGGGCGCTGGTGATACTGTTATTTCAACATTGGCGGCGTGTTTGGCGGCAGGCTCTAGCTTTTCCGAGGCGACCGTGCTAGCGAACCAAGCCGCGGGTTTAGTGGTAGCGAAACTGGGAACAGCGACAATTAATCAACAAGAGTTAAAAGGGACGCTACACACCTTGGATGATATGCCTCGAGGCTTTGTGAGTGCGGATGCATTAGACATAGCAATAGCGACTGCACGAGTTAATGGTGAAAAAATTGTATTAACGAACGGCTGCTTTGATATTTTACACCCGGGCCATGTTCGTTACTTGCAACAGGCGAAAGACTTAGGCGACCGTTTGATTATTTTGGTTAATGATGATGCGTCTGTTGGCAGACTAAAAGGTCCAGAACGTCCGATTAACCCTCTAGATACACGTGCTGAAATGTTGTCGGCTTTGGCCTGTGTTGATTGGGTTTGTGCATTTACAGAAGATTCACCAAAAGCGCATATTTGTCGCATTTTGCCGGATATATTGGTGAAGGGTGGCGATTACAAATGCATAGAAGATATTGAAGGACACGACTGTGTCGCAGCGGCAGGCGGTTCAACGTATGTGTTGGATTATGTCGATGGCTGCTCGACCACAAATTTAATTAAAAACATACGCGACACAGAAAGCAAAAGGTAAGCAAAAATGATAATCGTAACAGGCGGTGCAGGTTTTATTGGCAGTAATATTGTTCAAGGTTTGAACGAAAAAGGGATCACCGATATTTTAGTGGTGGATGACCTTAAAGACGGTGCAAAATTTAAGAACATTGTGGATGGTCGAATCGCCGATTATATGGATAAAGACGACTTTCTAGATTGCGTGTTAGGCGGTGATTTAGATGGTGTAGCCATTGAGGCTATTTTCCATGAAGGTGCATGCTCCTCAACCACTGAGTGGGACGGGCAGTTCATGATGGAAAATAATTATGAATACAGCAAAACACTGTTTCATTTTTGCCAAGAAAATAACGTGCCGTTTATTTATGCGTCCAGCGCATCAGTTTACGGTGGCGGTAGCGTGTTTAAAGAAGATTTAGTAAATGAAGAGCCGTTAAATGTGTACGGCTACTCCAAGTTTCTATTTGACCAATATGTACGCTCACAAACATTGAAATGCCAAGTAGTTGGTTTGCGCTACTTTAATGTGTATGGCCCGCGTGAGCAGCACAAAGGCAGTATGGCGAGTGTTGCGTTCCATCTGAATAATCAGCTGCTTGAAAAAGGCGACATTAAATTATTTGCGGGCTGTGACGGTTATGGCGACGGCGAACAAGTACGTGACTTTGTATATGTGGATGATGTTGTGGGTGTGAATTTGTGGTTTTTAGATAACCCAGCAGTTTCTGGCATCTTTAATTGTGGCACAGGGAAAAGCCAGCCGTTTAACGATGTTGCGAAAGCAGTACTTGATTACCATCAAAAAGGTGAATTGAGTTACATTCCTTTTCCGGACCACTTGGTCGGCCATTATCAAAGCTTTACCGAGGCCGATTTAACGGCTTTACGCGCTGCAGGTTGCGAGCATGTTTTCAAGACGGTTGATGAAGGTGTGCAAAGCTACATGAAGTGGCTAAACCAGTAGTTACTCAAGTCATAGCACTGTTAGGTTTTATATGCGTTTAGCGTATTCTGCACTGTTATATTTATTGTCACCCATTGTGGTGCTACGGTTATTAATGCGTGGGCGTAAATCTTCCGCGTATTTAAGTCGCTGGGGTGAACGTTTTGGATTTTATCAAAAGCCCGAAGACGGTGATGAGCAACCTACGGATGTTATTTGGTTTCATACCGTTTCAGTGGGTGAAGCAGAGGCCGCGTTCCCACTTATTAATACGATTATGGAGCGCTTTCCAGAAGTCCCTATTTTAGTAACAACAACAACGCCAACAGGCTCTGCTCGTGTCAAAGCATTCTTAGGTCACCGTGTACATCATGTGTATTTGCCCTACGATACGCCGGGTGCAATGAAGCGTTTTTATAAGAAATTTAAGCCAAAAATTGCAATTATTCTAGAAACAGAAATTTGGCCAAATATGCTTTATCAGGCGAAGCGTTTAGCGATTCCTTCTATTATTGTTAACGCGCGCTTGTCTGAGAAATCGGCAAAGGGGTATGCGAAATTAGGCCAATTTATGACGCAAACATTAGCGGATATTACGCATGTTTGTGCGCAAACGCAGACGAGTGCAGACCGTTTTGTTAATTTAGGCTTAGGTGCCGATAAAGTAACGGTGCCAGGGAATATAAAGTTTGATACGGATATGCCTGTGCATCTACAAGAGCATGCAGAAGTGATCCGTCGGGACTGGTTTCAACAACGCCCTAGCTGGGTTGGAGCGAGCACACATGAGGGAGAGGATGAAAAAGTGCTCGCCGCATTTTCGATTATTAAAAAGAAAATACCAAGTACCTTATTGGTTTTGGTGCCTAGACATCCAGAGAGGTTTTCCCAGGTAGCTAAACTTTGTGAGAAGCGTGGCTTTTCGGTTACTCGTCGCAGTGAGCAGAAGTCTGCACTAGTAAAAAGTGATGTGTTCTTGCTGGACACATTAGGAGAGTTAAAGTTGTATTACGCAACAGTTGATGTCGCATTTATTGGTGGAAGTTTTGTACCAACGGGTGGTCACAATATGTTGGAGGCAGCGGCTCAATCGGTGCCCGTATTATTTGGCCCATTCGTGCATAATTTTGCAGAAATTAGTGAGCATTTATTGTTAAGGAAGGCTGCTGTCCAGGTGGCAGATGAGGATGAGTTGGCAGTAGAAGTTATCCATCTATTAGAGCATTCCGAAGAGCGCGATATTATGGGCTCGGCTGGTCACTTATTTGTGAAGCAAAACAAAGGAGCAGTTAATAAAGTCGCTGAGCGCATTATTAGTATTCTAAATGTATCAGGCTAATAGTCGTTTTAAAGTGCTCGCGTCAGGGGTTTTTTGCCTTATGTTGACGATGAGTATAGCCCGCTTTTCTTATACCCCAATGATTCCGATTATGTTTGAGCAAGCAGGGTTGACTACAGTGCTTGCAGGTTGGTTGGCGACTATAAACTATGCTGGTTATATGGTCGGCGCGCTAACGGCAACATTGGTGGGTAATTTAATTGTTAAGGACCGAATTTACCGAGTGGGTTTGGTGCTTGCAGTTGTTACAACATGCATGATGGGGCTGTCTTCAGATCCATGGCTGTGGGGTATTTCCCGTTTTGTTGCAGGTTTTAGCACCGCGGCTGGCTTGTTGATTGGCGCAGGCTTTGGTTTTGTCATCAGTGCTACCTATATTGTTGCCATTGTGGAAAATCAGCCAGCGCTGGAAGGTCAAGGTGAAGTGGCTTTTCTTATTTTAGGTATTTGCGCCGCGCCAGCGTGTATTTCTTGGGATCTTATTTCAAGAAAAATAGGCATTCTAAATGCGCTGTTATTAGCGTATCTAATTCATGCGGTAGGTATTGTTCTTCCTGCATTAGATGACAGTTTGTTGTTTGCTTTGCTCAGCGCGATTTTGTATGGGTTTACTTTTGTGGGAATTGTTAGCATTGTATTAACTATGGCTGGTAGATTTTATCCAACTAAGCCGTCAAAACTAATGGGCTTGTTAACGATGAGTTATGGTGTGCCGCAAATTATTGCGCCGGCTATAGCGGGTTATTTGGCCAGCAAAACAGGCCATTATGATGGTGCGCTATATATGGCCAGCGGTTTTGTCATGATAGGTTCCGTTGCTATTCTGGCGATTAAAAAGTGGTCCGTTAGAGATATGGCTTTACTTGAATCGTAGCCTTGGGCCTAAAGTTCTATTGGTATTTGCCGTTATAGCGTACGAGGATGTTAAAAATGTACCTTGTATATAGCTGAAAGAGAAATTTTGGTAGTTAACGCGCTATTTAAACGTTGTTAGCTATACTTTTAAAAACACACGAACAAAGGCGTTAGACATAACGCGAATATTGAGATTTAGGGGATTCAGATGGATGTAGTGATTATTGGTTATATCGTTGGTGCAGCCATTGGTGGTTTTGTTTGTGCTTGGCTGTTGATGACGAACCTGCACAAAAAAACAAATGAAGAAAAAGAAAAAGAGCATGAAGAATTTGTTGGCCAGTTAACAAAGCAGTTGGTACAGAAATACGAAGAAAAAGATGCGATAGCGGGTGAGTATGAGTTGGCCGCTAGAATGAAGTCGTCTGGCAGCATGGAAAAATTTAATGAGGCTTTTTTAAGTGCCGGCCGCGCTGTTGAAATGGTGTCTGGTGAGTTAAAAAATGCGACGGATAATGTGACGCAATCCTTTGAGACGCTTCCTCGTATTCAAGAGTCTAGCGCAAAAATGTCCCGTGCAGCAGCAGTGAGTAAAGCAAAGGTGGATGAGTTGACGGGGATGGGGGATTCATGGAAACAATCGATGGATATCCTGCAAACAATTCAAGACTGTATTACTGATATTCATGAAAAGTCATCACAAATTCGCGATGTATCTGGAGAGGCTAATTTATTAGCGCTTAATGCGTCAATTGAGGCTGCGAGGGCTGGTGAACATGGTCGAGGTTTTGCTGTAGTAGCGGAGCATATGCGGGCGCTATCGTTAAAGAGCGAAAAGGGTACGGTAGAAATTAATGATTCTGTGAGCACTGCCATTACGCAGGTAGATAGCATTATTAAAGGGATTAGCAATAATATTAAACAGCTAGTCAGTAGCGTTGAGGAAACGACCAAAGTTTTTGCTGATATTGAAACAGAAGTTATGGAAATTGATAACTCAGTGGCAGTCTCTATTGAGTCGGCCGATGCAGCGACAGCCGATTTTAATACGATTAATTCGTCTGTTAATTCCCAGCTGGAAAGTATTAGTAAATTGCTAGCCGATGTTATGGGTGAAGTATCTGGGAATGTTATTAAAGAAGTTTATCCTGGAGATGATATTAGCCGATATAAAATTATTGATGTGCGTCGCCCAGAAGAATTTAATGACGCATTAGGGCATATCAAAGGGTCTGAGTTGATGTGCTTACAGGACAATCTTGAACAAAAGCTCGCGCAGATGGACCGCAGTCAACAGTACTTATTTGTTTGCCGCAGTGGTGGCCGTTCTGCACGTGCCGCACGTATAGCTATGGCGTTACAGTTTGAACACGTATACAACCTTGACGGTGGAATGCTTGCATGGTGTAAGAAGTTTGGAAAGCCTTAAAGAGAAAAGGCCATTGTTTCAACCTGGCTTTGTTGAGCTTTAGTGATTTAAACGTGATTAATGTTGTAACCACTGATTTATTTGCTCAATATCATTTTGCACTAATGAGCCGGCAGAGTTTTTCAGCCGTAAAATATTTAAAAGGTAATTCTTTTTAGCTTCGATAAGCTGAAATTTGGCTCTAGATAAATTACTCTGCGCATCAAGTACATCTACAATTGTACGTGTACCAATTTCAAGTCCTACTTTATTAGCGTCCAGTGAACTCCTGTTCGAGATGGCGGCTTGTTCTAGCGCTTGAATGCGCCGTAAATTAGCGTTTATGCCACGAAAGGCATCGCGAGTTTCTCTTAATGTGCGGCGCTGTAATGATTGCAAAACATCTAACGACTGTTGATGATGGAAAGCAGCCTGCCTTGTTAGCGAGAGCGTTTTGCCACCAGCGAAAAGAGCCATATTTAGCTCTAAACCAAGTTTATCCGACTCGCTCCTAAAGCCCGTGCTAAAACTGCCGCCGCCGGTTTCGCTGTAATTGTGCGAGGCGACGATATCAACAGTTGGGTAATGGCCTGAGCGACTAATTTGAATTTCTTTTTTTGCAATTTCCACATCGTATTTAGCTATTTTTAGCGATAAATTATGCTCGTTTGTTAATGTTTCCCATGTGCCCATATTATTAGGTTGGGGTGGCGAAAGAGGAAATTTTGAGGCTAAAGGCAATAATGTTAGCTCGCCGGTTTGAATGATTTCTCGTAAGGCTTCTTGTGCCGAATAGAGCGCGTCTTGAGTAGAAATTTGCGTGGCAACAGAGAGGTCAAACTGCGCTTGCGCGTTATGTACATCGGTTATGGCTATTAGGCCTACGTCAAAGCGTATTTTTGCGTGCTCTAATTGTTGAGTAAATGCATTAACGTTATCGTCTGCTAATGTTAAATTTGCTGTGGCCTGAAGGGTGTTTAAATAACGTTCGGTTAGGCGAATAATTAATGATTGTTCTGCAAGCCTGTATTCGACTTCTGCGCGCGAAACACGCTTACCGGCCTGCTTGTAACGGTTAAAGCTCGTCCAGTTAAATAAAGGCTGCCTGAGTGAAACTGAAAAGCCCTCGTCGCGGAATTGCCCTGTGCTTTTACCGCCGCCAGAGAAACTACTCTCACTTTCTTGACGGACATCATCGCTACTGGCCGTGGCGTTAATTGTTGGTAATAAATCAGCGAGTGCCTGTGGGCTGACTTCTTTTGATGCGAGTAATTTATTGTAGGCGGCATGTATATCTGCATCGTGTTCGAGTGCGCGTTTGTAAGCAGCTGCTAAATCAATGGGTGCAGCAACGCTTGTGATAGAGATAAGAGCAAGTATTATGCTGAGCGGTAATTTTAAGGGAAAGGTCATGATCAATAATTTTGAGATGTTGCCGATTACTTTAGCATAAGGACTTATTCAATATAGCGGGAAGACTTTTCGAGCAACGTTAACTATTACTGTTCTTTGTTTTTAGAGTGAAAGTGACGGGGCCATCGTTGCATAAAGAAACCTGCATGTCCGCACCAAACTCACCGCAGGCAATAAGAGGATGCTGTTGAGCAGCGTATTCAACGGTAAAGTCGAATAACGGTTTTGCAATACGCGGGTGTGCTGCAGGAGTAAAGCTTGGACGGGTACCTTTTTGTGTGTCTGCAGCTAAAGTAAATTGCGGAATTAAAAGAAGGCCGCCATTGATGTTGCGAAGAGATAAATTCATTTTATCGTCTTGATCAGGAAATATACGGTAATTTATAATGCGATCAATAAGTTGTTTAGCGTGCTCCTCGCCATCTTCTTTTTCTATGGCCAGTAGAGCGACAATGCCCTGATCAATGTTGCCAATTACAATATCATTTACGCTAACACTAGCATGCGTAACGCGCTGAATAACTGTTAGCATTGCCTACCTTTCGGAATGTACTTGAATAACTCTTTATAGCTATCGCTGTTGGTTTGTAATGAAAATGCAGCATTTGCGGGGCTAGGATTGGGTGTTATATAAACAGGGTGTCCGTTAATATTCCAAGTTTGTAGTCCCCATGAAGTAGGGCGTTTTTTATCCGTACTATATTGAATGTACTTCTGCCCAGTTAATTTCCCGTGAAACCAAACAAGTTGTGGCTTTAAGTCGTTAATAAGCGATTGCAAACGTTCGCTACCTGCTCGATAGTCGCTGGCTGTTAGGTCTTTACAGCCAGCAGTTGGACGTTTAACTAAGTCAGTGAAGCCTATGCCATATTTGCTATAAAGTTGGTGGCAACTTTCAAGGCTAGGCGTTAGTGCTTCATCTAAATAGCTACAGGTGTTGAGTGCTTTCCAAAAACGGTTTCTTGGGTTGGCAAAATAAAAGCCCGCTTCAACTGAGGGGAGGGAAGGGTTCAAGCCAACCGATAGCATTCGTAGCTTGTTGTTTAGCAAATCGGGCAGGGTTCCCATTTAATATGTGGGCATGCTTGAGTCGACGCTTTGCGCCCATGCGTGGACGCCACCCGTCAAATTGGTAATGTCACTAAATTCGTTCTGTAATAAAAATTGAGCAACCTGCATGCTCCTCATGCCGTGGTGGCAAATAGTAACAATGGGCCTATTTTTTGGTAGCTGATCAATGTTGGCGGGAATACTGTGCATTGGCATTAATTGACTACCAGTAATATGGCAATATTCAAACTCATTGGGCTCCCTTACGTCTAAAAGGAAAGGGGTATCTTCTGCGCTATTGATTAGGTCGTGCAGTTGGATTGGAGTGATAGTGTGCATAAGTTCTAGGCTAGAAGGTGTTTTTATTCATTATAAAGCCGAATGAATAGAACGAAAGTTCTAATCAATTAATCTTATATTTTGTGCGAATAAAGCGGTATTGATAGGGTGGCAGTTTTACCCAGCGTAACAGGCGCATTGGCATAAAACTTAAGCGGATTGGATATGGGAGTGTGTGATAAAATCACGACAAATAAATAGCTAACCCCGTGTGTTAAAGAGGCCAATAATGAGTGCAATTCCAGAAGATTTCCAGAAAAAAACCGAAGCGATGCAAGAGGCTGCTATTGCGCCATTACCTAATTCTCAAAAAGTGTATATCACTGGTTCGCGTGATGATATTAAAGTGCCAATGCGCAAAATCTCTTTGGAAGACACTGCAAGCAGTTTTGGCGCTGAGAAAAATCCGGATGTTTATGTATATGATTGTTCAGGTGTTTATACCGATCCTGAAGCAACGATTGATTTACGCAAAGGCTTGCCAAGTGTTCGCTCCACTTGGATATTAGATCGGGATGATACCGAGCTATTGGATGGCCCGAGTTCTAAGTTTGGTCAAGAACGTCAAACCAACGCAGAGTTGGCGAGTTTACGATTCGAGCATATTCATGCCCCAAGGCGTGCTAAAAAAGGCGCGAACGTTAGCCAAATGCACTATGCGAAGAAAGGTATTATCACGCCAGAAATGGAATACATCGCCATTCGTGAGAATATGAAGCGTTCGGATATTAACGCCGAGCAGCATCCAGGTGAATCATTTGGTGCCAGTATTCCTGATGAGATTACAGCGGAATTTGTGCGTGAAGAAATTGCACGAGGCCGTGCGATTATTCCTGCCAACATCAATCACCCAGAAGTAGAGCCAATGATTATTGGCCGTAATTTCCTCGTTAAAATTAACGGCAATTTGGGCAACTCGGCAGTAACGTCTTCCATTGAAGAAGAAGTGGACAAAATGGTGTGGGGCATTCGTTGGGGTGCAGATACCATTATGGATTTATCTACCGGTAAAAACATTCACGAAACACGCGAATGGATTTTGCGTAACTCCCCTGTGCCTATTGGTACAGTGCCTATTTACCAAGCGCTTGAAAAAGTGAATGGTAAGGCCGAAAATTTAACATGGGAAATTTTCCGCGATACCTTAATTGAACAAGCAGAACAAGGCGTGGATTATTTCACCATTCATGCGGGTGTGCTTTTACGCTATGTGCCAATGACAGCAAAACGTACAACTGGCATTGTGTCTCGTGGTGGTTCTATCATGGCTAAATGGTGTTTAGCGCATCATAAAGAAAACTTCCTTTACACGCATTTTGAAGACATTTGCGAAATAATGAAAGCGTACGATGTGTCCTTCTCGTTGGGCGATGGCTTACGCCCAGGTTCATTGGCAGATGCGAATGACGAAGCGCAATTTGGCGAATTAGAAACACTCGGTGAGCTAACAAAAATCGCGTGGAAGCACGATGTGCAAACCATGATAGAAGGCCCTGGCCACGTGCCAATGCAGTTGATTAAAGAGAACATGGAAAAGCAGCTTGAATGTTGTGACGAAGCACCGTTCTATACATTAGGCCCGCTAACAACCGATATTGCACCGGGTTATGACCACATTACATCTGGCATCGGTGCAGCAATGATTGGTTGGTATGGTTGTGCCATGCTGTGCTACGTTACGCCGAAAGAGCACTTAGGCTTACCAAATAAAGAAGACGTGCGTGTTGGCATCATTACCTACAAAATTGCAGCACATGCGGCCGATTTAGCAAAAGGGCACCCCGGCGCACAAATCCGGGACAATGCGTTATCTAAAGCACGTTTTGAATTCCGTTGGGAAGATCAATTTAATTTAGGTTTAGACCCAGACCGCGCACGTGAATATCACGACGAAACTTTACCGAAAGACTCCGCTAAAGTGGCGCATTTCTGTTCAATGTGCGGCCCACATTTTTGCTCAATGAAAATCAGCCAAGACGTACGTGAATACGCCGCAAAACAAGGTCTTAATGCCAGCGATGCATTAGCAAAAGGCATGGAAGATAAAGCCAATGAGTTTAAAGAGGAAGGCGCTGAAATTTACAAAAAGGTTTAGTAGAGGTCTACTACCTCGCGTTAAACCTTTAATAGCAATAAAAGGGTGAACGTTTAGTTAAGAATTGAAAGCCATACAGTGGCAAGAAGCCGCTGTATGGCATGTTCTACATCGACTGTTTAATGAGCGAGTTCGGTGTTGAATAGAGGGCGGTCATCCAGTATAGAGCTGCTTTTCTCTTACGTTTATTTAGGCGCTCTTTGCTTTGTGTCCATAAAAAGAAGGCTAAAACATAGAAAATGGCAAAAGCACTAAATTACCTTGCAGGCTATTCTGAAACGATACAATCTCAAGTAGAAGGTCTGATTACTCAAAATAAGTTATCCGACTTTTTACTGAAGAAATATCCAACCGCACATACGGTTACCAAGAACAAAGCCCTCTACAATTATGTGATGGACTTAAAAAACCAATTCTTGCGTAAATCCAACCCACTAAGCAAAGTGATTTACGATGATAAGCTGAACGTTTTGCATCAAGCCTTAGGCTTGCACTCCTTTGTTTCTCGAGCGCAAGGCGGCAAGTTAAAATCAAAAAATGAGATCCGTATAGGCACTGTATTTAAACGCGCGCCGGATGCTTTTTTAATGATGATTACCGTGCATGAATTAGCACACCTCAAAGAGAAGCAGCATAATAAAGCGTTCTATAAACTCTGCACCCACATGTTGCCCGACTATCATCAACTAGAATTCGATACCCGTTTATACCTCACGCATTTAGACCGTGTTGGCAGGCTATACCCATCATGAACAAAACCCAGCTTAGTATTGGCCTTATTAACCCCAAAAGCCCCGATAATGTAGGCGCTATTTTGCGTGCATCGGCTAACTATCAGGTCGATAGCGTGTTCTATACAGGTACTAGATACCCTCAAGCATTAAAGCGAGCAGGGCGTTCGGTTGATATGAGCCGTAAACTGGGTAAAGATATTCCCATCACTCATGCTAATTGTCTGCTTAAAGCCGTTATCAACAATGTAAAAATAGTCTGTATAGAATTTGCCGAAGGTGCCATTGCTTTGCCGGAATTTCAACACCCCGAACAAGCACTGTATATTTTTGGCCCGGAAGACGGCTCTATCGAACAAGAGGTTATTGATAAAGCAGACCATGTCGTCTTTGTGCCCACTATTTCATGTATGAACTTATCCGCATCCGTCAATGTATTGCTTTATGACCGCATGGCCAAATCGTATGTTCATAGTAGTAAATGGCAAGATAATAACGCCCTTATTAAAACCAATCGCGATACTAATAACCGCTTAAAAGTCCCAGTGAGCGATTAGCGAATGATCTTGACTTGCTTGTCATGTGTTTTTTAATTTGATGGTTTAACAAGACAAATATTACCCTCATATAAAAAAGCCACAACATCATCTCTATTAAAGCATTGTTTTTTTGTTAGGCCGCCTACTCTTTTAGCAGTACATTGCTCGTAGTAGGCTAAACAACCCAGACCGTCTTCTACTTTTCCACCAAATAAAATAATGATTAATAAGATTGCTCCTAGAGCACCGAAAATAATTTTGTTCTTTCTTCTCATTTTAGCTCTTGATTTAAATTTTCTTTTTACACATAACAGTGTGTTAACGGGGATGAGTTTTCCCTGTAATGCCTTACGTTAGAAGGCACAAAATTCCTGTTAATATGATAATAAGGCTTAAACAGGAAATGTTGAAGCCGTCTTAGATTTAAAGTCTAAACACTAGTTTGTTTGTGTGCAAATAGTTGGCTAATAAGTTGGAAAATCAAGGGGCAGCCAGCTTGATATTAATATTTAATGGGACGCACCCTTCAAATATATATTCTTCGTTTGAGTCACTCATACCTAAGCGCTAAAGCCCCGTTGCTTGCCATGTCCAGAAAAAGCTGTTTAATGAGTGTGTTCATCTGGCGGCGGCAATATTTCTGGCTCGTTGGCTAATTTAGCCAGTTCATTGTTAAGTAGTGGGAAGTCAGTCCATTTGCTTGTGTTGTTCTCTGGTATCCACCGCGCGCGTAGGTAGCCAAAACGATCAACAATGTATTCAATGTGGAGGAGTGGGCTTGCGAAATCAAAATCGGGCTTGTTCATAATGCTCCGTCTAAATGGCATGTAGGCATTTACTAGCGGCTCGGCTTGATCAGTTATGACGATAAAGGGGTAGTTCGGTTTAGGGTTGTCTTTTGCTTTGTTATCTTGAGCTATTTCAATAGCAATAATATCCGTATTGTTGGCGGTTATGCTTTTGTAGTTTTCTTTTAATTTATTTAGGCGGCCTTTACTTTCTGGCCATGAAAAGAAGACTAATAAAATAGCTTTGTCGTTTCTAAAATCTTTTAAATTACCGCTGGTGCTATCGGTTGAATAGTAAAAATCAGGTGCGCCAATGAAAGGGTTGTTTGGGTCGATGTATGTGTATAAAGAGCGAGCAGTGTAACTGCTTGCTGTGGCGCTTAGGTAATTGATAAGTTCCCATACTTCGTCTTCATCCAAAGGTTGAATAGGGGAGTGATACTCATCTTTAAATAACTCCTGATTGAACGACCAATACATATCACCGGCTGTTGATCCAACCGAGTGCATTTGGTTTAAGTCCATCATCATGACGTCTAAGTCGTCAGCAAGCACGCCGTCACCTTTTCCCTCAGCTCCATGGCAGGAGGCGCAGTTATCACTAAAAATACGCTGGCCATTGTCGATTGTAATAGCATCGTAAGGAACTGTGGAGTTGCGATAAGTGTCTGGGTTTGCGGGAATACTAAGCGGTTGAAGAGCCGTTGCTATACCCACAAAGGTAAGAACGCCTCCAGCAATAAGGGCGTATTTTTTAAATTGTAGAGCGCGGAATAAATAGAGGGTTAAAGCAGCCGCCAAGGTGATGAGTATCAGCCCTAAAAACACTTGTGACTGAACAGAGGCTGTTTCGCTCCAAGTGGCATCTAATGAAAGGCGGAAATCGAATGGCCACACAATCTCAGTTTCGTGTGCGGCTGGTGTTGTGTTTTTTAATACAGTGGCAAACCCTAATAATACTAAGCCGATGATAGTTTCTATGGCTATCCACGTAGCAATAGCTTTGTTAATGATTTGGCTTGGCGCGCCGGCATTGTTTTTAGGCAGGTAGCGAAACCGAATGATGCCTGCAATACTGATCATTAAAAGAAATAAGAACACCTTAACCAATAAATAATGGCCATAGGATGTAGAAAATAATTCAGCCCAACGATCAATTTGTAAGAAACCAATGACGATGCCGCTTAATAAAATAATGCCAACCATCGCGCTCGCAAGTAATGAGAAGCGTTTTAGTAAGGTGATTGGGTTGGTCGCTTCGGTGGGTTGGCAGGCTTGCGATGTGGAGGAATAAAACACCAGCCATAATGCGGGCAGAGCGCCTAACCAATAACTTGCGGCTAGCAAATGAAGGCTATGGCCTAATATGCCCGGCCAGATGGGTTCAAGCCCTGCTGCATGGCTTTTGAATGAGCCTGCGACCAGCATTAAAGACGTTGCTGTAATAAGCCATGTGAAGAAAGACTTATGTTGGAATGTTGAAATAAGCGGCCGATGAAAAAGAAGGCTCATCAACAATAATATAGATAAACCTTCCTGTATTGCCCAAACGCTACCAAAGCGTGTTGAAAACAAAACGAGGGAGAGAAGCTCTTGGTTAAATACGTCTGCTGAGTTGCCTGAAATGGAGACGGCCTGAATAGGCGGTAAAAACAGCCCTGATAAAACCAGTATAAACGCGAGAATTAATGTGCTTTTTAATAACCGCTGACCGGCAGCGTTAAGTGCGTTAGTTGAGGCGTCTAAAGACATCAGGCAGATCACCGATGTGCCTACAATGAGTAGCCCGGCAACTGAGTGCGCCCAGTGTGCAATAAACGCAAACAGCTCCATTATTTGGTGGAGGCTTTATCCTTTTTAATCCGGAAAGTATAACTGGATGAAATCGTGTGGCCATCTAGAGATAACACTTTGTAACTAACGGTGTATTTACCAAGTGATAGAGGCGGAAGAGCTAATATTAGGCGCTTTTTGTTTTCTGTATCGACGGTCGCTTTCCCCTCAGTTACTTGTTTTCCATTACTATCTTTTACAGTGATGTTTGAGTAAGCCGGCTCAAATTCTTGGGTAAAAGAAATGCTGATAACTTGAGGCGAGCGGTTGATAACAGACCGAGGTGCAGGGTCTGAGCTGATAGATTTTGTATGGGCAGCAGTAGCGGTGGAAATGACCAGCAATAAAAGTGTCATGCAACCGATCCAAATAGGCTTGAGTGACTTATTTAACATGAGGTTCCTTCTTAAAATTTAGCATACGAAATAGTATTTTAAATTAAAACGTTAGCGTACTGGTGCTTAGTTTTGATCTTGGTGCTTCTTAATATCGTATTAAAATAAGCCAAGGCGTAAGGGGCTATGCGGCTTCAAAAGAAAAGATGCATTAGCAAAAGATATGGCTGAAAAGGCTGGGGGAGTTGCAAAATAAATGCGTGCACATTTATAAAAAGATCTGATATCTCGTAATAGAGCCGCCGTTGATATCAGGTGTTATTAATGATCAGCGCGAAATTTATCCATACCCTCGCTTATGTAGGCAGGTTCGGAGTCCTTAATAGATTTTTTTAATGATGTGCGCCGCATGTCATTCTCGTGTGGCGGTTTCCAGCTAGAGTCTCGAATAACATATTTGTGAGGGAGTAGGCGTTTACCGTGTAACTTTTCATTATTAGCGTTTTTGATAAACCATTGGGCGGCAGTATCGGGCGTTATTTTTATCAAGCCGTGACACTCAGTGTTTCCATTCGAGTCTTGTATTTCGAATACGGTGCAACGGCAAAGCTCTGACTTATCAGTAAATGGAACGTGAAGTTTTTTGGTTAAAATAGAATGAACCAAAACCTCCAGTTCGTGAGGCGTTGTTAAGTACGATAACCGAGATAAAAAAACATCCACTGTCCGATCTCCTTAAGATATATATCTTAATTTTTATTATTATATATTGAGTCTAAGGTTACTCTGTTTCTTTGCCTTGTCAAACAGAGTAAGAAAAAGCGGAGTTAGTTAGTGAAGCTCTTCATATTCAGAAATCTTCTGTATGAGCGATTTTTTGAGAGGGTGTTCGGTATTAATTTGCTGTATTGAGTAAACACAATCTTTGGCATCCATCGGAAAGCCGATACGTAAAAAGTTGATGCCAGATTGGTGAAAATATTCGATAGCGGTGTCGTTGTTTTGTAGCACACCATTGCCGCCTTTATAGGCAAAGGCTAAATTTAATTGGGCTATTGGGTGTTGTTGGTTGGCTTTCTCGAACCATTTAATGGCTTCAGAAAAGTCACCATTACTTTGTTTTTTTGCGCTTATATATAACAGTGTGCCTAGCTTATTTTGTGCATCTGCATTGCCGGTAATAGCATCAACCCTTAGTTTCTCTTCAACGCTGTCTCGCGTTGCCGATTCAAAGGCCTCAAAAGGATTTATCGCACCTAACCAAGTGAGGAAGCTCAGTGCAATGATAAGGATAAATAACCCAGTTAATAGCTTTTGAATGGCCTCGAGAATTTTAGTCATCTTTGTTTTTGTTGTTATTTTAGAATCGGGGGCTTGGCGGGCTGTGTGTTATACAGCGTTTAAGTTATCATAAATTCATGTTTGAAATTGATCCCATGTTTAAACCTATTTTGGTGGCCGTTGTTCTGGCAACGTTGTGGGTGATAGAAGCAATAGCCCCGATGTTTCGTTTTAAAGACGGGCGCTTAACGCACGATACGTCTAATATTGCATTGGGCGTGATAAATGCTATTTTGGCAGGGCTAATTTTCTCGGGCTTGGTATTAGGAGTTACTGCATGGGCTGCTGAACAACAATTTGGGTTATTACACTGGTTGGAGCTTGGGTCGCCAATTGAACTGATTATTGGTTTGCTAGTGTTCGACTGTTGGCAGTACTGGTGGCATAGAATAAATCACGTCATTCCATTTTTGTGGCGCTTCCATGCAGTTCATCATTCAGATGCAGCGATGGATGCGAGTTCGGCAGTGCGTTTTCATACAGTTGAAATTTTGTATTCCAGCGCAATTCGATTGCTGATTTTGCCGTTAATAGGCTTGAGCATTGAGCATTTACTTGTTTACGAATTAATTCTGCTGCCTATTATTTTATTCCATCACAGTAATATCGCGATACCCGCTGAATTAGACAAAGTGTTGCGAATCTTTATTGTGACTCCCCGTATCCATTGGGTTCACCACTCTCATATTCAACAGGAGACAGATTCGAATTACTCGAGCCTGCTGTCTGTATGGGATAGACTATTTGGAAGCTTTCGCTTAAGGGACGATCCGCAAAACATTAGATTGGGCTTGGGCGATAAGTTTGACCAAACGCAATGGAACAGTTTGTTAGGTGCGCTAAAGCAACCTTTCAATGCGACGTTATATAAAAGGTAATGCTAAATAAAATAATTTAGATAATTAGTTTTTATCTGTCAGAGGAGTCATTATGGACTTTTCGTTCCTTAACTTGTATATTGGCTCATTATATTATCTAAATGAGCTAATGCAATGGCAAGACCGAGACAGTTTGACGAGAAAGAAGCCGTAAAAAAAGCGCTAGCTGTTTTTCGAACCCAAGGTTACAAAGCTACATCGTTAGCGGAATTAACAAAGGCAATGGGCTTAAGCCGTAGTAGTTTTTACGAAACATTTGGCAGTAAGCATGAGTTGTTTTTAACAACATTAGCCTCGTTTGATAAAACTGCAGCTATATACAACTTTGTAGAAGATGATAGCAGTGTGCCGGCAAAAGTTATTTTGGCACAAATATTTGCGCGGGTAATAGTTAGTGCGATTGAAGGGCAAGGTGGCTGTATGTTTGGTAATTGTGCAGTGGAGTTTTCAAAGCCAGACCCGCAAGTAATGGAACAAGTTAAAAAAGGGATGCATCAATTAGAGGGTATGTTTTTAACGATCATCAAAGCAGACCAGGAGAATGGCAATGTGGATGAGGCTAAAGATGTAAAGGCAATAGCCAGTCAGCTTGTGGCAACATTTTATGGCATTCAAACAATGGCAAAGGCGGGTTTAGGGCTCGATTCATTAAAGCATGTGATCTCACAAACATTGACTCAATTAGATTAAAAAATTTGATAATTAAAGAACGTTCGTTCCAATATAAAAATAAGGAGTAAGGCATGATTAAACTGTACCAATTTTCAAGAACATGGGGGCTGCCAAATTTAGGGCATTTCAATGTAAAAGTTGAAACGTATTTACGTATGGCAAAAATATCTTATGACATCGTAGAAACTCTGCCACTAAAAGCGCCGAAGGGAAAGTTGCCGTATATAGAAGATGACGGTGAGTATGTTGCTGATTCCAGCTTTATATTGGAATATTTAAAAACTAAATATGGTGATGTATTGGATGAAAGGTTATCAGAGAAGGAACGAGCAACATCATTAACCATTCAACGCTTATTAGAGGAGCATTTGTATTGGGTGGGCATGTATACCCGTTGGCAATATAGTGATGTGAATTGGCAAGTTAATAAGAAAGCTATATTTGGCAGTATGCCACCATTAGTACGTGATATTGCGGCAGCGGTTTATAGACGGCTAATAAAAAAGCAAATATATGGGCATGGTATGGCACGGCATAAACAAGATGAGGTGTTTCACTTGGGTAAGGTCGATTTAGGTGCACTGTCTTCTTTTTTAGGAAATAGTCCGTATTTTATGGGGGAGCAGGCAACGAGTATTGATGCGAGTGCTTTTGGCGTGCTGGTGAATACGTTATTCCACCCGATTGAATCGCCGGTGAAAGAGTACGGGCTTGGAAAGGAAAACCTGGTGGCTTATTGCCACAGAATGATGAGTGATTATTACCCGGAATTAGATGCGTTGCCCCATTGAATTAACGTCGACGACTTAGTACGGCTAACCAAGGTTGTTGCTGAATGGGTTTCCCTTCTGGACGATAGTAATGGTCAAACACGTCAAAGCCAGCCTGCTTTAAAAGATCGCTATAGGCTTCGAACTCAAGGTAATAACCATAGCGTTGACCGCGCCAGCCCTCTTCATTGCCTCTGGGGTTAGAGCTGAAAAGAACGCCGTTAGGGCGTAAGCAGTCGTTGAGCTTGATTAGTACATTTAACAGCTCAGTACGTGGAGTGTGGAATAGTGATGCATTAGCAAAAACCCCATCAAACGAGTGAGGCGTTAAATCCATATCAACAAAGGTTTGATTGAGCGTTACACAACCAGAAAAATCGGTAGCCATTTTGCAAAAGGAAGCGGAGCCATCTAAACCGATGGGGTTGTGCCCTAACGCTTTAAAATGTTTCAAATCTCGCCCTGGTCCGCAGCCTAAGTCGAGGATATCAAGAGCCATATTTTGAGGTAAAGCGTTTATGAGCGCATTGATGTTTTGCGTTACATCGTGATCTCGCGTGCCTGTCCAAAAAGACTCGGCATTATTTTCATAATGCGCAATGGTTAAGGTCTCTTTGTTAAGGGTATCATCCATGCCTCATATGAAAACTTTTGGCTGTAGAAGTCAAACAACAAAAGCTAAATAAATGGATTAACGCTAAACTACCCGCATGGATATTACACACATTTTAGACGGTTTAAACGATGCTCAACGTGATGCAGTCAGCACGCCTGAAAAGGCGGCGCTCATTCTAGCGGGTGCTGGCAGTGGCAAAACACGGGTATTGGTGCATCGGGTCGCATGGTTGATGCAAGTAGAGGGCGTATCGCCGTTTGGTATTTTGGCAGTAACGTTTACGAATAAAGCCGCGGGTGAAATGCGTGAGCGCGTACAGTCAATGCTAGAAACGCCAGTGGGCGGAATGTGGATTGGTACGTTCCACGGTATTGCACATCGCTTATTACGCATGCATTCGCAAGAACTTGGATTGCCCGATGCTTTTCAAGTGCTGGATTCAGATGATCAGTTCCGCATGATTAAACGTTTATTGAAAGCAATGAATGTGGACGATTCGCGTTGGCCGCCGCGCCAGGTGCAATGGTTTATCAATGCACAAAAGGATGAAGGCCGTAGAGCCGCGCATATTGCACCGTCGAGCGATCATTTTGAGCAAAAGATGTTAGAAATTTATGCTGAATATGAAGCGCAGTGCAAGCGTTCTGGTTTGGTCGATTTTGCTGAATTATTACTGCGCGCACATGAATTAATACGCGATAACGATGAAGTGCGAGCGCATTACCAGCAGCGTTTTAAGCATGTGCTGGTGGATGAGTTTCAAGACACCAATACCATTCAGTATGCGTGGTTACGATTACTAACGCAGGAGTCAGGAAACCTCTATGTTGTGGGCGATGATGACCAATCTATTTACGGTTGGCGTGGTGCAAAAATAGAGAATATTCACAGTTTTCAGAAGGACTACCCGAAGCATAAAATCGTACGCTTAGAGCAAAATTACCGTTCAACCAGTACTATTTTACAAGCGGCTAATGCACTGATTGTAAATAACGACGGCCGCATGGGCAAAGAGCTGTGGACGGATGGTGAGGAGGGCGAGTTAATTTCCCTTTATGCCGGTTATAACGACCAAGACGAAGCGCGCTTTGTGGTGGATAGAATTAAAGACTGGGCGAGCAGCGGTAATGCGCGCGCCGAGGCGGCTATTTTATATCGCTCCAACGCACAGTCACGTTTGTTTGAAGAATACTTAATGGCGGCAGGTGTGCCTTACCGTGTGTATGGCGGGCATCGATTCTTTGAACGGATGGAAATTAAAAACGCACTTGCTTATATGCAGTTAGCCACTCATCATGAAAATGATGCGGCCTTTGAGCGTATTGTGAACACGCCTACACGGGGTTTAGGTAATAAAACCTTGGATATTATCCGTCAGCAAGCGCGTGCGCAAAATGTCAGCTTATGGCAAGCGGCAAATCATTTGTGCGAAGGAACCGAACTCAGTGGTCGTGCTTTAAACTCGCTGACGGGCTTCTTAACACTCATCCGTCAATTGGTAAAAGACATGGGCTCGATGACCTTGCATGAAAAAGTCGAGCAAGTGATTAGCCGTTCGGGGTTAATTGCGCATCATAAAAAAGAAAAGGGCGAAAAAGGCGAAGCGCGTGTAGAAAACTTAGAAGAGCTAAGTAATGCGGCGCGACAGTTTTCTTATGAAGCGGATGCGGATGAAAATTTGAGTGAGCTGGATTCCTTTTTAGCGCATGCTGCGTTAGAGGCTGGCGATGCGCAAGGTGATAAGTTTGAAGATTGCGTGCAGTTGATGACGCTACATTCCGCGAAAGGCTTAGAATTTCCTTTGGTCTTTTTAACAGGTATGGAAGAAGGCTTATTCCCCAGCCAGCGCTCCGTAGATGATGTGAGTAAACTGGAAGAAGAGCGTCGTTTGGCTTACGTAGGCATTACTCGCGCAATGAAGCAGTTGTATTTAACGTACGCGGAATCTCGCCGACTGCATGGGCAAGAAACTTACCCGATGCCATCGCGTTTTATTCGTGAAGTTCCGACCGAACTCATACAAGAAGTTCGTTTAGGTGCGCGTGTTTCTCGGCCAGTATCGCCGAGCTATCAAACCAGTGTTAAAGAGCAATCGGAGAGCGGCTTTAAAATGGGGCAACGGGTTATGCACAGTAAATTTGGTGAAGGCGTGGTGCTCAATTACGAAGGTAGTGGTGCACAGGCGCGTATCCAAGTTAACTTTTCAGCGGCAGGGAGCAAATGGTTGATGTTAGCCTATGCTAAGTTGGACGCTTTATAGAAATAAAGAAGGGAACATTAAATGAGTATTAAACGATTTTTGTTACTGATGTTGTTTTCGTCAGTTTTACAGGCGAATGATTCTTTTAACTCAATACTCTTTAGTGAGCCTCAACAGGTCAGTGATAATGTGTGGTCTGCCATAGGTGCTACCGCGCCACCAACGTACGAGAACTCAGGCCACAATAACAACTTAACGTTTATTGTGACCGGTGAAGGCGTTGTGGTAATAAATGCCGGTGATAATTATTTACTGGCAAAGTCGCTACATAAGGCGATTAAATCAATCACCGATCAGCCAATAAAATATGTGGTATTGGAAAACGGCCAAGGCCATGCTGCGCTGGGTTCTAATTATTGGAAAGAGCAAGGTGTGCCGATTATTGGGCATGTTGAAACGCAAGAGGAGTTAGAAGCTCACGGCCGTGCCAGTTTAGAGCGCATGAAAAAAGGGCGTAAAGACAAAGCAGTAGGTACAGAACTGGCTTTCCCCGATGAAATATTTGGTGACAAAAAAGTGATTGAGTTAGGTGGCGAACGTATTGAGTTGTTGCACCTGGGCCCTTCGCACAGCCCTGGAGATATTGTTGTTTGGTTACCGAACCAATCCTTGGTGATTTCGGGGGATATGGCGTTCCATAAACGCTTGCTACCTGTGATGGAACACACCGACACGGCCGCATGGCTTGAAACGTGGGAACTATTTGCAGCATTAGATGCGCAGACGGTTATACCGGGCCATGGTGGGCCAACGACTATGCACGAAGTGACAAAATATACGCGTGATTACCTTCTTTATATGCGTGAACAAATCAGCCGTCTACTAGGCGATGATGGGACTTTGCATGAGGCGACTAAAATAGACCAATCAGCATACGAACATTTAAGTGTGTTTGATGAACTGGCATTGAGAAATGCGAGCACGATGTTCCGCCAAATGGAGTTTGAATAAATTATTTGATTTAGATCAAAATATTGTTGATTAAGTGCAATTTCGCAATGGCTTTGGGGAGAAAAACAACATAGTTACTTGTCTATATTAGTGACGATAAGATGAATAACCAAAGGGAGGTAGCCATGCTTACATATGAAGACTGTGTCGACTTATGCGACCTAACGGACGAAGAGGTAGAAGCGATTGCTGAACACGAACACATTCCTAGAATGGTCGCTTTAGAGTTAGGTAATTATTTACTTGGAAAAAAAGATGGAGTGCCAGCGATTAAAGACATAATTATGGATGATATTTATCGTGCACAAAATCAAGGAGATGTTGCGAAAACGGCTAAACTTAAACTAGTTTTCCAACACTTTGTCAGCAACCATCTTTGTAACGAGGGTTGAGAAAAGGAGTAGAAAAGGTGTTAATTATCCTGAAGGCGCGCCCATTAAAAAGGCATGGGGTGGCGTCTTCGAATACCCTTAATCCCTTCAACAACTTCTGGAGATAACGCTAAGTTAATTGAGTCGATATTGCTTTTTAACTGGGACATATTGGTCGCGCCGATTAAATTTGATGTAACAAACGGCTGTTGATTTACAAAAGCGAGCGCCATTTGGCATACGTCTAATTGGTGTTCATTTGCTAGTGCGATATAAGCTTCAATTGCTGCATCTGTTTGTGGACATGCGCGGTGTTCGCCCCGTGTCTCAAGTGAAAGCCGAGTGCCTTTAGGCATAGCACCATTTAAGTATTTTCCGCTGATCATGCCCCGTGTTAAAGGCGACCACGCGAGCAAACCACAATCTTCATGGAGAGCTATTTCGCTTAAATCGGGTTCAAAGTGCCTTGCCAATAAGGAGTATTCATTTTGAATAGAGGCCATACGCGGCAAATTATGTTTTTCAGCTAACTCTAACCATTTACACGTGCCCCAAGCTGTTTCGTTAGACAGGCCAATATGGCGAATTTTACCGTCTTGAATAAGTTGTTCGAGAGTTTGTAGGACCTCAATAAAATTATCTTCAACCGCTTGTTTGTTAAAGTCAGGCGCAAAGTCCCACGCTTGTCCAAAATGATAAGAGCCACGGTTTGGCCAATGGAGCTGGTATAAGTCGATGTAATCGGTTTTTAAGCGGGTAAGACTATCTTCAACAGCTAATAATATATTCTTTCTATCGATAATGCTTTTGCCACCACGTACCCAAGCGAAGCCGGGGCCAATTACTTTAGAAGCAAGAATGACCTTGTCTCGGTTTTTCCGGCTTGCAAACCAATTGCCAATAATGGCTTCGGTTTTACCATAAGTATCCGGGGTAGGTGGTACGGCGTACATTTCTGCAGTATCAAAAAAGTTAATGCCTTGCTCAAGCGCATAATCCATTTGTTCAAAGCCTTCGGCCTGAGTATTTTGGCGGCCCCATGTCATTGTGCCTAAACCGATAAGGCTAACTTCGAGTCCGGTTCGTCCTAATTTCTTATACTTCATTTAATGGCCCTGTTTTTTTTGATTATTATGGCGCACAAAAAAGGGGCTGTTAAGCCCCTAATTTATATTGAAAAAGTTGCGGTCTTTAGAAAGATAAACCTACATCGACAGAGAACTGATCCATACAAAGTTCAACCGATTGCGCAGGGTTGAATAAGCTTGGGCCAGAAACGCATTTTTCAGGTGCGTACATAAAGGCAACGCTCAACTCTTTTCCATTATCGGGTCTTTCTGCATAAAGGTACCAAACGCGACATAGGATTCTGATTATTCTTATTGCTGTGGCCTGAGATTTCCTATGCTCTTCGGAGGAAAATGGCGATAGAAAGTCGTTCTTCCAATACCGAGCGTTTTGATGATATCTGATATAAAAGGGTAATTTTCGGTATCTTTCAGCATTGATTGTGCTGTGCGGACTTTATCATCTGTCATTAACGTTGGTCTGCCTCCAATTCGTCCATTATTCCGTGCAGATTTAAGCCCAGCTTTGGTGTTTTCGACAATAATCTCACGCT